>RZYG01000172.1 GCA_009930415.1 Spartobacteria bacterium | reverse complement strand
CGATCCTGTGGGGCGTTGGCCTGTCGCTGTTCACGGTCGCGTTCAGCGTCGGCATCCCCTTCATCTCGCGCGTCGTGATCGACGGCCTGACGGCCGGCACGCTGGCGCGCCGGGAGCTCTGGGCCTGGCTGGGCGCGTACGGCGGGGCCACGCTCGTTTCGGCGGCGCTTTCGTTCTGGATGCGCCAGCTCCCGCTCCGCGTGGGCCATGCCGTGGAAACCGCCATCCGCGGCGATTTGTTCGACCACCTGACCCGGCTGGACCGCGGATTCTTTCGCGCGCAGCATACCGGCGACCTGATGAACCGCTTGTCGTCGGACGTCCGCTCCATCGGCATGGGCATCGGCCAGGGGCTGATGCAGAACGCCCGCATGGTTTTCGTGTTCCTCCTGACGTTCGGCGTCATGTTCACTCTCAACGCCCCGCTGGCCGGGATGGTCCTGATCCTGGTGCCCCTGATGATCGGGAGCTTCACGTGGTTCGCGCGGCGGATCAAAAAGGGACATCTCGCCGTCCAGGAACAGCTCTCGGAGATGGCGAGCTTCAACCAGGAGACCTTCACCGGGATCCAGACGCTGAAATCGTTCGCGGTGGAGCCGCGCTGGCTCGATCTGTTCCGGAACAAGAACGAACGGCTCAGGACGGAAAACCTGCGCTTGGCCTACGTCCATGAAGGCACCCATCCGTTCGCCGCGTTTTGGTTCACGCTGAGTTCGGTGCTGGTCCTGCTGGCGGGGGGGCGCTTGGTCATCCAGGGGCGCCTCACCCTGGGCGAATTCGTGCAGTTCAACCAATATCTGCTCTACATGCAGTGGCCCTTGCTCTCGCTGGGCTGGGTGATCAGTCTCCTCCAGCGCTCGTGGGCGAGCTGGGAGCGCATCCGCGAGGTCCTGGAGCGCGAACCGGCCATCGCCGATCCGGTGTCCGAAACCGCGGCCTCCGCGCCCGCCGGCGGCGACGTCGTGTTCGACCACGTCACGCTGAAGGCGGGGGGCGCGACGCTGCTGGACGACGTCTGCCTGGCCGTTCCGGAGGGCACCCGCGTGGGCATCACCGGGCCGACCGGCAGCGGGAAAACCGTGCTGGTTTCCCTGCTGCCGCGCCTGTGGGACGTCTCGTCCGGCGCGGTCCGCATCGGCGGGCGCGACGTGCGCGAGATCCCGCTGGCGGACCTCCGGGGCCGGATCGGCATGGCCGAGCAGGAACCCATGCTGTTTTCCGATTCGATGGCCAACAACATCGCGTTCGGAACGCGGGACCCGACCGAAGCAACCATTCTGGCGGCGGCGGACGTCGCCCATCTCCACGCCGACGTGGAGCAACTGCCCCGGCAGTACGAGACGCTGGTGGGCGAGCGGGGCGTCTCCCTGTCCGGCGGCCAGCGCCAGCGCACCTCCATCGGCCGCGCGCTCGCGCGCAATCCGGACCTGCTGATCCTCGACGACGTGCTGGCGTCGGTGGACACCGAAACGGAAGCGGCCATCCTGCGCAAGCTGCAGCCGGTCTTTTCGACGCGCACGACGCTGCTGGTCAGCCACCGGGTCAGCACCCTGGTGACCATGGACGTGATCTGGGTGCTGGAAAACGGGCGCGTCACCCAGCAGGGCACCCATGCGGAATTGATCCGGCAACCCGGCTACTACCGCCGTCTGCACGAAATGCAGCAACTGGCCGCCGTTCTCTGATGCGATGAATCCCACCCCGGAAACCAAGATCCCGAGCGCGCGCGAGACGTTTCGCCTGCTGCGCCGGCTGTTGGTCTATACCCGGCCTTACCGGGGCGTCATGGGCGCGATTTTGGTCCTGACCATCCTGGGCAGCGTGGGCATGAACGTCCCGCCAGTGCTCATCCGGAACGCCGTCGACCAGTGGATCGGCGATGCGACCCTCGCCCTGGACGTCCGCGTGAACGGCCTCTTGCGCACGGGCGCGCTCTTTTTCGGAATCAGCCTGGCCAGCCTCGTACTGCGCTATCTCCACGCCATCGTCGCCGCCCGGATGGGGGCGGGGGTCGTCCGCGACATCCGGCACGACGTCTTCCGCAAGGCCCTGGATCTGCATCTCCAGTATTTCGACCGCACGCCCGTCGGCCGCCTGATGACGCGGGTGACGTCCGACGTGGATACCCTGCAGCGGTTCGTTTCGGACGGCGTCGTGGGGGCCGTGGCGGACGTGTTCCAGATCCTCGGTGTGTTCGTTTTCATGATCTACGTCAGCCCCGTCCTGTCGCTAGCGCTTTTCCTGATCATCCCGTTCATGGCGGCGGCGTTCCTGTTTTCCAACACGCGCGTGCGGATCGCCAACCGCGAGATCCGGCGGGCGCAATCGGCCCTGAACACTAACGCCCAGGAAGCCCTCGCGGGCATGGCCACCATCCAGCTCTTCGGGCGCGAACCGACCATCCGCGAGCGGTTTGCCCGGCTCAACGGAATCATGCGGGATGCGTGCTTTCTCGAAGTCCGCTGGTTCAGCTTCTATTTTCCCGTCCTCGACTTCGCCCAGGCGGTCGCCACCATCCTGGTGCTGGGCGTCGGCGGCGCGTGCATCCTCTCCGGTTACGGGGCGGTCACCCTCGGCGTCCTGATCGCCTTCCTGACCTATGTCCGCGACTTCTTCCGGCCGCTGGACGGCCTGTCCAACCGCGCCGGCATGCTGCAGCAGGCCCTCGCCGCCAGCGAGCGGATCTTCGAGCTGCTCGAGGAGCCCCAGCGGATCCCCGATCCCCCCGCGCCCGTCCCGCTTCCGGCGGCGGGCCCCATCGCGTTCGAGCACGTGCATTTCGCCTACGTGGAGGAAAATTGGGTCCTGCGCGACGTCTCGTTCCGGATCGAGCCCGGCGAGACCGTGGCCATCGTCGGGGCCACCGGCTCGGGCAAAACCACGCTCATCAACCTGCTCCTGCGGTTCTACGACGTCCAGCAGGGGGGCATTTCCATCGGCGGCATCGACCTCCGCTCCGTCCGGCGCCACGACCTGCGCCGCCGGATCGGCGCCGTCATGCAGGAACCGTTCATCTTTTCGGCGTCCGTCGCCGACAACGTCGGGCTGCTGGATCCGGCCATTTCCCGGGCCACCATCGAGGACGCCGCGCGCTACGCGAACGCGGACGGCTTCATCCGCAAGCTGCCCCACGGCTACGACACGGTGCTCAACGAGCGGGGCGGGGGGCTCTCCGCCGGCCAGAAGCAGCTCCTGGCGCTCGCGCGCGCCATGGCCCAGAACCGCAACGCCCTCCTCATCCTCGACGAAGCCACCGCCAACGTGGACAGCGAAACCGAGGCCCTGATCCAGGACGCCATCCGCCGCGTCATGAAGAACCGCACCGGCATCATCATCGCCCACCGGCTCTCCACCATCCGCCATGCCCACCGCATCCTGGTGCTGTACCAAGGCAAGCTGGTCGCCCAAGGCACCCACGACGAACTCTTGCGGCAGGACGGCTACTACCGCCGCCTCTACCGCTACCTGTCCCTCAACAACGGCCAAGCCCCCGCGCCGGAATAGCCCCCTTGGCGATTAATCGCGGCTCAAGGTCCAGGTCCTGAAAATCCGGCAGGTAGGGCGACTTGGCCCAAGTCGCCGGGATCGGAAAACCGCGGCGGGTTGGGCCAACCCGCCCTACCTTTGGATGCGGGGTCGCGAGAGGTTCAGGGCGCGCCTTCTCCAAGTGGAGCCGGGACGCTTGTCCGCCAAAACCTTGGCGGCGGCGGGCCCCCGTCCCGGTCTCTTTCTCCATCCCCTTTCGCGCCTTGCGCGAATTTCGCAGTTTGGCTTCAGTCTTCCAGTCCCAGCTTTTTCAGCTTGGGCTGGATGACGGCGCGGCAATAGGGCGCACGCTTGTTTTGGCGGTAATATTCCTGATGGTAGTCCTCGGCGGGATAGAAAACGCTGGCAGGGACGATTTCCGTCACGATGGGCCGCGCGTGGCGGCCGGAAGCGGTTTCGGCGGCTTTGGCGGCCTGCGCGGCCGCGGCTTGCGCTTCGGAGTGCGTGAAGATGGCGGAGCGGTATTGCGTGCCGACGTCGGCACCCTGTCGATTGAGCTGGGTGGGATCGTGCGCCTTCCAGAAAACCGCGAGCAGATCGGCAAAGGAAATCCGCTGCGGATCAAATGAGATCTGGATGGCTTCGGCATGGCCGGTGTCGCCGGTGCACACTTCGCGGTAGGTGGGATTCTTCGTTTCACCGCCCGTGTAGCCCGACACGACTCTCAAAACACCCGGCTGCTGGCGGAAGATTTCCTCGATGCACCAGAAGCAACCGCCGGCGAGCGTGGCGGTTTCGGTCGGGGCGGACGGGATCATGGCGTCTCCGGGTTGGGCCCACGCGGCTCGCGCCGCGAGGCAGGCCAGGGCGATGTACGGGATTTTCATGTGGCCACCCTACCGCATGAAGTCATTTCTTGCTGGAGATTTCAGACAGGATTAACAGGATTTTCAGGAGGGGTTCGGATTGAAATCCGTGAACCGTTGAACCTCTGAACCCTTTTTAGCAGGAAAACAGGAAAGTCCAGGAAAACAGGAAATAGCGTTTTGGGGGGTGAACGGCCCAGGATCGAAAACCGCTGAACCGTTGAACCGTGAACCGCTGAACCCAATCGCTCAATAGAGCGATTGCCGAATCTCAAAACCCGCCCACGGCGGGGCGGGGGTGCGGGTGCCCCAGAGCTGGGCGTAGAAATCCGGGCGAGTGCCGGGAAACTCCCAGAGCGCTGGACCCACGTGGTTTTCCAGGGCGGAGATTAGAGTGAAGGCAGAGAGGGCGGGGCGGTAGGCGGCAGGATCGACGACCTCGAAGGCGAGGCCACGCAAATTCTGGCCGTGCTTGTCGGGGTATTCGCAAGGCGCAACTCGCAGGCCGGGCAGCGGCGGCAGTTCCAGCCTCGAGAGATCCGCGTGGGCCGATCCGATGCGCTGGAACGCGAGCGGCGTGCCGCGGGCGTGGTCGATCATGGGCAACGCCTCGAAGAAGACCGTCAGCGGAAAACACAAGGCGTTTTCGAGGGAAACGATGGCGGGCGACGTCGCCTGCCAGGTCGGATAGATCTGCGCCAGCGACAGCGAACGCGACAGGCCGGCGCACGGCGCAACGTGCAGGTCGAGAGTGTCGAGTTGGAGGGCATCGCGCAAATACAGCGCGGTTTCGCCGGGCGTCATTCCATAGCAGAACGGCGTGGGGATCCAGCCGACGAACGAGGCGCACGCCGGATCGAGCAGGGGGCCGTCGGGCGGCGTCAGCATCAGGGGATCGGGCCGGTCGGCGACGACGAGCGTTTTGCCGGCGGCGGCGCAGGCTTCCATGAGCATACGCAGGGTGGAGACGTAGGTGTAGGCGCGGCAGGCGATGGTCTGGACGTCGAAGACGAACACGTCCACCAGATCGAGCATGGCGGGGGTCGGCGCGCGGGTTTCGCCGTAGAGCGAGAAGATGGGGATCTTCCAATCGACGTGGGCGGCATCGGCGATCGGTTCGCCGGCGCCGCCGCGGCCGAAGAAACCGTGCTCGGGGCCGAAGAGCGCGACGAGATTCACGCCCGCCTCGCGCAGGTATTCCGCCGCATGGCGACCGTCGGAAACAAGGCTGGCGGGATGGGCCACGAGTCCG
>RZYG01000446.1 GCA_009930415.1 Spartobacteria bacterium | reverse complement strand
AACCACGCGGGAGCAACCGACCGGCGACTAGTGGACTGGGATAAGGGATTCACGAACTGGCTCCTCAAGGAGAAGCCGTCGAACGTGACCCCGCTGCCCACCGCCCGTCGCACGCCGGACCAGATCATCGATGGGTGGATGTTCCGGTGAGCGCCGACGCCGAACGCGCCGTGATCGGGGCCGCGCTGCTCGACTCCAACATGCTCCGTTTCGCCGTGGAGCACATCACGCCGGGTGACTTCGCAGACAGCCGACTCGGAGCCGCCTACGGGATCATGCTCGGGCTCCGCGGTACGGGCGAGTCCATCGATGAGCAGATCGTGTCGGAGCGGATGAAGGCGACGCCGTACCGGCTGACCCTGCCGGAGTTGTTCGAGTGCCGCGAGTCCACCCCCACGTCCAAGAACATCGCCTACTACGCGAAGGCCGTTGCAGACGCGGCGGGTAAGCGCCGACTGGAGAAGTTCGCATCCCAGGCGGGGCAAATTGCCAAGTCGAGCCAACCGTTCTCCGAGATCATGCAGATGGTCCGCAAGGAGTGGGAGACGGTCAACACGCCCACGGTTGGCGGGATCACGGCACCCTCGCTGCGGTCCATCCTCGACGGCCCGGACGAGTACGACTGGCTGATCCCGAACCTCCTCGAGCGCCATGACCGCGTGATCGTCACGGGCGGTGAGGGCGCGGGCAAGTCGTACTGGATTCAGCAGATCGCGCTCCTCGCGGCGGCAGGCATCCACCCGACGACGTTCCACCCGATCGCGCCCGTGCGGGTCCTCGCCGTGGATGCTGAGAACAGCGACAAGCAGTGGCGGCGACGGGTGCGCGCTCTGGCGATCAAGGCGGCTCGGGATGGAGTGTGCGACCCACGGGACACGATGCACCTGGCGACGGTCCCGCGACTGAACGTGACGGACGAGCGGGACTTGGGTGCGATCCACCGGCTGATCGATGAGCACACCCCGGACCTGCTCGTCATTGGCCCGCTGTATCGGCTGATTCCGCGGGCGATCCAGTCTGACGACGACGCGGCCCCGATGATCGCGGCGCTGGATGGGTTGCGTGCTCGCGGGTGCGCGCTCGTGATGGAGGCGCACGCGGGACACGCGAAGGACGGCGACGGCAGCAGGGAC
>RZYG01000019.1 GCA_009930415.1 Spartobacteria bacterium | reverse complement strand
GCTCCCAGATCGCGAAGCCGGCGGCTGTTTGGAGCCGGGACGACCCCGTCCCGGTTCCGGAATGTTCCGAGGAAACGACACATGAAGAACGACTGGAAAAGCCTGCGCGACGAAATCGTCGCCTTCCGCGACGCGCGGGACTGGAAACAATTCCATACCCCCAAGAACCTGGTGGCTGGCCTCGCCATCGAGGCCGCCGAGCTGCAGGAACAGTTCCTGTGGTGCACCGACGCCGAATGCGAGGCCCGCATCCGCGACCGCAAGCGCCGCAAGGCCATCGCCCAGGAACTGGCCGACGTGGTCAATTACGCGCTGCTGCTGGCCAACCACATGGACCTCGACCTGCCGGCGGAAGTCCGCAAGAAAATCCGCGTCAACGCCCGCAAGTACCCCGTCCGCAAGTCCAAAGGTCTCGCCAAGAAATACACGGAACTGTAGGCGGCGACCCGTCTTGCGGCTTGAATGGTAGGGCGCGCTGGCCCAGCGCGCCGGGATTTCGGCTGCGTTTCATTCCGCTCTTGCACGGACAGAGGGCGGGGCGTATGTTGGTGAACGAAGGTTCAGTCATGCCCCGCGTCGCTCCATCCCGTTTGCCTGCCGGAAGTCTCCGCCCCGTCGCCGTCGGGATGCCCCCGCGGTGGCTGCCCCGCTACACCTCGCACGTCGCGGCGGGCTTTCCGTCGCCGGCCGACGACCATCTGGAAACGCCCCTCGACCTGAACGCGCATCTGGTGGCCCATCCCGCCGCGACGTTCGTGGTGAAGGTGCAGGGCGACTCGATGGCCGGCGCGGGCATCCGCGACGGCGATCTGCTGGTGGTCGATCGCGCGCGCGAAGCGAAGTCCGGCGCCATCGTCGTGGCCGTCGTGGACGGAGCGCTGACGGTCAAGCGCCTGCGCGTCGGCCGCAACGGCGTGCGCCTGGAGCCTGAAAACCCGGCCTACCGGCCCATCTTGGTGCGCGAAGACGAGGAACTGGTGATCTGGGGCGTGGTGGCGCATGCCATCCGCTCGTACTGAAACGGGGTGGGGCGCCATGTTCGCGCTGGTGGATTGCAACAACTTCTACGCCTCGTGCGAGCGCGTGTTCCGGCCCGCGCTGGAAGGCCGCCCCGTCGTCGTGCTCTCCAACAACGACGGCTGCGTCGTCGCCCGCAGCGCCGAAGCCAAGGCCCTGGGCATTCCGATGGGCAAGCCCTGGTTCCAGGTCGAACGCGGCCTGCGCGGCCCGCCCGTCGCCGTCTTTTCCTCCAACTACGCGCTCTACGGCGACCTGTCCCGGCGCGTCATGCAGGTCCTCGCGGACTTCGGCCCCCGGCTGGAAATCTATTCCATCGACGAATGCTTTTTGGATTTGTCCGGCGTGCCCGGCGACCGCACGGCGCTGGGCCTGGAAATGGCGCGCCGCGTGAAGCGCTGGACGGGCATCCCGGTTTCCGTCGGCTTCGCGCCGACCAAGACGCTGGCGAAGGTCGCGAACCACATGGCCAAGCGCGGCCAAAGCCCGGCCGGGCCGGTGCTGGATTGGGCGCGCCTGCCGGATCCGCGCGCGACGCTGGCCGCGCTGGCGCCGGAGGACGTCTGGGGCATTGCGGGTCGCCTGGGCGAGCGGGTCCGGAGGTTGGGCCTCGCCAGCGCGCTCGCGCTGGCCGAAGCCGATCCCCGCGTCCTGCGGCAAGCGGGCGGGGTGGTGCTGGAGCGCCTTGGCCGCGAGCTGGGCGGCACCGCCTGCCTCGCGCTGGAAGACGTGCCGCCGCCGCGGAAGCAGATCATGGTTTCGCGCACGTTCGGCGAACGGATCGGGCGCGCGGAGGACGTGCAGGCGGCCGTCGCCGCGTTCGCCGCGCGCGCCGGCGAAAAACTCCGCTGTCAGCGCCGGCGCGCGCGGGCCGTGACGACGTTCCTGCAGACCGATCCCTTCGACCGCGAAGGCCCGCGCTACTTCAACGGGGCGACGATCGTCCTGGAGCGGGCCACGTGCGATTCCGGCCAGCTGGTGCGCGCCGCGCAGCAGGGCCTCGCGCACGTTTTCCGGCCGGGCCTGGCCTACCGCAAGGCGGGCGTGCTGCTGCCGGACCTCGAATCCGCCGGCGCGGAACAAGGCCTGCTGTTTTCGGCCGCGCCCGCCGACGATGCGCGCACCGCGCGGCTGATGGAATGCCTCGACCGCCTCAACCGCGCCCCCGCGCACCGCGCCGTGCGCTACGCCAGCGAACTCTGCGGCGACGCCTGGCGCATGCGCCAGCGGCGCAAATCCCCCGCCTACCTCACCGATTGGGCCGAACTCCCCGTCGCCTGGGCGCATTGACCGGGTTTGGGGTCAGCCCTTAACTTAGAAGTTAATATTAACTTCTAAGTTAAGGGCTGACCCCGAAGAGAGGCCGGCGGATTGGATTACGGCGCGGCCAGGGCGCCGGCGATTTGCGCGGCGACGCGGGCGTTGTTTTGCAGCAGCGCCACGTTGGCCGTGCGGCTTTCTTCGTGCGTCAGCTCGCTCACGCGTGCCAGCAGGAACGGGGTGACTTCCTTGCCGCGCACGCCGCGTTCGTCCGCTTCGGCCAGGGCCTGGGCGATGGCTTTTTCCGCCACGGCCGCGGGCAGTTCGTGCTCCGCCGGCACCGGCGTGGCCACCAGCGTGCCGGTCTGGAAACCGAGCGTCTCGCGCGAGCGGAGGATCGCGGCGATTTCCGCGAACGAGTCGCAGCGGACGTCCAGCGGCAGGCCGGAGTCCCGGGTATAGAACGCGGGGAAGTTCGCGCATTGATAGCCGACGACCGGCACGCCGTGGGTCTCGAGGACTTCCAGCGTCAGCGGCAGGTCGAGGATGGCCTTGGCGCCGGCGCAGACCACGGCCACGGGCGTCTGCGCCAGTTCCAGCAGGTCCGCGCTCACGTCGAACGGATGTCCGCGGTGCACGCCGCCGATGCCGCCCGTGGCGAACACCCGGATGCCGGCCAGATGGGCGACGATCATCGTCCCCGCCACGGTGGTCGCGCCGTCGCCCTTTTGGGCCAGCACGATCGGGAAATCCCGCCGGCTGCATTTGCGGACGTTCCGGGCCTGGGCGAGATAGGCCAGCTCGTCGGCCGCGAGGCCCACCGCGATCTGGCCCTTGAGGACGGCGATGGTGGCCGGGACGGCCCCGGCGTCGCGCACGGCCTGTTCCATGCCGCTGGCCACTTCCTGGTTCACGGGGTACGGCAGGCCGTGGGTGATCAGGGTGCTTTCGAGGGCGACGACGGGGCGGCCGGCGGCCAGCGCGTCGCGCACGTCGGGGTGGAATCGCAGCAGGGTCTTGTCCATGGGAGGCTCCTTCAAAGTTTTTACGTTCTACGTAAAACCGGGCTCAAAGTTTTTACGTTCCACGTAAAAATCGGGCAAAGTTTTTACGTGCTACGTAAAAATCATCCGACCCTTTTACGTGCTACGTAAACCGGGATCAACGTTTTTACGTGCTACGTAAAAAATCCGGTTAGAGGGTGCCGAAGAGGCGGTCGCCGCAGTCGCCGAGGCCGGGGAGGATGTAGCCTTGGTCGTTGAGGCGCTCGTCGAGCATGGCGACGTAGATCTTGGCGTCGGGGTGGGCGGCGTGGAGGGCGGCGAGGCCTTCGGGGGCGGCGATGACGGAAACGACGGTGACGCGGCGGATGCCGCGCTCCTTGAGGCGGTCGATGGCGTAGGCGAGGGAGCCGCCGGTGGCGAGCATGGGGTCGAGCAGGAACGTCCGCATGGTCTCGGCGCCGGGCGGCAGCTTGCAGTAGTACTCCACGGGCCGGAGGGTTTGTTCGTCGCGGTAGACGCCGACGTGGCCGACCTTGGCGGACGGGATCAAGTCGAGGATGCCCTCGACCATGCCGAGGCCGGCGCGGAGGATGGGGACGAGCAGGACCTGCTCGGCGAGCTGCTGGGCGTCGCACGGGGCGAGGGGGGTCTGGATGCGGACGGGCCGGAGGGCGAGGTCGCGGGTGATTTCGTAGACGAGGAGATAGGAGAGCTCGTTGAGGGCTTTGCGGAAGTGCCGGTTGTCGGTCTCGCGGTTGCGGAGGATGGCCAGCTTGTGCTCGATGAGGGGGTGGTGGAGAATGGTGGCGTTGGGGTTCATGGGGGGAAACCCTAGCAGAAAAGGGCCGCCGGCCGAAGGCGAAAAAGGCGGTCCGGCGCGGTTTTGTTGTTTGCTTGGGGCGGGAAATGGGGTAGATATGAAAACCTCTTGCCAGGGACGCAGGTAAAATGTTTTACTTGGCGGGATAACGGTCCGGAATCGGACCCTCAAGGAGCCCCGAACATGGACATGGATCGAATCAAAACCGTGATCGACCTGATGCGCGAGCACGAGCTGAGCGAATTTTCCATCGAAGAGCCCGATTTGAAGCTGACGCTGAAGCGCGGCGGCGCGCAGCCCGCGATGATGATGGCGGCGCCCCAGATGATGGCTCCGGCGGCGGCCCCGGCGCCCGCGCCGACCGCGGCGGCGGCGGCCGCGCCCGCCCCGGCGCCGGAAGACGAATTGACGCCGATTCCGTCGCCGCTGGTGGGGACGTTCTACCGCGCGGGCTCGCCGGACGCGGATCCGTTCGTGTCCGTCGGCAGCCGGGTCGGCAAGGACACCGTGGTGTGCATCATCGAGGCCATGAAGGTGATGAACGAGATCAAGGCCGAGACGAGCGGGGTCGTGAAGAAGATCCTCGTCGAAAACGCGACGGCCGTCCAGTTCGGCCAGCCGATGTTCCTGATCGACAAGGGCTGAGGCCGGCATGTTCAAGCGCATCCTGATCGCGAACCGGGGCGAGATCGCCGTCCGCGTGATCCGGGCCTGCCGGGAAATGGGCATCCGGACCGTGGCGGTCTATTCGCAGGCGGACGAGACGTGCCTGCACGCGCAGCTGGCGGACGAGGCGGTCTGCATCGGCAAGGCGCCGTCGTCGGAAAGCTACCTGAAGATCGCCAACATCATCAGCGCGGCGGAAGTGACGGACGTGGACGCGATCCACCCGGGGTTCGGGTTTCTCTCGGAGAACGCGCACTTCGCGGACATCTGCGAGGAATGCGGCATCACGTTCATCGGCCCGTCGCAGGACAACATCCGCAACATGGGCGACAAGAACAAAGCGCGGGAGCTGATGCGCAAGGCCGGCGTGCCGGTGACGCCCGGCAGCGACGGCGTGGTGAAGACGCCGGAAGAGGCGCTGGCGATCGCGCGGAAGCTGGGCTATCCGGTGCTGATCAAGGCGGTGGCCGGCGGCGGCGGCAAGGGCATGCGCATCGCGCGCAACGACGTCAGCCTGGCGCAGGGTTTCATGACGGCCAGTTCCGAGGCGGAGCGGGCGTTCGGCAACGCGGACGTCTACGTCGAGAAGCTCGTGGAGCGGGCGCGGCACATCGAAGTGCAGCTGCTGGCGGACAACCACGGGCACGTCTACCAGCTCGGCGAGCGCGACTGCTCGATCCAGCGCCGGCACCAGAAGCTGCTGGAGGAAACGCCCAGCCCGGCGCTGACGCCCGACCGCCGCAAAAAGCTCCTGAAAGCCGCGGTCAAAGCCGCGCAGGCCTGCAAGCTGCGCAACGTGGCGACCATCGAGTTCCTGTGGAACGAGGACGCCCAGGAATTCTACTTCATGGAGATGAACACCCGCATCCAGGTGGAGCATCCCATCACCGAAGAGGTGACGGGCGCCGACCTGGTGCAGCTGCAGATCCGCGCGGCGGCGGGCGAGGTCCTGAAGTTCCCCGACGACGAATTCGCGCCGCGCGGGCACGCCATCGAGGTGCGCGTGAACGCGGAGAATCCCTACAAGAACTTCACGCCGTCGCCGGGGCCGATCCAGGCGGTGCACTTTCCGGGCGGGCCGGGCATCCGCGTGGATTCGCACGTCTATTCGGGCTACGTCATTCCGCCGTACTACGACAGCATGATCGGCAAGATCATCGCGCGCGGCAAGACGCGCGCGGAAGCCCTCAACCGCATGGCGCGGGCGCTGTCTGAATTCAAGATGGAAGGTCCGGCGACGACCGTGCCCGTGGCGCAGGCGCTCTTGGCCGATGCCCGTTTCCTGCGCGGGGAATACAACACGGGGTTCCTCGAGCAGTTCATGAACGACGTCTTCTGGGTGTCGTAGCGGAAGGGGTTCCCATGGGTCGCGCCAACCGAGCCGCGTGGACGGGCGCCCGGAGTTCCCTGGAACACTGGGTGGAAGGCGTGTTGAGCCGCCTGGGCGAGGAGCCGCGCGCGGCGGGGCCCGCGCCGGCGAAGGCGCGCGTGGTCGTGCTGGGCGGCGGCACGGGGCTTTCCACCATTCTCGGGGGCAATCCGGCGCTGCCGACCTGGCCCGACCGCGCCCCGGCGGGGCTGGCGCACGAATTCGAAACCATCCACGTCGGCGTTTGCACGACGGACGACGGCGGCTCCACGGGCGAACTGGTGCGGCGGCTGCCGATGATCGGCATCGGCGACCTGCGCAAGGTGCTGCTGGCGATGGTCGACCGCGCCGCGCTGGCGCGCCGCTACGGGCCGGACGCGCCGGCGGCGAAGATCATCCAGCGGACGTTCCTGCATCGCTTCGGCGCGCGCGCGCCGACCCGCGCCGAGCTGCGCGATCCGGTGCGCGTCCTGGACCCGGCGCTGCGCCGGGCGTGTCCGCCGGCGCTGCGTTCCGCGCTGGCCGGCTTGACCGCGGAGCTGGCGCCGTGGCTGGAAGCGCGGCTGCGCGTGCCGGGGCATTGTTTGGGCAACCTGCTGCTGGCGGCGGCGACGTTCCGCGGAATCCGCTCGCCGCGGACGCCGACGCGGGCCGAACTGGACCGCGGGCTGGCGGCGGCGGCGGCGGCGATCGGCGTGCCGGCCGGCCACGTCCGGCCGGTGACGGCGGCGCCGGGGACGCTGGTGTTCGAATATGCCAACGGGGTGGTGGCGGCGGGGCAGGCGCGCGCGGCGCGCGTGCGGCGCGGCTGCGCCGTGAAGCGGGTGTCCATCGCCTTCGCCGGCGCGCCGCAGGCCGCGCCCGAGCTGCTGGCGCGGCTGCGGGCGGCGGATCTGATCGTCTACGCGCCGGGCAGCCTCTACAGCAGCGTGCTGCCGGTTTTGCTGACGCCGGGAGTGGTCGAGTCCATCCGCGCCAACCGCCGGGCGGTCAAGATCCTCGGCGCGAACCTGTGGATCCAGGAAGGCGAAACGGACATGTCCTTCCGCGAGGAGAGCCGCGGCTTCTGGGTCTCGGAGCTGATCGAAGCCTACGGGCGCAACGTGCCCGGCGGCATCGCCGGGCTCTTCGACGTCGCGCTGGCGACGAGCCTCGACACGGTGCCCGGCAGCATCATCCGCAACTACGCGCTGGAGGACAAGCATCCCATCCATCTCGATCGCGCGCGGGTGGCGGCGCTGGGGGTGATGCCGGTGGAAGCCAGCCTGTTTTCGGCCGACCGCTGGCAGCGCGATTCGATGATCCACCACGATCCGGCGCGGTTCGCCGCGGCGATCCGCACGGTCTACGAAGGCCTGGCCGGGCGGCCGCGGCGCGCGGCGCGCCGGCTCGCCGCGCCGCGCGCGGTCCGGCCCGCCGTGGGGCGGGGGCCGTCGGCCTGCGCGCGCATGGACGCCGTCGCCGCGGCGCTGGCGAAAAAATCCATTCCGTCCGCCGGCCTGCGCCGCGCGCTGGACGATTTTTTCTGGGCGAATCCGGACGTGCCGCCCGCGCACTTGGCTCGGTTCGACGGCGTGCGGATCGTGCCGGACGCGCAGTGGGCGCGCAGCCGCGAATGGGACAACGTGCTGGGCTACTACGAGCCGGCCACGCGCCGGATCATGCTGCACGAACAGGCGCTGGCGCGGCCCGGCCTGCTCGCGCCGAACTTCGCGGTCGCGCTGGGCGAGTCCCTGCTGGGCCGCTACGTCGCGCGCAAGCACTGGCTCGAAGAAACGCCGGGCGCGAACGTGCGCGCCTACGAAATCGAATTGCGGCCGCCGGCGGAACGGGAATGCCAGCTGGCGGACCCGGAACTGCGGGCCTATCTGCGCCTGGCGCAGATGGCGCCCCGGGCCGGTGCGCCGCGGCGCTATTTCCGGCCGGTGCCGAAGGGCACGGGCTTCCTGCCGTGCGGCATCCTGTTCGGGTTGGTCTATGCCTGGATGCTGGACGGGGCCTACGTGCCGGCGCTCGACTACGAAATGCAGATCCTGCAATGGCCGGCCGCCCGGCTGCTGCCGTACCAGGTCCGCGCGCGGGTCCGGCACCGGGAACTGGTGCGCTTCTTCCGCGAGACCGTTTTCCGCAACGGCTGATTTCGCGCGGGCGGCGCGTTTTCGGGCTTCCGTCGAAAGCGCGCATCGGTATACTGGCGCGCATGGCATCCGCCCGTCCATCCGACCGCCGCACGCTGGCCGAAGGCGCGCATCTGCGCCTGGTCGTCGCCAACGGGTGGGAATACGTGGTGCGCCCGAAGATTTCCGGCATCGTCGTGATCGTGGGCACGACGAACCACGGCGGCGTGGTGCTGGTGACGCAGTGGCGCGAACCGGTGGGCGCGCCCGTCGTGGAATGGCCGGCCGGTCTGGCCGGCGACGTCCCCGGCCACGAGACCGAAGCGCTGGAAGCCGCCGCCCGGCGCGAACTGTTCGAGGAAACCGGTTTCGAGGCCCGGACGATGGAAGCCCTCCTGACCGGACCGCCCAGTCCGGGCATCTCGGATGAAATCGTGACGTTCTACCGCGCGCGCGGCATGGTGCGCCAAGCCTACGGCGGCGGACGGGGCGCGGAACGGATCCGGACGCACGTGGTGCCGATTTCGTGGCTGCCCGATTGGCTGGAACGGATGCAGGCCCGGGGCTTCCTGGTGGATCCGAAGGTGTATGCCGGGGCGTATTGGCTGCGCCAGGAAATGGACATGTGGATGCATGACTGACGCGCGCGAAACCAACGTGGGCCCGGAAACCGTCGTGTACGCGGTGCCGGAGGACAAGCGCGTTTCCGTGGGTGCGCCGAGCCTGCTGGCGCTGCCCAACGGCAAGCTGCTGGCGGCGTTCGACCAGACCGGTCCCGACGTGAAGGGACTGACCGGCAAGAAGGGGCACGACGCCAAGCGCAACCGCTGGATGCAGGGGCGGGTGATGGTCTCGGGCGACGGCGGCGCGACCTGGCAGCTCGCGGCGACGTTCCCGTTCCGCCGCGCGAGCCTGTTCCGCGACGGCGGCGACGTTTATCTGCTGGGCGAAGCGTCCGGCGGCTTGTGCCTGATGCGTTCGCCCGACGGCGGCGGCAGCTGGTCCGCGCCCATGGAATTGACCGGCGACCTGGATCTGTGGGTGGCGCCGACCGCCGTGCTGGCGGACGGCGAAGCCTGGTATTTCCCGGCGCTCGTGCCGGCGGGCGGCGGGATGGGCTTGACGGTCTTCCGCGCGCCGCAAGGCGCCAGCCTGATGAACCGCAAGGCCTGGACCCAAGGCCCCGTTGCGCCGCCGTTGTCCCAGTTGGCGCCGGCCGCGGCCGGCGCGGGCTGCGGCGTGCCGCTGGGCGGGACGGGGCCGGCCTGGCGCGATCCGGTCTTGCTGAAAGTGGCCGAGTCCCGCCATCCGTGGCACGCCGAAGGCATCCTGCACGTGTTGGGCGCGGCCAGCAGCGGCCGGCAGCACTGGGCGGCCGTGGCCCGGCTGGCGACGGCGGATCTCTCGGTCGCGCCGCAAACCGATCCGGACGGCGCGCCGTGGCTGTGGCTGCCGGTGCCGGGCGGCCATGCCAAATTCGATCTGCTCTACGACGAGCCCAGCCGGCGGCACTGGCTGGTCGGCAGCCGGGGCGCCCCCGGTCTGCCCTTGGGTCCGTCGGCCGCCCGAGAAGAAGGTCTGCATCGCCTCGGCCTGTGGGCCTCCGAGAATCTGGCGGATTGGCAATTCGCGGCGGCGCTGGCCGCCGGCGGCGAAGGCCCGGCGGGCATCCGCTGCGATGCGGCCGCCGCGATCAGCGGCAACGATCTGGCCTGGGTGTGCCGGGCCGGGGGGGCACACAGCCGCAACGCGCGCGAAACGGCGCGGATCGTGAGCGGCCGCGTGCCGAATTTCCGCGCGCGAAACGGTTGATTTTAAGCGTGATTTCCCCGGACCCTTCCGTTAGGGTTCCCGCGCAGGATCATGGAGACGCAACGAATGAACGACAGCGACAATACGCCAGCCGCGGCACGGCTTTTCCGATGGGTTCCCTGGGGGTTGGCGGCGGCGGCGTTCGGGGTCTTTTGGGCCACGTTGAGCTGCGGGGCCTTTCCGGGGCTGCCGGCCAAGAGCCTGGCGTGGCATTTGGGACTGGATGCCAATCCCACGCTGTTGGATTCGCTGTGGGGCTATCTGGTGCGCAGCTTGGCGGCGTTGCCGGGGGTGAATCCGGCGGTCGGAGCCGGGCTGCTGAGCGCCGTCTGCGGCGCGGCCGTGGTCGGTCTGGTGGCGGCGCTGATGATGCGCGTGCGCTACTCCGTCCACGACGCGCACGATCCGGACGAGACGCGGCGCGAAGTCCAGGCCCGGGTGCTCGCCGGCGTGTCGGCGGGGCTCTTCACGGCGGCCAGCATTCCGTTCTGGGTGTTGTCCACCCGTTCGCTGCCGGGCACGTTCCATCTGTTGCTGTTGCTGGGCGCCGCTGGGCTGTTCTCCGAATACCAGCGCACGGGCAAGACCAGCCGGCTCTACGCGCTGGGGCTGCTGTACGGGGTGGGCGTCACGGAATTCGCGACGTTCTGGGTGTTCGCGCCGCTGACGGCCCTGCTGGTGGTGCGGGCCATGCTGCAGCGCGCGGAATTCAGCGCGCGGGTGCTGGTGCGCACCGGGCTGTGCTGCGTGCCGGGCTTGCTGCTCTACGTTCTCAACGGCGCGCGGCTGGTGCGGGATCCCGCGGTCCAATTGCGCGGGTTCGCCTCGGCGGCGACGGTGATCTGGTACGTCTGGCGCGACCAGTGGCATTTGGTCGTCAACGCGCCGCAGACATCGGGCTTCCTGCTGATCCTGGCGCTGACGATGGTGCCGTGGGGCGTGATGTATCTGATCCGGGGCAAGAAGCCCGCCTGGCGGTTTTCGGCCTGGCAGACGTTCCTGCGCCTCGTGGTGCTGGCCGCGGCGCTGGCGACGCTGTTCGATGCGCCCGTGTCGCCGTGGCATTTCTTCGGCATGGGCTACTTGATGGTGACGCCCTATCTGATCCTGGCCGCGTGCGCCGGCGCGGTCGCCGGCGAATTCTGGGTGATGGGCCAGTTGCGCGACCACCGCAACGCGGGGATCGGCCAGCCGTTGCGCACGCTCATGGGCATTCTGGGCCTGCTGATTCCGGTCGCCGCCGTCGCGGCGGGCATCTGGAACCTGCCGGCGGCCGACGGCCGCCCGGGCGCCGCGCTCGACCGGCTGGCGGGCGAAATCGTGGACGACTTGCAGGGGCGCGACGTCTTGCTGTCCAACGGCGTGCTCGACGACAACGTCCGCTTGCAGGCGTGGCGGCGCGGGCAACCGCTGGCGGTCGTGACCGTGCCGCAGACGTCGTCGGCCATCTACCGCCAGTATCTGGCGCGTGCCTTCGATTCGCCGCGGCAGCAATCGCTGCTTCAGGTCGGATTCGGCGCGTTCCTGCAGGATTTGCTGGCGAGCGACGCCGGGCTCGCGCGGGTGGCCGCGGTGGATCTGGCGGACCCGCTGCGCGAATTCGGCTATCTGGCGCCGGAGCGCCTGCTGTTCCGCGCCGAGCCGACGGAAGACCGCCTCGACGTGCCGGCGCTGGTGGCCGACCAGACGCCGTTCTGGCAGCGCATGGAAGCCTATGCGGCCGCGCCGCTCGATCCGCGCAACCCGGCGTTCGGCTACCAGCGCTACGTCCTGCGCCTGGCCTCCAAGGTGGCCAACGACGTCGGCTTCATGCAGGTCGAGCGCGGCGATTCGACGGGGGCGCTGGCGACTTTCCAGCAGGCCCGCCGAATCTATCCGGACAACGTCAGCGCGCTGCTGAACCTGTTGACGATCGCCGCGAGAGAGCAGCTGCCCGAAGAAGCGGAATACCAGGCGGCCTGGGACGAATTCAAGTCCCGGCAAATGGACAGCCGCGTGATGTGGTCGCTGGCGGGGCTGTACGGCTACGTGCACAACACGGCCTGGCTCGTGCGCCAGGGCATGATGTGGGCGGTGTCCGGCAAACCCCGCGTCGCCGAAGCCGAACTGCGCCGGGCCGCCGGCGGCCGGACCGTGAACGCCGAGGTCAAGGCGTTCCTCGGCCGCGCCTATCTGCACGGCGGCGACCTGCAGCGCAGCGCGGAATTCTACCGCGCGGCCCTGCAGGACAATCCGCGCGACGTCCAATCGCTGCGCATGCTGGCCGACGTCTCCATGGCCGCCGAGGACTACGACGAAGCCGAACGGCTGTTCGACGAAGCGGTCGCCGCCGGGCTGCCGGCCGAAACGCTGGCTTTCGAGCGGATCGCCTTGACCTATCTGCGCGGCCAGGCCGAAGCCGCCTTGGCCGGCTTGAAGGATCTGGTGAAAAAGGACAAGGAAAACGTCCGCGCCTGGGGCCTGCTCGCCATGCTGACCGCCAACGGCAGCGATCCGGAAAGCTACGGCGCGGCGCTCAAGGCCCTGAAAGGCCTGCTGGGCTCTTCGCCGGACGTGCGCTTGCTCTTGGCCGAATTGCACGTGGGCCGGAAAGAATGGGCGGCGGCCCGCGCCGAACTCGATCAGGTCGTCCGCATGAATCCGCGCCTGGTGCGCGCGTGGGAATTGCTGGTCAACGTCGATTTCCAGGAACGCAAGCGCGAGCTGGCGGAAGACCACGTGCGGATTTTGCTGACGCTGGACCCGGAAAACTTCACGGGCAACCTGATGCTGGCCTCGTTCCAGCATGCCCGCGGCCAGCTCTCGCTGGCGGAATCGTCCTATCGCACGGCCCTGGCCGTCCGGCGCGATCCGGTGGTCCTCAACGACCTGGCCTATCTGCTCATGGTCGCGAAGACGGGCGCGGAGGCCGAGGCGCGGGCGCTGATCGAGGAAGCCCTGGCGCGGCAGCCCGACGACGTGCTGTTCCTGTCCACGCGCGGCGAGCTCAACTTGCGGGAAGGGCGCTACGACGAGGCCGAGCAGGATCTGCAGCGCGTCTTGCAGGAGCTGCCCGACCAACCGCAGGTCCTCCTGCTTTCCGCCCAGTTGTATGCGGCCCGCGGGCAGCCGGACGCGGCCCGGGATCTCGTGGCCACGCTGGCGGATCGGCAGAGCGAGCTGCCCCCGGAAATGCAGTCCCAGCTCCAGGCCCTGATCAAAGAGCTGCGGTAGCGGGGCCGCGCGCCGGAGATCGCCATGAGTTCCGCGCCGTTCGCGATCCGCCGGCCATCGGCCGCCGCCGGCGAATTCCGTTTTTTCCGGGCCGGATTGGAGCATACTCCGGGCGAAGGCCGCGATCCGCGCGTGCAGCTTGATCGCGATCCCTTGGCCCAGCGCTTTCCCACGGATCGCCAGCTCGGGTGGGGGCTGTTTCTGGCCGCGTTCGCGCTGTACGTGGCGACGTTGAGCTGGGTGGCGTTTCCGGGGCCGCCGACCACCGCGCTGCTGGCTTATCTGGATCCCACGGCGGAACCCACCACCCAGCATGCCCTGTGGGGGTGGCTGATGCTGGGCTTGGCCCGGCTGGCGCCGGAGCGCATCGCCGTTTGGTCGGGCCTGTTCAGCGCGCTGTGCGGGGCGGGGAGCGTGGCTTTGCTGGCGCGGCTGATGATGCGCACCGGTTATTTGATCCGCAACGAGCCGGGCCGGGAATCGTTCTTCCGCGAGGCGCAGGCCCGCCGGCTGTCGGGCCTGGCCGCCGGGGCCTATTTGGCGTTCAGCCTGCCGACGTGGGTGGCGGCCACCCGTTCCCTGGCCGACACGTTCAATCTGGGACTGCTCCTGGCGTTCGCCTGGTTCGTCTCGCAGTATCGCCATCGCGGTCGGTTGCGCCATCTGTTTCTGGCGGGGAGCCTGTATGGCGTCGGCGCCGCGGAATATCCCACGGTCGTGGCGTTTTTCCCGTTGGCGGCGTTCGTGCTCCTGCGCGAAATGTTCCGCTGGCAAGCCTTGCGATCGTGGCGGACCCACGCGGCGCTGCTGGGGGGGCTGGCGCTGGGGCTGACGGCGTATCCGCTCATCGCGTTCGTCTACTTCAAGCAGCAAGCGCTGGCCGGGGCCTACGTCGCGCCGCTGGACGCCATGCGGCAGATGCTGTCCGCGCAGTTCCTCGCGGCCACCCAGCTCCGCTACGCGCCGGGATTCCTCGTCATCGTGGCCGTGTCGGTCGTGCCGTGGCTGACGCTCTTTCCGCTCTCGATCCGATCGCCGTGGTTCTACGAATGGGGGCAGATCGCCGTCCGGGCCCTGTTTGCCGTCGGCATGGTGGCCGTTCTGGCCGACTTGCCGTTTTCACCTTGGCGCCTCGTGGGATTCGGCTATCTGATGACGCTCCCGTACCTGATCCTGGCGATCTGCTTCGGCTACGTCGCCGGTGAATTCTGGATTCTGGGCGAACCCCAGATGATGCTGGACGTCCGGTGGTCCAAGCGCGCCATCCGCCGGGCCGCCAGCATATTCGCGGTGGGGTTGCCGGTCGCGACCCTGGCCATCGGCGCCTACCATTGGCGCGCGGTGGACGGCCGCTACGGGCGCATCGCGGAACAGGCGGTCGCCGAGGTGCTGGGCCGTCTCGACGGCCGGGACATCCTGTTCACCTCCGGTCTGCTCGACGAAGCCCTGAATTTGGCCGTCGTGCTGCAGGACAGTCCCGTCCGGGTCGTCAGCGCGCCGCGGACGGGCTCCGGCCCCTATCTGCAACGGTTGGCCAAACGGTTCGTCGGCGAGCCGTGGCACGCCCCCCTGGCCCAAGGCGACTTCGGCAAGTTCCTCGACAACTTGCTGATGTCCGAGGAAGGTCCGCGCCTCATCGGGATCATCGACATGCCCGACGTGTTCCGCGAATTCGGCTATCTGGTGCCCGACGGATTCCTCTACCGCATGGAAATCGATCCGGCCCGGATCGATTTGCCGGCGCTGCTCGAAGCGCAGCGTCCCTTCTGGGAGCGCCTGATCCGGATGGCCGAGCAACCCGTGCCGGAGCGCAACCTGCTGCGCCCGTACCAGGACCGGTTGCGCCTGATGGCTTCCAAGGTCGCCAACAACCTGGCCGTGCTCCAGCTCGAACGCGGCGACGAAGCCGGCGGCCTCGAAACCTTGCGCGTCGCCCGGCGGATCTACCGCGAAAACTGGAGCGTGCTGATGAATCTGCTCCAGCTGGGGTGGACGCGCGAATGTCCCGAGCAGCCGGAATGGGAAGCGCACTGGGCCGACCACGAGGAGGAACTAGGCAGCGGCCGCTGGGTGCTGGCCATCCGGTACGGTTACGTCTGGCAGGCCCGGAACTGGGTCAAACACGGCTATGTCTGGGCGCTGTCCGGCGTGCCGGCCATCGACGAGGCGTTGCGCCGCAAACCGGCCATCTCCGACGAAGAAGATGCGGCCAACGACAACCGCACCCAGATTCTCGACCAGGTCTATCTGCTTTGGGGCCAATCCATGCCGGACGACACGCATTATCGCGGCAAGTTGGTGAACGACCGCCGCGACGTCGACGCGTTGACGTCCCTGGCCCGCTTGGCGCTGCGCCGCAACGACCCGGAAGCCGCCGAAGCGTATATCGCCGAGGCACTGGCGATGGGGCTGGACGACAAGAAGACGCGGTTCGACCGCGCCATGGTGGCGTACGTCCGCGGCGCGAAAGAGGATGCCGTGCGGCAACTGGCCGATCTCCGCCTCGAGACGCCCGGCGATCTACGCATCTGGATGGGGCTCGTGCTCTTGGCCGACGAAAACGATCCCTTGGGCGCCGAGGCGCTGAAGCGTCTGAAGGGCTATAGCGGCGCGCCGCTCGGCGTCCATTTGGCGCTGGGCCAGCATTTCATGGGCCGGCAGCAATGGGCCGCCGCCCAGGCCGAACTGGATCTGGCCATCCAGCAGGATCCCCGCAACGCGCAGGCCTGGGAAATGATGGTGCTGCTGGCCCAGACGCGCGGCAACAAACCGCTGCTCGACAGCGGGCTGCGGGCGCTGCTGGACCGCAATCCCGACCACTACATGCAATACCAGAACGCCGGCGTGGAAGCCTACCGCAAAGGCCGGCTGGCGGAAGCGGAAACGTCGTTCCGCGATGGCTTGATGCGCCAGCGCGACGCGACGCTGCTCAACAACCTTGCGCACGTTCTCATGGAGCGCGACGGCGATCTGCAGGAAGCGCTCAAGCTGATCAACGAAGCCCTGCTGCGGCAGCCCGGCCAGGCGCAGATGCTCAGCACCCGCGGCGCGATTCTCGTCAAGCTGGGCCGTTTCGCGGAAGCCCGCCAGGATCTGCAGGAATCCCTGCGCAAACAGGGGCGGACGCCCAATCTGCTGCTGCTGCTGACCCAGACCTACGAAGGGCTGGGGGACCGCACCCGCGCCTTGACGTTCGTCCGTTCGCTGGCGGCCCAACCCGGTCCGATGGACGACAAGCAAAAACAGCTGATGCAGGAACTGCTGGCCCGGCTGGAGGCCCCGCCGGCTGCCGCGAAAACGTCCGCCGCCGGACCCGGCGGGACAGAGACCTTGGCGCGCCTCGATGCCGCCCTGCAGAAAAAGCCCGGCGATCCGGAACTGCTCGGCTTGCGCGGCGAAGTCTTGTTTCGCCAAGGCCGCTATGCCGAGGCGTGGACCGCGTTGGCGGAATCCGTGCGCACGGAAGGCCGGAACGAAAAGAACTGGCTGCTGCTGGCCGAGACGAGCGAAAAGCTGGGCGATCGCCCCCGCGCCCTGGCGCTGGCCAAGGAATTGGCCCGCCGCCCCGAACGGCTGGATGCCGGGCAGAAGAAACGGCTGAAGGAGCTGCTGCTCCGGCTGCGCTGAGCCGGATTCAGCTAGGACGCGGCGTCCACGCGGCCTGCACGGCGCGGGGCGACAACGCGGCGAAATCGTCCACGACGACGTCGGCCTCCGCCAGTTCTTCCGGCGCATGGCTGGTCCGCAGCGCCCACGCCCGCATGCCGGCCGCGTGGGCTGCCGCAATGCCCGCCGGCGCGTCTTCGAACACGAGGCAGCGCTCCGGCGCGACGCCGAGCGCCGCCGCCGCTTTCAGGAAAATATCCGGCGCCGGTTTGCCCCGCGCCACGTCCGCGCCCGACACCGTGGCCCGGAATGCGGATTCCAGCGCCAGCGCGCGCAGGCAGGCATCCACGTTTTCCCGCGGGGCGGACGAGCCCACCGCGCAGGGGATGCCCAGCTGATTGGCTTCCGCCAGGAATGCCTGCACGCCGGGGATGGCCGGAAGGCCGTCCGCCCGGATCCAGCCGCGGTAGATTTCTTCCTTCTCGAAACCGATGCGTTCGGCGTCCGCCGCCGACACCGGCCAGCGCAACAGGTCGCGGATCACCGCCGTCGTGCGCAACCCGCATTTGCCGATATGCTCCGGGTCGGAACAGGCGAATCCGTGCCGCCGCGCGACTTCCCGCCAGGAGGCCACGTGCAGCGCGTTGGAATCGACCACGACGCCGTCGAGATCGAACAGGAAAGCGGGGCTGCAAGCCGGGTCGGCCACGGACTCAGACCAGGCAGTCGGGCGTGAACGCCAGCGGATAGAGCCGGTCGATCGTCGTTTGGCTCACGTGCCGGATCCGGCCCTTTTCATCGAGATTCACGGCCAGGATCTTGGCGTCGGGACCGATCGAAAACTCGCGGATCTTCTGGCGGCACAACCCGCAGGGCAGGGCGAAGCCGTTGGCCGCCTGCAACGCCACCGCCATCGTCTTCAGCTTGAAAACCCCGGTCTTGATCATGTCGTTGATGGCGTCCATCTCCGCGTGCGTCGTCAGCGTGAAATCGATCGTCTCGATGTTGCAGCCCGCATGGATCTTGTTCCGGACGTCCAGCAGCGCGGCTCCGCACTTGTAATGGGAAAACGGGGCGTAGGCTTTTCGGCGCACGGCGATGGCTTTCTGCACCAGGCGCCGCTCGACGGCGGACAGTTCGGAGAGTTTTACTTTTTTCATGGGACCGGGGAATGTACTCCACGCCGCGCCGCGATGCAAGGCCGGCGCGCCCGTTCAGCGGGCGAAGCGGGCAAAGTCCTGTTCGGCCGCGGCGACGTCGGCCCAGCCGTAGGTTTCCAGCAGCGCCGGCAATGCCGGTTCGCCCGCCGCCGCCCGGCCGAAAAACGCGTCCCAGCGGTCGCGCGGCTGCTTGAGCAGCAGGTAGCCGACGAGGTACTTGCTCGTGGCGTAGAAGCGCGCGACTTCGGCGGGATCGGCCGGATAGTCCGTGGCGGCGAACAGATCCGCCAGCGGCGTCCAGTGCCGCAGCGGCCGGAAGGCGTCCCGCCGGCTCTGGCCCATGCCCTTCGCGGCGCGGTAGGCGAACTCACCGTAGTACTCGGCCAGCCCTTCGTTGAGCCACAACGGCAGCCGCACCGGCAAAAAGCGATTGAACACCAGATGCGTCATCTCGTGCGCCAGCGTTTCCATCTTGTCCGCGACGCCCGTGCCGGTTTCCTGCAGATACATGACCTGGCCCCGCACGAACGAGGCCGTCCACGGCTCCAGACCCGGCGTGCCGGCCACGACGGACTGCCAATCGCGCGGATCGCGGAACACGAAGATGTGCGAGCGCGCGGGGGCTGCGCGGTCCCGGAGATTCGGCAAATCGGCGGAAATGGCGGCGTAGAACTGCTCGCCCAGGCGCGCGACCTTCGCCGCGAAGATCTTCTGGTCGTGGTGCAGGACGAAATGCTCCGTCTGCAGGTGTTTCCAGCCGGGGGCCGGCCGGTCCAGCCAGCCGACGTCTGCGGGGAGCAACGGGGCGCGGTCAACCGCCTCCGGCGCGACGTCCAGCATGGCCGGCGGCGGCGCGGCCCAGGCGCCCGCCGCCAGGCCAAGCGCCAAAACGGCAACGCGGCCGATCACCACTCGCGCGAGCCTTCTTCGTCCAAGTTGGGGGCTTCGTCGAATTCCGGATGCTCGGCCTCGGCGACGGTTTCGCTCGGCGCAGGCGCCGCGGCGGGCGGCGGCGTTTCCGTTTTGCCGCAGCCGGCCAGCGCGAGGAACGCAAGGGCCAGCGGAAGAATGAACAGTCTGTTTTTCATGGCTTTGACTCCGCCGGAATCGTATAAAGTCCATTCGCGACATGCAAGCAAATCGACCCAAGCCGACGGAGTGGGGCGTGGCCGGAACGCTGGTGGCGTTCTCGGCCGCCGGCCGCCGTCGTCTGCGGATGCTCGACGGGTTTTACCGGCCCGCGGCGACGAAAAACGCGCCGCTGGTGGCGTTTGTCCACGGCATGGGCAGCAACTTCTACCGCTCGGCCTTGAAAAAAGCCTTTCTGGAAACGGCGCCGGCCGGCGGCTGCGCCGTCCTGTCGTTCAACAACCGCGGCGCGGAACGGGGCACCGAAGACGAGCCGTTTCGCACCTGTCTGGCCGATCTGGACGCGGCCGCGGCGTTCGCCCGTCGCCGCGGCCATCGGAAAATCGTGTTCATCGGCCACAGCACCGGTTGCCAGAAAATCGCGTTCTGGCAGGCGCAGCGGCGGCATCCGAGCGTCGCCGGCCTCGTCCTGCTGGCGCCGGCGGACGACTACGCGGTCACGCGGCGCGATCTCGGCGCGCGGTTCGACCGGAAAGTGGCCTGGGCGCGGAAGCAAGTCGCCAAAGGTCGTCCCGCCGCGCCGGTGACGGGTCTGTATGAACGTTTCACGGCCGCGCGGTTCCTCAGCCTGGCCGATCCGCGGCGCGCCGAAGCAAACGTGTTCCGCTATGCCGGACCGCTGACCCAATTCCGGCGCGTGAAATGCCCCGTGCTCGCCGTCTTCGGCGAGCAAGAGGAATTCGCGGCGATTCCGCCGGCGGACATGCTGGCCATTCTGCGGACCAAAACCCGTTCGCGTCGGTTCGCCGATTGGCTGATTCCCGGCGCGGACCACGGTTTCCACGGCCTGGAAAACGAGCTGGCGGAAGCCGTTTGCCGCTGGGTGCGGGAGATCGCGCCATGCGGCTGACCGGCGGCGATCACGGCGGACGCCTGCTGAAAGTCCCGGCCGCCGGCACGCGGCCCACGCAGGACAAGGTGCGCGCGGCCGTTTGCTCGTCGCTGGCGGCGGCGATTCCCGGCGCCCGCGTGCTGGATCTGTTCGCGGGGACGGGCGCGCTGGGGCTGGAAGCCTGGAGTCGCGGCGCGGCGTGGGTCGAGTGGGTGGAAAACGGCCCGCCCGCCCTGCGCGTCCTGCGCGCCAACCTGGCGGCGCTGCGCGTGCCGCCGGAAGCCGGCCGGGTGCTGGCGGCCGACGTGTTCCGGCTGCTGGCCGCGCCGTGCGCCGGAGCGCCGTTCGATCTTGCGCTGGCCGATCCGCCCTATGCCGAGGCGCAGGAAAAGAACTGGCTGCCTCAACTGGCCGCCGCGCTGGCACGCAACGGCTGGATCCGACCTGGCGGCGTGTTCGTTTTCGAGACCGAAGGCAAGGACCCGCCGCCGGCGCTGCCGGGTTGGCGCCTGGCCCGCGACAAAACCTACGGCGCCACCCGCATCTGGATCTGGGTGCGCGAATCCGGCGAATCCGGCGGTCCGGCCGGTTCGTAAAAACCGTTGTGCGGGTCCACGCCCGACCCTATACTTCCGCCCATGGAAAACCCTTCCCAGCCGTCGCTGCCCGCTTCCCTGAACGTGCTGTTCGTGGCTTCGGAATGCGCGCCCTACGCCAAATGCGGCGGGCTGGGCGACGTGGTGGCGAGCTTGCCCAAGGCGCTGCGTCGCCTCGGCGCGGATGCGCGCATCGTCCTGCCGCTCTACGATTCCATTGCCCGCGAAAAGTACGGCCTGGTGCCCGAACCGGCTTGCCGGGTCCCCTGCGGCGGCGGCGAAGTCAACGGCTGCGGCGTCTGGCGCGGCACGGCGGACGGCGACGTGCCGGTCTGGTTCGTGGAGCACGACCGCTTTTTCGCGCGCGGCGGCATCTACGACGACCGCGGCGCGGAGTTCGGCGACAACGCGTTCCGGTTCGGCTTGCTCTGCCTGGCCGCGGCGCAGATCTGCCGCGACCGCGGCTGGCGGCCCGACGTCGTCCACGTCCACGACTGGCCCACGGCGGTCTTCCCGGCGCTCCTCGACGCCTGGCGCAAGGCCGGCACGCCCTTGGGCCGCGCCGCGAGCGTCCTGACCATCCACAACCAGAGCTACCAGGGGTACTCTCATCCGTCGGCCCTGGGCTATCTGGGCCTCGGCCCCGAATACTTCACGCCCGACGGCCTCGAAGCCTGGGGCAAGCTCAACCTGCTCAAGGGCGGGATCAACTTCGCGGACGCGCTCACGACGGTTTCGCCGACCTACGCCAAGGAAATCCTCGGCGAACCCGGCGGCAACGGCCTGTCGGGCTATCTGCAAAAACGCGGCGACGATTTCGTCGGCATCCTCAATGGCGCGGACTACGACGTGTGGAATCCGGAAAACGACCGGAAGATCCCGGCCACCTACCGCGCGGAATCGCTGATCGGAAAGGGGCTCTGCAAACAGGAACTCCAGGCGCAGATGGGCTTGGCGCAGGATCCGACGGCCCCTTTGTTCGGGATCGTCACGCGGCTGGCGGCGCAGAAGGGGATCGGTCTGTTGCGCGCAGCGTTGCCGCAGGTTCTCGCCGAGCGGCGCCTGCAACTCGCCGTGCTCGGCGCGGGCGAGGCCGCCGACGAACACTTCTTCCGGGAGCTCGCGCGGGAGTTCCCCGGCCGCGTCGCGGCCGAAATCGGCTATTCCGACGAACTGGCGCACCGCATCCAGGCCGGCGCGGATTTTTTCCTGATGCCGTCCCTGTTCGAGCCCTGCGGCCTGACGCAGATGTATTCGCTGCGCTACGGCACGCTGCCGGTGGTGCATGCCACGGGCGGGCTCGAAGACACGATCGAGCAATACAACGAGGGCGAAGGCCGGGGCACCGGATTCAAGTTCTATGCGCCCACGGCGCCGGCGTTCCGCGACGCGATCGGCTGGGCCGTGGACACGTGGTACGAACGCCCCACCCACGTCACGCTGATGCGCGAACACGCCATGCGGGTGCGCTTCGATTGGGAAACGTCGGCGCGGCGCTATCTCGACGTCTATCGCCGCGCGCTGGCCAAGCGCGGGGGCTGAGCGGCCGATGAAGACGGTCGGCATCGTGCTGGCGGCGGGGGAGTCGCGCCGCATGGGGAGCCCCAAGGCGCTGCTGCCTTGGACCGGTGGCGGCCCCTTGGCGGTGGGCCAGATCCAGGTCTTGCGGGCCGGCGGCTGCGATCCGGTGGCCATCGTGCTCGGGTCGGAAATCGAGCGGATCCGGCGCGAATTGCCGGCGGACGTGCCCACGGTCGAAAACCCGCGCTGGGCGCAGGGGCGCGCCAGTTCCCTGCAGGCGGGAATCGCGGCGCATCCCGAGGCGGACGGCTATCTGTTCCTGCCCGTGGATGCGGTGGGCGTGCAGGTCGCGACCGTCCGCGCGACGCTGGCGGCGGCCGCCGCCGCACCCGCGGCGATCTGGCGGCCGACGCAGCGCGGCCAAAAGGGAAACCTGCTGTGGATTCCGCGCGCGGCGGCCGTGGAATTGTTGCGGTTGCCGGCGGACGCGCGCATCGACGAGTGGGTCCGACCGCAAGCGCAGGCGATCGCCGTGGACGATCCGGCGATCCTGCGCAACGTCAATACGCCAGCCGAATGGGCCGCGCTTTCGCGCGCCCCTTGACGGCATGAAAAAAGCCGGCGGGAAACCGCCGGCTTTTTCCGCATCGGGTGGTTTTACCACTCGATCGGTTCGTTCCAATCCGGCGACTTGCCGGCCACGCGCGGCTTGATCTTGGCCTTGGGTTCATCCTTTTCGGCCTTCGCGTCGTCCTTGGGGTCCTTGGATTTGTCCGCGGCCTTTTTCGCGGCCTTTTTCTCGGACTCGGCCTTGGGTTCTTCGACTTCGGCTTTCACGTCGACCACCGGCGTGACGACGGCGGCGCCTTCGACCGGCACTTGTTCTTCGAGCGCGTCGAGCATGGCATCCACGTCGTCGGCTGTCGCCGGCTCTTCCGCGTTCGCGCCCGCTTCTTCTGCGGCGACGGTTTCCTCGGCGGCCGGGACTTCTTCCAACGCTTCGTCGAAGAGGGCGGGGGCTTCTGCCGTGGCTTCTTCGATGGCGGCCGGAGCTTCTTCCGCGACCGGTTCGGCTTCGTCCAGCAGATCGGCAAGCGGATCGGCGACGGCTTCCTCGGCGACGGCCGGAGCTTCTTCCGCGGCTTCTTCGATTACTTCTTCGGCGGCGGCGGGGGCTTCCTCGGCGGCCGCTTCGGCCTCGCCCAGCAGGTCGGCGAACGGATCGGCGACGGCTTCCTCGGCGACGGCCGGAGCTTCTTCCGCGGCTTCTTCGATTACTTCTTCAACGGCGGCGGGAGCTTCTTCGGCGGCCGCTTCGGCCTCGCCCAGCAGGTCGGCGAACGGATCGGCGACGGCTTCCTCGGCGGCGGCCGGGGCTTCCGCCACGGCTTCTTCGATCACTTCTTCGACGGCGGCGGGGGCTTCCTCGGCGGCCGCTTCGGCCTCGCCCAGCAGGTCGGCGAACGGATCGGCGACGGCTTCCTCGGCGGCGGCCGGGGCTTTCGCCGCGGCTTCTTCGATCACTTCTTCAACGGCGGCGGGAGCCTCTTCGGCGGCCGCTTCGGCGTCGCCCAGCAGGTCGGCGAACGGATCGGCGACGGCTTCCTCGGCGGCGGCCGGAATCGCTTCTTCCACCGGGAGGGCTTCGACGGCTTCCTCCGCCGGTGCGGCGGGTTCGACCGCTTCCGCGGCGACGGGGTCGTCGCCGAGACCGGCCAAGAGCGCATCCAAATCGTCTTGGGCAAACGCGGGGAGGGCGAGGGCAAAAGAACAAACCATCATCAGCATCCTGCGCGACATAGTAGATCTCCTTGTTTCGCTGAACATCTGAAGCGACAATAGCCCAACCGGCCGGCCCGGCGCAATGGATTTGTGGGGAAAAGGGAACGCGGGGGCGCATGACCGGATTCTTCACGGTAGATTCGGCCCTCGCTTGTAGGGGCTCAGCTTGCTGAGACCGCAGCTATTCCCAAATTTCTCCAAACCC
>RZYG01000171.1 GCA_009930415.1 Spartobacteria bacterium | reverse complement strand
TTGCGCGAGATTCATCGCCACCGTGTGCGACAGGCATTGGAAAAACTGCATCGATTGCAGGATCGAGAAATCCTTTTCCGGCAGCATCGTCTCGTAGACCTGCGCCAGCGCGATGGCGCTGCCCGTCGTCGAACCCGCCACGCAGCCCGTGCGGCCGTCGCCCAACCCTTCGGGCGCCAGGCCGGCGTCGCGCAGCGCTTCCTGCGCGGCCTGCGCGGCGAAGATGCTCATGCGGCTCATCGAGCGGCGGTTTTGCCGGGGTATGGCCTTTTCGTTCTTCAGTGCCGCCGGCGCCGCCACCCGGCTCCGCAACCCCTTGTAGGCCGCCCATTCCGGCATCGCGCGCAATCCGTGCCGCCCGGCGTCCAGCGCGTCGGCTTGTTCCGCCGCCGTGCCGCCCACCGGCGAAACCGCCCCCATGCCCGTGATGACCACCCGTTTCATGTGCCCTACCGCGCTCCTGCCGTCGCTTCGTCGAAGATTTCCTTGCCGACCATCTGCCGGACCACGAACAGCCCGGACATCATCGCGCCCAGCACGCCCGGCAACAAAGCGCTTTGGCCCGCCGCATAGCAATTCCGGACCGGCAGGCGACCGAACAGGCCGTACTGGCCGGTTTTCAGCATGATGCCATAGGCGCTGCCGCTGCGGGAGTGCTGATAATCCCGGAACGTCAGCATCGAGGCCGTGTCCACCCAGCGGATCCGGTCCGCGTAGGGCGCGCGGCCGGCCAGCCGCCGCGCGATCGCCGCCGCGCGGGTCTGCTTGTAGGCCCGGTACTCCGGCGGCCGGCGGCCGCGGCGCGTGCCCGCCCAGGCCGCCACGTCCTGCGCGAACGACAGTTCCAGCGCCGAGACGGACGGCGGCGTGCCCGCGGCCGGATCGCCGGGCACTTCGATCAAAACCAGCGGCCGGTCGCCCGGATACGCCGGATCCATCATCGCATCGAAATCCGTGCCGGCGAATTCGGAATAGACCGAACGGCCGAATCCGGCCGGCTCCGGACCGTCCACGATCCCATAGGCGGCGAAAAATCCGACCGAGGGCTCGAAGGCCTGCACGCGCTCCCGGAAGGCCGGCGTGAGGCCCAATGGATCCAGCAGATCCAGGATCGCAAAGGGATCGATGGTCAGCAGACAGCGCTCGAAGGCGACCGTCGCGCCGTTCGACAGCGTCGCGGCGCCGGCCTGCCGATCCGCGCCCGGCGCGAAGGATTCCAGCCCGCACGAACAGCCAATTTCCACGCCGGCCCGTTCCGCCGCTCGCGCCAGCGCGTCCGCCAGCGCGTCCCCGCCCCCCGCGATCGTGCCGCCCGACTGGTGGAATCCGAAGGCCACCCGCGCGTGGGCCGCGAACGACACGCTGGCCGGCGGCGAACCGTAGCACATCGCGAATGCGCCGATCGCCCCTTTCAGCACCGGGTCGCGGAAGCGCGCATCCAGCACCGACCGCAGGGAAACGAAATCCTCGTCGAGCATCCCGAACGTGGTCAGCGGCCGACCGACTTCCATGCCCATCGTGCGCTTCGCGATCGACCGCAACGCATCGAAATACCAGTTCAGCGCTTCCCGCTCCTGCGGGAACTGCGCCTGCCAGCGGTCGCGGCAGCGATCGAGGCCGAAGGGCAGTTCCAGTTCGACATCCGCCTCCGCGAACCGAAACCGATGGCCGGCCTCCGGATCGAACGGCACGAGTTCCAGTTCGCCTCGGATGCCGAGCACGGCCAGCAAATGGTCGAACAGTTCCCCCGGCTGGATGCTGCCGGTGAAATGGAAGCCGGTGTCGAAGGCGGCCCCGCCGCGCCGGAACCGCCGCAAGGCCCCGCCGGGCGCGGGCGCGCGGTCGAGCAGCAGCACCGACCGGCCAAACCGCGCCAAGAGCAAGGCGGCAGCCAAGCCCGCCGTGCCGGCGCCGACCACGACGTCGTCGTAGCGCTCTCGGCGGGGAGAACTCATATGGCCATGCCGCCGTTCACCCCGATGACCTGGCCGTGAACGTACATGTGCGGCTCGGAACAGAGGAAATCCACCACGGCCGCGACTTCCGCCGCCGTGCCGTAGCGGTTCAGGGGGATCAGCGGCAGCACGTGTTCCTTCGGCAGGTCCGCCGTCATTTCCGTTTCGATGACGCCCGGCGACACCACGTTCACGAAGACGTTTTTGCGGCCGACTTCCCGCGCCAGCGACCGCGCCGCGCCGATCAGGCCCGCCTTGGACGCCGCGTAGTTCATCTGCCCGGCCTGCCCCATCTGGCCCGAAATGGACGAAATGACCACGATGCGCCCGCGTTTTTTGCGGATCATCTCGAACACGACGGGTTTCGACACGTTGAAGAACCCATCCAGGTTCGTGCGCAGGACGTCGTCCCATTCCGCATCCTGCATGAACGCCAGCAGATTGTCGCGCGCGATGCCCGAGTTGAAGACCAGCGCGTCCGGACAGCGTTCCTGCAGCAGCGGCTCCAGCGCCGCGCGCGTCGCCGCGCGGTCGGCCACGTCGAACGCCAGCAAGCGGCAGGACCGGCCGGCGGCTTCCACGACGGCTTTCGCTTCGTTCGCCGCGGCGTGGTTGCCCCGGTACGTCAGCCAGATATCGAACCCCGAAGCGGCCAAGCGTTCCACGATGGCCCGGCCAATGCCGCGGCTTCCCCCGATCACCAATGCCGTTTTCGTCGTTTCCGCCATCCGTTTCTCCGTTCGCCGCAATATTTGTATATCATATCGCAACCCAAGTGGAGCGTGCAAGTTCGGACTGCCAATGTTCGGACTGCCGATCAGAGGCGAGTTATTGCGGGAAAGAAACGGGAGCGAGACCGGATGGTTGGTGGGGGATGGATTCCCCGCCCCGTTTCCGGGGCGAGGCCTCGTCCCGCGCAACTGCGCGGGACGGGGAACCATCGAACTCATAGAGGGCAGATTTCCCGCCGGAGGCGGGCTCGCCTAGGGCGAGACAGTCTGCCGCGCAAGCCATTCCCGCCCCTGCCCCGATTTCAGGAATGCCTCGCGCGCATGCGCTTCGGGGTACGACAAGACGATTTCGTGATAGATCAGATTTGTCCGAGCAAGACGTAAACGCCCGGCATCTCGGGCATCTGGATAATTTGATCGGCCAACCCATTCATAGAATTGGTGGTGGGGGATGGATTCGAACCATCGAACTCATAGAGGGCAGATTTACAGTCTGCTGCGGTTGGCCACTTCGCTACCCCACCGGGGGCTTTTCGGAAACGCGCACGACTTGGTGGAGCAGAAGGGATTCGAACCCTCGACCCCTACGTTGCGAACGTAATGCTCTACCAACTGAGCTACTGCCCCAAGCGGCACGGTTCCTTGGCAATCGACGAGCGCGCAACCTACCAGCCGGCGGGCGGCGGCGCAAGGGATTTTTTCGGCGCGGGTCCGCGCGGGATCAGCGCCGGCGCGGCCCGCCGCGGCTACTGCCCCGGCCGCCGCCGCGCGGGCCGCCGCGGCCGCCAAACCCGCCGGCAGGACGCGGCCGGCGCTTCTTTTCCAGCATGGGTTTGGGCAAGGGCGCGAGCCATTCATCCGGCGGGGTCACGCACTTCAGGGGCTGCTTCATGTATTCTTCGACGGCCGGAATGTAGTAGCTGTCGAGTTCGTCGGCGAAGGTGATCGAGATGCCCTTCTCCCCCACCCGCCCGGTGCGGCCGATGCGGTGGACGTAGTCCTCGGCCTGTTCGGGGATGTTGTAGTTGATGATCAGGTCGACGTTGTCGATGTGCAGGCCGCGGCCGGCGACGTCGGTGGCGACGAGGATCGGGACTTTGCCGCTGCGGAAGTCTTCCAGCACCTTCACGCGCTTGCGCTGCTCCACCGCACCGGACAGCAGCGCCACGTCCAGCCCCTGGTTGCGCAGGTTCTCGCACAGCAGTTCGGTCGAATCGCGCCGGTTGCCGAAGAGGATCACCCGCTCCGGTTCCATCGTCCGCAGGATGTTGTAGACGATCGTGAACTTCTGCTCGCCGGTGACGATGTAGACGCGCTGGTCGATGGTATCGGCCGCGACGTGCTCGTTGACGACTTCCACCGTGACGGGGTCGTGCATCCATTGGGTCGCCAGACGGGTCACTTCGGGCGTGAGCGTGGCGCTGAACAGCATGGTCTGGCGGCGATCTTTCGGCGGGCAGCCGTAGACGATCCGCCGCATGTCGGGGATGAAGCCCATGTCCAGCATCCGGTCGGCCTCGTCGATCACGAGGATCTCGACCTTGGAAAAATCGACGTCCTGCCGCTGGCGAAAGTCCAGCAAACGGCCCGGAGTGGCGACGACCACGTCCACGTGCTTGTCGCGCAGGACGGCGCGCTGGGCCTGCATGTCCATGCCGCCGTAGACCGCCAAGGTGCGCAGACCGGCGTATTTGCCGAGGTCTTCGGCATCGCGGGCGATCTGCATGCACAGCTCGCGCGTGGGGGCCATGATGAGCGCGCGCGGGAACCCCTTGCGGCGGTCGGGCGCGGCCGGCTTTTCCAACAACTGCTTGAAGATGGTCAACAGGAATGCGGCGGTCTTGCCGGTGCCCGTCTGGGCCCGGCCGCAGACGTTGGCGCCGTCGAGCGCCAGCGGCAAGGCCTTGGCCTGGATGGGCGTGCAATAGCGGAATTCCAGGTCGGCCAGCGCGTGGAGCAGCACGTCCGGCAAGCCGACCAGATCGGGAAAGCGGGTTTTGCCTTCCGCCGCCGGCACCTGGTAGTGGGCCGGATCCCACGGCGTCTCGGTCTTGCGCGGCCGGCCGGCGCCTTCGCGATGCGGATGGGGCTGCGCCGGCGGATGGTGCTCGCCGCGTTTCTTGCGCGGGCCGCCGCGCCAGACTTCGGGTTCGGCCGCGATCCGTTTGGGGCCTTCCTCGAACCGGGGTCCGCGCGGTTTTTCCGGATGCGGTTTTTTCGGTTTGGGGACCGTCGGGGGAACCGCCGGGACGTGCTTGGCCTGTTTGCTGCCGCCGAACGCGGCCTTGACTCGCTGGATGAAGTTCATACGGGCGGCATCCTAACTCGTTCCCCCCGCCCGACGCGATGCAAAAAAATCCCCGCCTTGCCGGTGGGGCGATCTCCTGACCTTATGGGAATAAGGTGGGAACCTGTCGCAGGTTTGCCGGAGATTCCGGAAAAATCGGACATGCCGTCCGCCCACGAACGCCAGCTCCCGTTGATCATCATGTTGGGTAGGAGAACTTAGACCCCTGTCGTGCAAAGCAGGGAAAAAATCTTGGATTGCGTTTCAAAGAACCTCGCCGCCTTTCCGGCTATCCACAAGGTATCACCGCGCGCGGGTGAATGCAATCCTCGCGCACGATTTTCGGGCAAATAATCCGCTGAAAAATCGAACCGTTTTTCTGCCGGCCCATGCGGCGGCGAGCATCTGCGATTGGGTGCATTCTTGGCGTCATTGGGACGCAAAGGCTTGCCTTCGTGGCATGCGGCTCCTGCCGCGTGCGGCTGAAAGAATCCGCGCAGGACGCGAGCCCCGCGCACCAAGGGCCCATGCGGACGGCTTCCCTTCGCAGAGGCGCCTCTTTACCACGGTGGTTTAAACCGAAGTTCCAGCGCTCTTTCGAGCCGCGGAAGCTCGCAACCCATTGATTGAAAGCATGCTGAGCAGGCGCAAGGCCATCTTTCCCGTTCCATATGCA
>RZYG01000170.1 GCA_009930415.1 Spartobacteria bacterium | reverse complement strand
CGCTACGGCCTGGCCGTTCTCGACCGCGCCAACCCCCGCGTGTGGGTGCTCCGCAAGACTTGAACGCAGCGGGTTGCCGATACTGCTTTTCGTCTCCCCCGACGGGGTCGTCGGGGGCTCCAAAGACATGGAGTCTTGGCTGTTTGGAGCCGGGACGACCTCGTCCCGGTCGGATTCATGGTTCTATAGCGGCAAATGGTGCCGGTCCCAGACGGTGAGGCCGGGGCGGGGGCGGGCGGCGGCGCCGGGGCGCAGCGAGGCCGCGTAGCCGACGGCGAGGGTGACGAAGAGGGCGAGGGGGAAGTGCCACGCGAAGTGCAGCGGGGTGAAGGTCTGCACGGATTGCGTCGCGACGATCGCGGCGCCGGCGCCGACGGCCCAGCCGGCGAAATCGGCGCGCCGGGTCAGCATCCCTAGAAGAAAGAGTCCGAGGATCGGGGCGTTGAAGAGGCTGACGACATGGGTGTAGGCCTCGATCAGGCGCTCGAAGCGGGCGACGTAGAAAGCCAGCGCCGTGGCGAAAGCGCCGAGGACGAACGTGAGCGTGCGGGCGAGGCGCAAATCGTGCGCTTCGCTGGCCGGGGTCTTGCGCGCGGGGCGCAGGAAGTCGTGGATGATCACCGTCGAGGCGCAACTGATGCCGGAATCGAGGCTGGACATGGCCGCGGCGAACAGCGCGGCGATCAGCAGTCCCGAAATGCCGTCGGGCAGGGCGTGCAGAATGAACGTCGGCAGCAGGCGGTCGCTCGCGAGCCCTTCGGGAAACAGGCCCGGATCGGCGGCCTGGCAGGCGAAGAGCCCGAGGCCGATGAACAGCAGCGCGCCGATGACGACGAAATCCACGCCGGCGTTGAAGAACAGCGCGCGGGTCACGCCGCGCGCCGTGGGAATGGCCATCATGCGCTGCACGGTGAGCTGGTCGGTGCCGTAGTCCTGCATGAGCTGGAAGAAGTAGCCGAGGCCGACGACCCAGCCGCTCAGGGCGGTGAGCGAGAGGCTCCAGTCGGCGACGTGCAGGTGCCCCTGCGCGCGGGCGAAGTCGAGGATGCCGGCGGCGCCGCCGGGCGCGCGCTGGATCAAGGCGAAGATCAGCCACGCCACGCCGCCGAGCATGAGGACGAACTGGACGACGTCCGTCCAGACGTCGGCGGCGAGGCCGCCGAGGACGGTGTAGGCCGTGGCGAGGCCGCCCATGGCCAGGATGCAGCCCCAGAGCGGAATGCCGGAGACGACGGAGAGCGCGAGGGCGGGGGCGTAGACCACCAGCCCGAGCCAGCCGAGGCGCGCCAAAATGAACAGGCCGGCAACGGCTTGGCGCGCGCGCGGGCCAAAACGGTGCGCCACGTATTCGTAGGACGTGGTGACGCGCAGGCGGTGGTAGAACGGATAGAAGAGCGTCACCAGCACGGGCGCGACGAGCACGCTGGCGAAACTGACGACGATGAAGGCGACGTTTTCGCGGTAGGCCGTGCCGGGCAGGGCCATGAAGGTGACGGCGCTGGTGAGCGAGGCGTACATGCTCATGCCGACAACGAGCCAGGGCATTTTGCGGCCGCCGAGGAAGTAGTCCTCGGTGGTCTTTTGCCGGCGGGCGAAGAGAACGCCGACGGCGAGCATGGCGAAGAGGTAGCCGCCGAGGACGGCGTAGTTCAGCGGGCTGAAATGGGCAGGTTCCATGGCGTTTTCCTATCATGGTTGGGGAAGGGTGGCCAGCGCTGAAAGGGTCGGATTGAATTTCCGGCCGCGTGGAATTCTATTGCACGAAGACGTAGCGGTCGGTGCGGATTGGGCGGGTAGGGACGGCGCGCCGCGCCGTCCGGGTTGTTCAATGTGGCGAACGTCGACGGCGCGGCGTCCCTACCGCGTGCAAGGTTCATCCAGCGCGGGTTTTGCCTTGCCCGCGGGGGCGGGGGAATCTAGCGTACGGGGCGTGGACAGGCTGAAGGTTATCTTGATGGGTTCGGGCGCGCTGGCGTGTCCGCTGCTGGAGGGCATCCTCGCGGCGGGGCGCGACGAGCTCGTGGCCGTCGTGACGCAGCCCGACCGCGCGGGCGGGCGGGGCCTGCAATGCCAGACGTGCGAGGTGAAAACGCTGGCGTTGAGCCGCAACTTGCCGGTCTTCACGCCGGAAAACGCCAGCGACGACGCGTTCGTGGCGCAACTGGCGGCGCTGAAGCCCGACGTGGTCGTGGTGGCGTGCTACGGGCAATTTCTCAAAAAGAACCTGCTGGCGGTGCCGCGGCTCGGGACGATCAACGTGCATCCGTCGCTGCTGCCGAAATATCGCGGCGCGAGTCCGCTGCAGTGGACGCTGGCGAACGGCGAAACCGAAACCGGCGTGACGGTGCTGCGCGTGACGCCAAAGATGGACGCGGGCGATATTTTGGCGCAGGAACAATACCCGATCGCGCCGGACGACGACTATGGCTCGCTGGAGCCGAAGCTGGCGGCGAAGGGGGCGGAGCTGCTGGTGCGCGTGCTGGACGATTTTCGCGTCGGCAAGACGCAGGGCGTGCCGCAGGACGACGCGCAGGCGACGTTCGCGCGCAAGCTGGCGAAGGAAGACGGGCTCGTGGACTGGAGCCGGCCGGCGGAAGCGATCCGCAACCAGTTGCGGGGATTTGCGCCGTGGCCGGGGGCGTACACGTTCTTGCCGGGCGGCATTTTGCTGAAGCTGCACGCTGTGCGGACGGAGGCGGGAACGGCGGGGACGGCGCCGGGCACGGTGCTGGAAGCGGCCGGCGCGGGGCCGCTGGTGGCGACGGGCCGCGGCGCGCTGCGGTTGCTGCAAGTGCAGCCGGCGGGCAAGAAGTCAATGCCCGGCGCGGCGTTCCTGTGCGGGCACAAGCTGGCGGTCGGCGCGCGGCTGGGGTGAGGCCATGCCCTGCGGACGGCAATCCACCGATCGGGGTAGGGACGCATCTCCGAGGTGTCCGACAATTGATAAGCGGACGGCTCGGAGAGCCGTCCCTACCTGTTGAGCCGCGGCTTTGACGGCGCGGGCGGGGGCGGTTATAGTGCTTTGACCGTTTCGCCCGTGCGGAACGGCGGGAAAGAAACGACATGAATTTCGATTGGGTGAAGGAAGGCATCGGCTACGCGGCGTCGCTGATCATCTTGGTGTCGCTGCTGATGACGAACGTGTTCCGGCTGCGGGTGATCAACGGAATCGGGTCGGTGCTGTTCGGGGCATACGGCTGGCTGATCGGCTCGTGGCCGGTGTGCGCGATCAACCTGGTGATCGCGGGGATCGACGGCTGGTATCTGCTGCAAACGCTGACCAGCGGCGCGTTTTTCGACCTGGCGCCGGCATCGAGCGTGGGCCCGGAATATCTCAAGCGCTTTTTCCTGTTCCACGAGCGCGAGCTGAAAAAATACGCGCCGGAGTTGACGCTGGAAGAACTGCAGGACAGCTGCACCTGCCTGATTTTCCGCAACCTGCTGCCGGTGGGACTGTTTTCGTTCCGCCGCAACGGGCCCGACGCGCAGATCGTCATCGATTTCATGATTCCGGAGTACCGCGACTTCAAGGCGGGGCGCTACCTGTACCGGACGAAGCGGATGTTCTTCAAGGAACAGGGCCTCAAGCGGTTTGTCGCGACGGCACGGCATCCCTCGCAGCCGAAGTACTACCTGAAGAACGGCTTCGTCCGCGCGGCCGGCGCGCCGGACGGTTTCGTAAACGAACTGTAGGCCGGCGATGGCGGCGGAAATTCCGGTCCGGGGGGATGCGGCGCTGGTGCTGGAAGGCGGCGGCATGCGCGGGCAGTACGCGTCGGGGGCAATGGATTTTTTCCTGCGGGCCGGAATCCGCTTTCCGTACGTGATCGGGGTGTCGGCGGGCATCAGCAACGCGGCGTCGTACGTGGCGGGGCAGTTCGAGCGCAACCGGCGGGTCTTCACGACGTTCGCGGGCGATCCGCGCTATTTTTCGTGGCGCAACTGGTGGACGCAGGGCAATCCGTTCGGCATGGATTTCATCTACCGCGAGCTGCCGAACTATCTGCCGTTCGATTTCGCGGCGTTCGAGTCGTCGCCGACGCGGTTCCGCATCGGCGCGACGGACTGCGCGACGGGCCGGGCGGTCTATTTCGACAAGGCCGACGCGCCGATGACGGAAGCGCTGCTGGCAAGTTCGTCGTTGCCGATGGTGGGGCGGATGGCGCGGGTGAACGGAAAGCTCTATCTCGACGGCGGGATCGCCGATCCGATTCCGTTCCGGCAGGCGGCGGCGGACGGACATCCGCGGCGAGTGGTGGTGCTGACGCGCAACCAAGGTTTCCGCAAGCCGGCGCCGGGGCGCGCGTTGCGCGCGGCGATCCGGCTGAAGTATCGGCGTTTTCCGGCGCTGGCCGCGGCCGTGGCGCGGCAGGCGGAAACCTACAACCGCCAGCTCGACGAGCTGGAAACGGAGGCGGCCGCCGGGCGGGCGCTGGTCATCCGGCCGTCGCGGCCGCTGGCGGTGGGACGCTACAGCCAGGACCGCGCGGAACTCGAACGGCTGTACCAAAACGGCTGGGCCGACACGGAAGCGGGCCTGGCGCAACTGCGCGATTTCCTTTCGCCGTGAGGCGAGATACAGTGCTCTCACGATGCAAATTCAGATGCGCGCAGTCCTAACAGCCCGGCTCGGCAGGGACGCCTCGCCCTACCCAGGCATCGTACAACGGGTTTTCGGTAGGGCGAACCCTCCGGGTGAGCCGAGGTATTTTTGTTTCCGCGGAGCGAGGTCAATGTGAATTCCGCTCCGGCAGCGCCGTGGATTTCGCTGGAGGAAGTGGTCGTCCATTTCCCGATCCGGCGCGGCGTGCTGGCGCGGACGACCGGCCACGTGCGCGCGGTGGACGGCGTGTCGCTGGAGCTCGCGCGCGGGGAGACGCTGGGACTGGCGGGGGAATCCGGCTGCGGCAAGACGACGCTGGGGCGCGTGTTGGCAGGACTGGAACGGCCGACGGCAGGCGCCGTGAAACTGGACGGCGAAGTCCTGTTTTCGCCCAAGAACCGCAAGCCGCTGCCGAAGGATCGCCGCCGGCGCATCCAGATGGTGTTCCAGGATCCGCAGGCCTCGCTGAATCCGCGCCTGACGGTCGGCGAGCTGCTGACGGAAGGCCTAGCCGAGCATCGGCTGCTGCGCGGCGAATCGCGCGACGCGGCGGCGGCGCGGTTGCTGGCGGAAGTGGGATTGGACGAGTCCGCGCGGTGGAAGTATCCGTTCGAATTTTCGGGCGGCCAGCGGCAGCGGATCTGCATCGCGCGCGCGCTGGCCCTGCGGCCGGATCTCGTGATCTGCGACGAAGTGGTCAGCGCGCTGGACGTCTCGGTGCAGGCGCAGGTGATCAATCTGCTGGTCGAGCTGCGGGAGAAGCACGGCTTGGCGTATGTGATGATCGGCCACGACCTGAGCGTGCTGCGGCACGTCTCGCACCGGATCGCGGTGATGTACCTGGGGCGGCTGGCGGAAGTCGGGCCGGCGGAATCGATGGTGGAAGCACCGCAGCATCCCTACGCGCAGGCGCTGGTGGCGGCCGTGCCGGTGCCGGGGGTGAAGCGCAAGCGGAAGGCGCTGAATGGCGAGCCGCCGTCGGCGGCGAAACCCCCGCCGGGCTGCCCGTTCCATCCGCGCTGCCCGCAGGCCATGGCGACGTGCCGGACGCAAGCGCCGGCGTGCCGCGTCGTGGAT
>RZYG01000445.1 GCA_009930415.1 Spartobacteria bacterium | reverse complement strand
GAAGACCATGTGGGCCGGACTTATCCTCGACGATAGCCGCATCGTGCGTTACGAGCACGGCGTGACGGCGTAAGGTTGGTGACGGGGTATGAGTATGGAGTTTAGAACTCTTGAAGCGGCGACGCTGAACGATAATTTCGGACTGATGGCGAAGGCGATGAGCGGGGACATGAAGTTCTCGCTTTCGCAGACGACCGCCGCTCCGACGGTTGCTGAATGCACCGCCGCAGCGCAGGTGTACAACATCGTCATCAGCCTGACCACGGCTGCCGGAGAGCTGCATAGCTGGTACAACGGCAAGGTGCTGCTCGCTATTGCGGACACCGACAATACTGGAGTTGCGAGCATCGATCCCGCCGCCGGCGAGCGCGCCATGACCAACGGCGTGCTCGAAGTAGAGGTGACGATGAGCAAGGCGGCTTGGACCGCGAACAAGACGGCGACACTGACGGTTTCCGATCTGGCGACCGCCGGAACCGGCATTCTCGGATTCGTCGTTGCGGACAAAACATTTGTAGCGACGGTGGCCGCATAGTTCGATTGATTAGGGCGGAGGAATCCGCCCCTTTTGCACTGTGATGGGAGTGTGGTGATATGGAGTATCGCGTGCTTGAAGACGCGGCGGTAAACGAGAATTTCGAGTTGATGTCGAAAATTCTTTCCGGAGATGTGAAACTGACGCTTTCGCAGACGGCGGCCTCGGTGGAGGCTACCGACGCGGCGGCTGGACCGAGTTACGAGATCGGTATCAGGCTGGAGGATGCCGACGGGAATCTCCATGAGTGGTACAACGGCAAGGTAACGCTTGCCGTTGCAGAGACAAGCGATGTGGTGGGGGCCGCAATAACGGTTTCTCCTGTCGCCGGGAGCTATGCGATGGACGGCGGTACTTACGAGGCGACGGTGACGCTGAGCGAATCCGCGTGGGAAGCCGACAATACCGCGACATTGACGGTAACGGCGAAAGTGTGCGGTTTCAATGCTTCGGCGACGTTCGTCGTGACGGTTGTAGCGGACGCCGGATAGGACGAAGAGTATAAGGCGAAACGATGAGCGGGGAGGCGAGAGTCTCCCCGCTTTTTTCATATGTGAAAGGGAGGATTTTCAATGAGTATGTTTCAGCCCGAGAGGATGTACACGGTAACGGTAT
>RZYG01000444.1 GCA_009930415.1 Spartobacteria bacterium | reverse complement strand
GGACGTCGACCGCTTGCGCCGGCAAGTGCGGCGGGCGGGGCGGCTCGTGGAGCTTACGGCGCGCGAATTCGACGTGCTGGCGCTGCTGGCGCAGTGGCGCGGCCAGCCGGTCTCGCGCGACCTGCTGGCGCGGGAAGTCTGGAAGGTCAACCGGCGGCTGACGCCGCTGGACAACGTCATCGACGTGCATCTGTCGCACCTGCGGGAAAAAATCGACCGGGACCAGCCGGCCAAGCTGATCCAGACCGTGCGAGGTGTGGGCTTCCGGCTGGCGGAGGAAACGGCATGAGCTTCAAATTCCGTTCGCGGACGTTCCTGTACCTGCTGGTGCTGCTGGGGTTGTTCGTGGCGAGCCAGGCGACGATCTACACGGCGGTGGAATACGCCCACCGGCGGGCGAATCCCTACGAATCGTTCCGGGAGGGCATGGAAGAAGTGGTCCAGGGCGTGGGCCTGACGCTGTTGCTGGTGCCGCTGCTGGCGGGCGTGGCCTGGGGGCTGGCGCGGCGGATCACCCGTCCGCTGCAGGCCGTGGCCGACACGGCGAAGCGCATCCGCGGCGGGCGCTGGAGCGAGCGCATCGAAACGACGACGATGCCCGACGACGAAACGAAGGTCCTCGCGGAGACGGTGAACGCGGCGTTCGACGGCTACGCCGGGGCGTTGCGGCGCCTGGAGCGGTTCAGCGGCGATGCGGCGCACCAGTTGCGCACGCCGATCGCGGCGATGCGCAACCTGGGCGAGGTGTCCTTGAGCCGCGCGCGCCCCGCGGCGGAATACCGCGAGGCGCTGGAGACGATGCTGGGCGAACTGGACCGCCTGACGCGGATCGTCGAGCAGTTGCTGCAGCTGTCGCGGTTGGAAGCCGGGGCGCTGAAGGCGCGGTTCGCGCCGATCCCGCTGTGGAGCGTGGTGGAACAGGTGAAGCAGATCTACCAGCCCGCGGCGGAAGCCCGCGGCGTGGCGCTGGTCGTCGAGGCGGAAACCCCGGGCCCGACGGTGGCCGGCATCGAGGAACTGCTCATCGAATTGCTCGGAAATCTGGTCGACAACGCCCTGCGCCACTCGCCGGACGGAGGTGCGGTCCGCATCCAAAGCGGCGTGCGGCCGGAGGGCGGCGTGGGCTTGGCGGTGACGGACAGCGGGCCGGG
>RZYG01000018.1 GCA_009930415.1 Spartobacteria bacterium | reverse complement strand
CCTGCCCACCATGACCAACCAGACCGCCCCGCTCTACACCCCCGCCGAATGGTTGGCCGCCCGCACTGCAACAGTGCGGTAGCTCTTCGGACGCTTACATTTTTCGGCAAACTTTTTACGTTCCACGTAAAAATCGGGGCGGGGTTTTACGTCGCACGTAAACCCGCAGAAAAACGGCCCGGCTGTGCAGCCGGGCCGCCGGGGGGACGCGGGGGCGTCCGGGGCTCAGAGGCCGGTCGGTTCCGCCGGCACCGCGCCGCCGAGCTGGTCGCCGATCAGCTCTTCCGCGGAGATCGGTTCGGCCAGGGGGACGAGCTTGACGTTGCGGTACATCGAGAAGCCCGTGCCGGCCGGGATGACGTGGCCCATGATCACGTTCTCCTTGAACCCGTGCAGGTTGTCGATGCGCGCCAGGGTGGCGGCGTCGGTCAGCACCCGCGTGGTGTCCTGGAAGGAGGCGGCGGAGATGAAGCTTTCCGTCTCGAGGGAGGCCTTGGTGATGCCCAGCAGCAGCGGCGAGGCTTCGGCGGGCTTGCGGCCCTCTTCGGCGACGCGGCGGTTGACCTCGATGAAGTTCTGCTTCTCGACCTGCTCGCCCCACAGGAAGCCGGTGTCGCCGGGTTCCGTGATGCGCACCTTGCGGAGCATCTGGCGGACGATGATCTCGATGTGCTTGTCGTTGATTTCGACGCCCTGGAGGCGGTAGACCTCCTGGACTTCGTTGACGAGGTATTCCTGCAGCTCCTGCGGGCCGCAGACTTCGAGGATTTCCTGCGGGACGACGGGGCCTTCCGTCAGCGGCTGGCCCTTCTTCACGCGGTCGCCGGCGTACACCACGATGTGCTTGTTCAGCGGAATCAGGTGTTCCTCGGCGTCGCCCGTGATGGAGTCGCGCACGAGCAGCTTGCGGCGGTTGCGGGCGCTGCCGCCCATCTCGACCACGCCGTCGATCTTGGCGATTTCCGCGGCGTCCTTGGGCTTGCGGGCCTCGAACAGTTCGGACACGCGCGGCAGGCCGCCGGTGATGTCCTTCGTGCGGGCCTGCTTGCGCGGGGTCTTGGCGACGACCGCGCCGGCGAACACCTTGTCGCCCTTGCCGACGACCACGTGGGCGCCGGCGGGCATGGTGTAGGAAGCCAGGATCTTCTTGGAATCGGCCGGATCGCGGATGAGCAGCTGGGGATGGATTTCTTCCTTGTGCTCCAGGACCACGAGGTCTTCCAGGCCGGTCGCTTCGTCGCGTTCCTTGCGGACGGTGACGCCCAGGATGAAGTCGCGGTGGTCCACCTTGCCGGCGTATTCGCTCAGGATGGGCACGTTGTAGGGATCCCACTTGGCGACGGAGGTGCCCTTCTTGACGGCCGCGCCGTCGGCGGCGGACAGGATCGACCCCAGCGGCACGGTGTGGCTCTCGAGCTCGCGGCCGTCCTTGTCGTACAGCACGACCATGCCGCTCTTGTTCAGGACGATGAAGGTGCGGGCCGCGGGGTTGTCCCCGGCCTGGCCGGGCACGACGTAGAGTTCCTCGTACTTGACGACGCCGTCGTGCTTGACGACGATTTCGGGCTGCTTGAAGGTGCTGCTGGCCGTGCCGCCGATGTGGAACGTCCGCATCGTCAGCTGCGTGCCGGGCTCGCCGATGGATTGCGCGGCGATGATGCCGGTGGCCTCGCCGAGCACGGCCTGGCGGCCGTTGGCCAGGTTGCGGCCGTAGCACTTCGCGCAGATGCCGCGCTTGGATTCGCAGGTCAGCACGCTGCGGATCTTGACGCTCTCGAGCTCGGCGCGGCGGATCTTCTCCACCACCTTCTCGTCGATCTCGTAGCCGCTGGCCACGATGATCTCGCCCGAGCGCGGATCGCGGACGTCGTCCACGGACGTGCGGCCGAGGATGCGCTGCGCCAGCGGGACGAGCTCTTCGTCGCCCTGCAGGATCGCCTGCACTTCGATGCCGTTGAGCGTGCCGCAGTCCTGCTCGACCACGATGACGTCCTGGGAGACGTCGACCAGCTTGCGGGTCATGTAGCCGGAGTCGGCCGTCTTGAGCGCCGTGTCGGCCAGGCCCTTGCGGGCGCCGTGCGTGGAGATGAAGTATTCCAGCACGCTGAGGCCTTCGCGGAAGTTCGCGAGAATCGGGCGCTCGATGATTTCGCCGGAGGGCTTGGCCATCAGGCCGCGCATGCCGGCCAGCTGGCGGATCTGCTGGCGGTTGCCGCGCGCGCCGGAATCCACCATCATGAACAGCGGGTTCACGTCGGGGCGCGACTCGTTGAATTCCATGGCCCGGAACATCTGCCCGGCGATCTCGTCGGTGGCGTGGGTCCAGATGTCGATGATCTTGTTGTAGCGTTCGCCGTCGCTGATGATGCCCTTGCGGTACTGGGCCTCGACCTCGGCCAACGACTTGCGCGCGGCCTCGACCGTCTTGGCCTTGGCCTCGGGCACGATCATGTCCACGATGCCGATGGAGATGCCCGCGAGGGTCGCGTGCTCGAACCCGAGGTCCTTCACGCGGTCCAAGGTGTGCACCGTCTCCAGGTGGCCGGCCACCTGGTAGCAGCGGCGGATCAGCTCCTCGAGCTTTTTCTTGGGCACGGGGGCGTTGAAGAAGCCGAGGCCGGCGGGCCAGATCTCGTTGAAGAACACGCGGCCGACCGTCGTGGCGATCACGGACTGGTCCTTGACGCCGTACTTCGTTTCGACCTGGTAATCCGGATTCTTGAAGCGGATGCGGTCGTGCACCTTCAGCACGCCTTCGTCGTAGGCCGTGTGCACTTCGTGGGCGTCGCCGAAGATCGGCAGGTGCTCGATCGCGCCGGGGGTCTTCGGCTGGCGCGCGCGCAGGCGCTCCTGCTGCGAATCCACCGTCAGGTAGTAGCAGCCCAGCGCGATGTCCTGCGTCGGCGTCGTGATCGGCTTGCCGCTCGACGGCGAGAAGATGTTGTTCGGCGCCAGCATGATCAGCTTGCTTTCCATCTGCGCTTCGATGGACAGCGGCACGTGCACGGCCATCTGGTCGCCGTCGAAGTCGGCGTTGTAGGCCGTGCAGACGAGCGGATGGATGCGGATGGCTTCGCCCTCGATCAGCACCGGCTCGAAGGCCTGGATGGAGAGGCGGTGCAGCGTCGGCGCGCGGTTGAGCATGACCGTGTGGCCGCGGGTGACCTCGTCGAGGATGTCCCAGACCTGGTCTTCCTCGCGCTCGATCATCTTCTTGGCGCTGCGGACGGTGTGGACCACGCCCATCGCCTTGAGGCGGCGGATGATGAAGGGCTCGAACAGCACGAGCGCCATCTTCTTGGGCAGGCCGCACTGGTTCATGCGCAGGCCGGGGCCGATCACGATGACGGACCGGCCCGAGTAGTCCACGCGCTTGCCGAGCAGGTTCTGGCGGAACCGGCCCTGCTTGCCCTTGAGCATGTCGGAAAGCGACTTCAGCGGGCGGTTGCCGGCGCCGGTGACGGCGCGGCCGTGCCGGCCGTTGTCGAACAGCGCGTCCACCGCTTCCTGGAGCATGCGCTTTTCGTTGCGGACGATGACGTCCGGCGTCTTGAGCTGCAGCAGGTTGCGCAGGCGGTTGTTGCGGTTGATGACGCGGCGGTAGAGGTCGTTGAGGTCGCTGGTCGCGAAGCGGCCGCCCTCGAGGGGCACCAGCGGGCGCAGGTCCGGGGGAATCACCGGCAGCACCTGCAGGACCATCCATTCCGGCCGCGTGTGGCTGGTCCGGAAGGAGTCGATGATCTTCATCCGCTTGGTCAGCTTCTTGCGGGTCTGCTTGCTGCGGGTGCTTTCCATCTCGGTTTCGAGGCGCTCGAGCTCTTCGGCCAGATCGATCTTGGCGAGGATGTCGCGGACGCCCTCGGCGCCCATGCGGGCGACGAACGTCTCGCCGTACTTGTCGAGGGCCTCGTGGTACTCGTCCTCGTTGAGGAGCTGGCGCTCCTGCAGCGGGGTGTCGCCGGGATCGACCACGATGTAGTCTTCGTAGTAGAGCACGCGCTCGAGCTCGCGGGAGCTCATGTCCAGCACCGTCGCGAGGCGGCTCGGGGCGCACTTGAAGAACCACAGGTGCGAGACGGGCACGGCCAGCTCGATGTGGCCCATGCGCTCGCGGCGCACGCGCGCCAAGGTCACTTCCACGCCGCAGCGGTCGCAGACGATGTTCTTGTGCTTGATGCGCTTGTACTTGCCGCACGAGCATTCCCAGTCCTTGGTGGGGCCGAAGATGCGCTCGCAGAACAAGCCGCCTTTTTCGGGCTTGAACGTGCGGTAGTTGATCGTCTCGGGATTCTTGACTTCGCCGTGGCTCCAGGACCGGATCGTCTCCGGCGAAGCGAGGGTGATGCTGACGAAGTCGAAGCCGGGCTGGCTTTCCGTATCGAATATGGGCTTGGCAGGAACGTTGTTTTCCACCGGGGGCCTCCTCTAGTGAACGATGAACATGGCGGACGCGGATCAGGCTTCTTCGCGGCGCTGCACGCGGATGTCCAGCGCCAGGCTCTGGATTTCCTTCATGAGCACGTTGAACGACTCCGGCACGCCCGCTTCCAGGGAATTGGTGCCCTTGACGATCGACTCGTAGATGCGGGTGCGGCCGGCGACGTCGTCGCTCTTGACCGTGAGCAGCTCCTGGAGGGCGTAGGCGCAGCCGTAGGCTTCCATGGCCCACACCTCCATTTCGCCGAAGCGCTGGCCGCCGTACTGCGCCTTGCCGCCCAGCGGCTGCTGGGTGACGAGGCTGTAGGGGCCGACGGCGCGCGCGTGGATCTTGTCGCTGACCAGATGGTGCAGCTTGAGCATGTAGATCACGCCCACGACCACGCGCTGGTCGAACGGCTCGCCCGTGCGCCCGTCGTAGAGGGTCGTCTTGCCGTCGTCCGGCAGGTTGGCCTGCTTCATCAGCTCCCAGATCTTGGCCTCGGGGCAGCCGTCGAACACCGGCGTGGCCGCGTGCAGCCCCAGGATCCGGCAGGCGATGCCCAGGTGCGTCTCGAGCACCTGCCCGACGTTCATGCGCGACGGCACGCCCAGCGGGTTCAGCACGATGTCCACCGGCGTCCCGTCCGGCATGAAGGGCATGTCCTCCTCCGGCAGCACGCGGGCGACGACGCCCTTGTTGCCGTGGCGGCCCGACATCTTGTCGCCGACGCTCAGCTTCTTCTTGCTGGCGACGTAGACCTTGACCTGCTTGATGATGCCGGCCTCGGCCTCCTCGCCGCTTTCCAGGCGCAGCGCCATGTTCTCGCGGTCGTCCTTGAGCTGCGCGAACTTGGAGCTGTATTCGCCGATGATGTTGCTGATCTTCTGCTGGATCGGGCTGGGGTCGATCGCGATCACGTCGTAGGCCGCCGCCAGCTTGCGCAGCAGGGTCTTGGTGATCTTGCGGTTGGCCGGGATGATGATCTCGCCGGTCTCGCCGTTGACGACGTCGAGCGGGATCTTCTCGCCCAGCAGGATGTTCGAGAGCGCGTCGGTCAGGTTCTCGGTGATCTCGGCTTCGCGCTTGTCGAAGTCCTCGACCATCTGCTTCTGCTGCTTGCGGCGCTCGTTGGCGCTCATCTTGGTCCGCTGCGGCAGGTCGCGCGACGTGGTCTTCACGTCCATCACGATGCCGTAGGTGCCGCTCGGGACCGTCAGCGAGGTGTCGCGCACTTCCGCGGCCTTCTCGCCGAAGATCGCGCGCAGGAGCTTCTCTTCCGGCGCCAGCTCGGTCTCGCTCTTGGGGGTGATCTTGCCGACGAGGATGTCGCCGGGCTTCACTTCCGCGCCGATGCGCACCACGCCGTCCAGGCCGAGGTCCTTGAGGGCTTCCTCGCCCACGTTGGGGATGTCGCGGGTGATTTCCTCGGGGCCCAGCTTGGTGTCGCGGGCGCCGCATTCGAATTCCTCGACGTGCACGGAGGTGAACACGTCCTCGGAGACCAGCCGCTCGTTGAGCAGGATGGCGTCTTCGAAGTTGTAGCCGCACCAGGGCATGAACGCCGCCAGCACGTTGCGGCCGAGCGCGAGCTCGCCGCGGTCCGTCAGCGGCCCGTCCGCGAGGACGTCGCCCTTCTTGATCTTCTGGCCCTTCTTGACGATGGGCCGCTGGTTGATGCAGGTGCCCGCGTTCGAGCGGGTGAACTTGCGCAGCTCGTAGGCCTGGTAGTCCTCCGCCGGCGTCTTCTTGGTCGGCGCGGCGCCGTCCTTGGAGACGACCACGCGGTCCGCGGAGACGTAGGCGACCTTGCCGGCCTCGCGGGCGATGACCATGACGCGGCTGTCGCGGGCCACGCGGCCCTCGATGCCGGTCGCGACGTAGGGCGCCTCGGTCCGCAGCAGCGGCACCGCCTGGCGCTGCATGTTCGCGCCCATCAGGGCGCGGTTGGCGTCGTCGTGCTCCAGGAACGGGATCAGGCCCGCCGCCACGGAGACCACCTGCTTGGGCGAGACGTCCATGTAGTTGCAGCGGCTGGCTTCCACTTCGAGGAACTCGCCGCGATAGCGGGCCGCCACCGTTTCCTTCGCGAACGACCCGTCCGCGTTCAGCGGCGCGTTCGCCTGGGCGATGACGTAGCTTTCTTCCTGGTCGGCCGTCAGGTAGTCCACCGCGTCGGAGACCTTGCCCTTCACCACGCGGCGGTACGGCGTCTCGATGAAGCCGAACTCGTTGACGCGGGCGTACATCGACAGCGACGAGATCAGGCCGATGTTCGGCCCTTCCGGCGTCTCGACCGGGCAGATGCGCCCGTAGTGCGAGGAGTGGACGTCGCGGACCTCGAAGCCCGCGCGCTCGCGGCTGAGGCCGCCGGGCCCGAGGGCGCTCAGGCGCCGCTTGTGGGTCAGTTCGGCCAGCGGATTCGTCTGGTCCATGAACTGGCTGAGCTGGCTGCGCCCGAAGAAATCGCGGATCACCGCGGCGAGGGCCTTGGGATTGATCAGCTTCTGGGGGGTGAGTTTTTCGGCCTGCTGGTCGAAGACCGTCATGCGCTCGCGCACGAGGCGTTCCGTGCGGGCCAGGCCCACGCGGCACTGGTTCTCCACCAGCTCGCCCACGGTGCGGATGCGGCGGCTGCCGAGATGGTCGATGTCGTCGATCGTCCCCTCGCCCCGGCGCAGGTTGATCAGGTACTTGACCGCGGCGACGAAGTCGTCCTTCTCCAGCACGCGGCTGTCGTTCTGCGGATCGCCGCCCAGCTTCTGCTGGATCTTGTAGCGGCCCACGCGGCCCAGGTCGTAGCGGCGCGGATCGAAGAAAATGCGCTTGAGCAGCTGGCGCGCGTTCGAGGTCGTCGGCGGATCGCCCGGGCGCAGCTTGTGGTAGATGTCCTTGAGCGCGTCGTCGGCGCTCGCGGAGGCGTCCTTGCGGACGCTCTTGAGCAGCAGGCCTTCGTCCCAGGAGACGTCCACGACGTCCAGGGAGCCGATGCCGGCCGCCTGCAGCTGCTTGAGCAGCTCCTTGGTGACGGGCTCGAACTTCTTGACGAGGACGCTCTGGCTGTCGGCGTCCACCACGTCGGCCTTGACCACGCGGTTGTCCAGCTGCTCGGCCTTCGGCTTGGCCACGTCGAGCTTCTCGAACTTGTAGAACAGCCCCAGCAGCTCGTCGTCGGTGCCGTAGCCCAGCGCGCGCAGGAAGGTCGTCGCCAGGAACTTGCGGCGGCGTTTCTTGCGGTCCAGGTAGATGTTGAGCAGGTCGGAGGTGTCGAACTGCACCTCGACCCACGAGCCGCGGTCCGGGATGATCCGGAACGAATGCAGCAGCGTGCCGTTGGCGTGGACGGACTGCTCGAAGCAGATGCCGGGCGAGCGGTGCAGCTGGCTGACGATGACGCGTTCGGCGCCGTTGATGATGAACGTGCCCTGCTCGGTGATGAGCGGGACCTCGCCCATGAAGACGGTTTCCTCGCGGACTTCCGCCTGGGTCTTCAGGCGGAACGTCACGTGCAGCGCCGCCGTGTGCGATTCCCCTTCCTTGAGACTGGCGAAGGCGGATTGCTTGGGCGGCGTGATCTCGTATTTCACGAAATCGAGGGTGCAGTTCCCGTCGTAGCTCTCGATCGGGAAGACCTCCTTGAACACCGCCTGCAGGCCGACGGCCTTCCGCCGCAGCGGCGAGGCGTCCATCTGCAAGAAATCCAGGTACGAGCGCGTTTGGATCTCGATCAGATCCGGCAGCTCGACCACGTCCGACAACTGGCCAAAATTAATCCTGTCAACCATCCGGGTCACCTATCGTTCAAGGGTGGAAACCGCGAAAAACCAAAAGACGGGCACACCCCGGGCGCGCGTTTCCGCGCCCCGGGGCGGCCGTCACACGAGGACGTGCGACTACTTGATGGTGACTTTGGCGCCGGCCGCTTCAAGCTGCTTCTGGATCTTCTCGGCTTCGTCCTTGGCGACGTTTTCCTTCACCGGCTTCGGGGCGCCTTCGACCAGGTCCTTGGCTTCCTTCAGCCCCAGGCCCGTGATCGCGCGGACTTCCTTGATGACGGCGATCTTCTGCGCGCCGGCGCTCGTCAGCTCGACGGTGAATTCCGTCTTCTCTTCCGCCGCGGCGGCGCCGCCGGCGGCCGGAGCGGCCGCGACCGCCGCGGGGGCGGCGGCGGAAACGCCCAGGCGCTCTTCCAGCGCCTTGACCAACTGCGAAAGTTCCAAGACCGAAATCGTCTCGATCCAGTCCACGAATTCCGCCATCTTGCCTTCCAATTTCACTTCATCGCTCATGGGTTTGATCTCCTGATCCTTGTTTTTTAAATCCGTGACGGTTTGCGCCCCGTGCCTAGGCGGCGTTCTTCTTGTCCGCGGCGGCCTTCAGCACGTACACCAGGCTCGCCAGTTTTTGGCTCATCACGCCAACCAAATTCGACATCGGGGCGGCGATCGTGCCGACCAGGATGCCCTGCATGACCTTCTTGGACGGCAGGGTGGCCAAGGCCTCGACGTCGGCCGCGGTCAGCACCGCGCCGTCGAGATGGCCCAGCTTGACCACGGGGATCTTGTCGTTGGCCTTGATGAATTCGCGCAGGGCCTTGGCCGTGGCGGCCACGTCGCCGGACCCGAACACGAGGGCCGTGGGGCCCTTGAGGCCGGCTTCGAGGCCGACGTAGCCCAGTTCCTTCGCCACCGCGCGGAACAGGCGGTTGGGCACCACCTGGAAGCGGGCGTCCGTCTCGCGCAGCGTGCGCCGCAGCGTCGCCGTCTTCGTCGTGTCCATGCGGGTGAAGTCGGTCAGGATCGCGAACGTCGCGCCCGCGAGCTGGTCCTTGATTTCCCTGGCAATCGCTTGTTTTTCGGGTCTCATGGTCTTTCTTCCGGTTGAAGGGGGCTTAGGCGATCTCGCGGGGGTCCAGGCGCAGGCCGGGGCCCATGGTCGAGGTGATCGTCGCGCGCTTGATGAACACGCCCTTGGCCGCCGCCGGCCGCGCCGCGTTCAGGGCGTCCACCACCGCCTTGCAGTTGGCCCGCAGGGCGTCGAGCTCGAACGACAGCTTGCCGAAGGGCACCATCACGTTGCCGTGGCGGTCCATGCGGTATTCCACGCGGCCGGCCTTGCAGGCCTTGACCGCCGCGGCGGTGTCCTCGCTGACCGTGCCGGTCTTGGGGTTGGGCATCAGGCCGCGGGGGCCGAGCACCTTGCCGAGCTTGCGGACTTCCTTCATCGCGTCCGGCGTGGCGACCGCCACGTCGAAATCGGTGAAGCCGCCCGCCACCTGGGCGATGACGTCTTCGTAGCCCACGACGTCCGCGCCGGCCGCGCGGGCGGCGTCGGCCGCCGGGCCGTTGGCGAACACGAGGACGCGGACGGTCTTGCCGGTGCCGTGCGGGAGCGTGACGGTGCCGCGCACCGCCTGGTCGCTCTTGGTCGGGTCCACGCCGAGGCGGAACGCGACTTCCGCGGTCGCGTCGAACGTCGTCGTCGGGTTGTCTTTGAGCAACTTCAGCGCGCCCTCGATGGTATAGAGGGTCTCGCGGTCCACCTTGGCCGCCGCCTGCCTGTACTTCTTGCCGTGAAATGCCATGGTCGCCTTACTCCACTTCGATGCCCATGCTGCGCGCCGTGCCGGCCACCATGCGCGCCGCATGGTCCGCGTCGAACGCGTTCAAGTCCTTCATCTTCAGCTTGGCGATTTCCGCCACCTGCTGCCGGGTCACCTTGCCGACCTTGTCGCGGTTCGGCACGCCGGAGCCCTTGGCGATGCCGGCGGCCTTCTTCAGCAACGACGCCGCCGGGGGCGTCTTGGTGATGAACGTGAAGCTCTTGTCCTGGTAGACGGTGATCACCACGGGGATGACCATGCCGGCTTCCTTCTGGGTCGCCGCGTTGAATTCCTTGCAGAACGCCATGATGTTGACGCCCTGCTGGCCCAGCGCCGGCCCCACCGGGGGCGCCGGATTGGCCTGCCCCGCCGGGATCTGCAATTTGACGATGCCTGTGATTTTTTTAGCCATACAACACCTGCGGGCCTATTCGCCCCTTTCCACCTGCCAATACTCCAATTCCACCGGCGCCGTCCGTCCGAAGATCGAAACCGACACCTTCAGCTTCCCGCGTTCGGGATCCACTTCTTCCACCAGACCGGTGAAGCTCAGGAACGGCCCGTCGGTGATCTTGACCGACTCGCCCGGCTCGAAGACGACCTTCGGCTTGACGCGTTCCTTCTTTTCCTCGATCTGCTGCAAAATCTGTTCGACCTCGTCGGGCCGCAGGGCCACGGGCCGGTCGCCGCCGATGAACCCGATCAGCCCCGGCGTCGCCTGGATGAAGCTCCACGGCTTCTCCAGCAGCTGCCGGGTCTCGTCGTAGAGCGCCATCTGGATCAGCACGTAGCCGGGGAAGAATTTCCGCGTCTGCGTCGTCCGCTTGCCCTGCTTGACTTCGGAAACCTTCTCCGTCGGAATCAGCACGTCGCCGACGTAGTCCTGCATCTCCTCGATCTGGATGCGCCGGATCAGGTTTTCCCGCACTTTCCCTTCCTGGCCGGACAGGGCGTGCAACACGTACCATTTCTTTTCCATGGCGCCGTCCGCTTTCCTAGATCGCCAGCCGCATCAGTTCGCGCAGCGCCAGATCGCAGACCGCCACGAACCCGCCCAGCAACGCCACCGACAGGATCACCACCACGGTCGAGTCGAACAACTCCGGCCGCGTCGGCCACGCGCACTTCTTGAGTTCCGCGCCGACTTCGCCGAAGAATCCGCGCAGCCCGCCGATGCTTTCTGCAATCTTGCTCATTGTCCGTTCGCCTTTTCGTCCGTTGCGGCCCGCCGCCCCCGGCGGAGTTGGCAGGCCAGGAGGGACTTGAACCCCCAACAACCGGTTTTGGAGACCGGTGCTCTGCCAAATTGAGCTACTGGCCTGTGGGCGGCCGGGACCGGGTTCACGCCCGGGTCCGGCCTATTTCGCCTCGCGGTGCAGCGTGTGCTTGCGCTCCGCCGGGCAATACTTCTTCAATTCCAAGCGCTCCGTCTTGGTTTTCTTGTTCCGGCTGTTGACGTAGTTGCGCCGCTTGCACTCCGTGCACGCCAACGCGATGTTTTCCCTGGGCATGGTTCAAACTCCCGGTGCGGGATCCGGGGGGCGGCGCGTCGCCGCGACCGCCCCGCGACGTCCCGGAACCTTTATTCCACGATGTCCGCCACGACGCCGGCGCCGACCGTGCGGCCGCCTTCGCGGATGGCGAAGCGCATGTTCTTCTCCATGGCGATCGGCGTGATCAGCTCGACGGCCATGTCGATGTTGTCGCCCGGCATCACCATCTCGACGCCCTCGGGCAGCGTCACGTCGCCGGTCACGTCCGTGGTGCGGAAGTAGAACTGCGGGCGGTAGCCCTTGAAGAACGGGGTGTGGCGCCCGCCTTCTTCCTTGCTCAGCACGTACACGCTCGCCTTGAACTTCCGGTGCGGGGTGATCGAGCCGGGCTTGGCCAGCACCTGGCCGCGCTCCACGTCTTCCTTCTTCGTGCCGCGCAGCAGCGCGCCGATGTTGTCGCCCGCCTGGCCCTGGTCCAGCAGCTTGCGGAACATTTCCACGCCGGTGACGACCGTCTTCGCCGTGTCCTTCAGGCCGACGATTTCGACGTCCTCGCCGACCTTGACGATCCCGCGCTCGACGCGGCCGGTCACCACGGTGCCGCGGCCTTCGATCGAGAACACGTCTTCGATCGGCATCAGGAAGGGCAGGTCGAGCGGGCGCGCCGGCTCCGGCACGAACGTGTCGATCGCGTCCATCAGCTCCTGGATGCACTTGTTGTCGGCGCTGTTCGGATCGCTCGACTGCAGGGCCTTGATGGCGCTGCCGCGGATGATCGGGGTCGAATCGCCGGGGAATTCGTACTTGTTGAGCAGCTCGCGGATTTCCATCTCGACGAGGTCGAGCAGTTCCGGATCGTCCACCGTGTCCACCTTGTTCAGGAACACGACGATGGCGGGCACGCCGACCTGGCGGGCCAGCAGGATGTGCTCGCGCGTCTGGGGCATCGGGCCGTCGGAAGCGCTGACCACGAGGATCGCGCCGTCCATCTGCGCCGCGCCGGTGATCATGTTCTTGACGTAGTCCGCGTGGCCGGGGCAGTCGACGTGCGCGTAGTGGCGGTTCGCCGTCTGGTATTCCACGTGGGACGTCGCGATCGTCAGGATCTTCGTCTTGTCGCGCCGGCCCTGCGACTCGGAGGCCTTCGCCACCTGGTCGTAGCTGATGTAGTTCGCCAGGCCCTTCAGGCTCTGCGTGTAGGTGATCGCCGCCGTCAGCGTCGTTTTGCCGTGGTCGACGTGTCCGATCGTGCCGACGTTCACGTGGGGCTTGGTCCGTTCGAATTTATCTTTGGCCATGGAGGGGTCTCCTGTTTTTCTTTTTTAAATCCTCGGCTCCGTCGCCGGCGCCGTCCTGTCTTCCAACGTCCTCGGTTTTCCGTTTGGAGCCTGCGAGCGGGATTGAACCGCTGACCTCGTCCTTACCAAGGACGTGCTCTGCCAACTGAGCTACACAGGCCTCTGCCGCGCTCCAATTCCCGCCGTCCCGAAAGACAAACGGGCACAGGACAAAACGCAACCGCTCCTTAGGTTTCCCGGAGAGGCTCGGAAAGCGCTAAATCCTGTGTCTCACGCTATGTTCAACTTCCGGAACCGCTTACCGGCAATTCCGAATGTCGCGGCGCATCATACGCCCCCGCCTTCCCCTGTCAACGTTTTTCGGAAAAATTTTTCTTTTTCCGCCGGGCGGGCCGTTTCCGGCCGATTTTCCGGCCTAGCGCACGCCGATCTTGTACCGCCCGGGCCCCTTGTCGCTGATCCGGAACGCCGTCGCGTTGCGCGTCTGGCCCAGTTCCACGTCGATTTTCTCGCCGGCGGCCAACTGGCGCGCCACGCGGTACTCCGTCTTCGCCGCGCCTTCGCGCACCCACATCGTCATGACGATCACGGACCCCGACTTGCACTCGAAGCGCACTTTCTGGATCGACCGGTTCACGACGATCTCCCGCGCCTCCGATTTTTCCGTCGCCGCCACGTCCGCCACCACGTGCCAATCCGCCCAAGCCGCCGTCGTCCCCAGCGCCAGCACCGCCGCCATCGCCATCCACGTCTTCATCCTCGGTCTCCTGTTCGGGCCTGCGCGCGCAGAGCCGCATTTGTTCCGCACGATAGCATGCGCCGCGCGGCCGATCAATCCCCCCGCGCGCTTTTGCGCTGGCCACCCGCCCCCGCCTTGGGCCATAACAGTCCGCCATGAAGAAAACCAAGCCGCCCGCCTTTCCGTTCCGCCCCTGCTACGCCCTGCTGCTCGTCGTCGCCGCGGGCCTGCTGGGACTGCTGGCCCAGCCGCGGCCCGGCCTGCGCGTCGAACGCCTCCGCCCCGTCCTGGCTCCGGAACGCGGCGCGCCCGCCGCGCCCGTGCCCGCGCGCCTCCGCGTCGCCACCTACAACCTCGAACACTTCACCGACGCCCGCGGCGACGGCCCCGACCGCACGCCCGAGGTCTTCATGGCCCATGCCCGCGACGCCGCCGCGATCATCGCCGAGGCCGATCCCGACGTCCTCGTGCTGCAGGAAGTCGAGAACGGCCGGGCCCTCGAATACCTCAACGCCCAGTTCGACCGCCCCTACGACTACGTCTACGTGTCCCGCCTGCGCCAGACCTCCGGCGAAATCGAACGCCTGAACCTCGCGCTGCTCTCGCGCCTGCGCCCGCACGACGTCCGCCAGCTCGGCTTCTACAATCTCGGCGGCAGGAGCCGCCCCGCCCGCGGCGCGCTCGCCGCCGAATTCCGCCTCGGCGGCGACGCCGCGCTGCTCGTCTACAACGTCCATCTCAAGTCCAACTACGGCGAAGCCCCCCGCAACCAGGCCCAGCGCGGCATCGCCCTGCACCAGATCGCCGCCGACGCCGTCGCCGAAACGTTCCAGAACGCCGTCCGCACCAACGCCACCTATGCCCTCGTCCTCGGCGACACCAACGTCGATCCCGAAACCGAGCAGTTCGCCGCCGATCCCTCCCTCGATCCCCTCGCCGGCGGCTATCTCGACCTCTGGCGCGGCCGGCCCCTCGCCGAACGCACCACCATCCCCACCCGCCATCCCGGTCCCGACGGCGATCCCCTCATGGTCTTCCCGCCCGCCGCCTTCGACCGCATCTACGCCTCGAAAAACCTCGGCGGCGCCGCCCCGTGGCGCGTCGGTTCGCCCCAGGCCATCCAGAAGGGCGCCGACGTCGAAAACAACCTCACCCCCCCCGGCGTCGGCGGCCACGTCTCCGACCACTACCTCGCCTACGTCGATCTCGAACGCGCCGCCCCTTGACCGCCGCGCGCCCGGGCGCAAGACGGATTTCGGGCTCTGAATCGCAGGGGCCGAGCTTGCTCGGACCGGGTTTGGAGAAATTGGGGAACAGCTGCGGTCTCAGCCAGCTGAGCCCCTACAAGCGAGGGCCGAATCTACCGTGAAGAATCCGGTCATGCGCCCCGCGCGCCCGGAAGGCGGACGTCCGGATTGACGCCGCCGGCCGCGGCGCGCTACAATCGGCGCGGAAAGGCAGAAGCTTCCCGGCATGGGAGCGAAACAAACAGCAGACGCGAACGGCGAACCGGAACCTCTCGTTCCGGCGGCGCAGACTTCGCCGGAATGGCAGACGCGCCTGCTGGCGACCCTCGACGCCTTGCCCGACTTGCTCTTCGTCCTCGACCGCCGCGGCAACGTGCTGGACTTCCATGCCCCGAACCGGATCGGCCTGTATACCCCCCCCGAGCGGTTCCTGGGCCGGAACGCCGTCGAGCTGCTGCCCGAACCGGCGGCCACCGTCGTGCGCGAAGCCCTCGCCGAAGCGCTCGCCACCGGCCACCACCAGGGCGGCACCTATGCGCTGGCCATGCCCGGCGGCGAGCGCTGGTTCGAATTGTCCGTCGCCGCCCACGGCGACCTGCAAGCGGACGACGCCCGCCTCGTCGCCATCGCGCGCGACGTCACCGACCGCAAGCGCGCCGAAGACGCCCTGCGCGAAAGCGAAGGCCAATACCGCCTGCTGACCGAAAGCATGAAGGACGTCGTCTGGGTCCTCGACGTCGAAGCCCAGCGCTTCACCTACGTCAGCCCGTCCGTGAAAAACCTGCGGGGCTTCACGGCCGAGGAAATCCTCGCCCAGCCGCTCGCGGAAGCCTGGGCGCCGGAAGAGCGCGAGAAATTGTTCGGGCTCATGCAGGGCTACGTCGCCGATTTCCTCGCGGGAAAAATCGACGAAACCGTCTACGTCCCCATCGAATTCCACCAGCCCTGCAAAGACGGTTCCATCGTGCCGTCCGAAGCCGTTTGCCACCTCGTGCGCAACCGCCGGACCGGCCGCCTCGAACTCCACGGCGTCACCCGCGACGTCTCCGCCCGCAAGCAAATCGAAAACGCCCTGCGCGAAAGCGAAACCCGCTTTGCCGAAACCGCCCGGCAGAGCCGCGCCTTCGTCTGGGAAGTCGACGCGGACGGGCTCTACATGTTCGTCACCCCCGTCGTGGAAGACGTGCTGGGCTACCGGCCCGACGAAATCGCCGGCCGGCTGCATTTCTACGACCTGCATCCCGCGGAAAGCCGCGCCGAATTCCGCGCCGCCGCCTTGGCCGTGATGCGCCGGCACGAGAAATTCCTGAACTACGAAAATCCCATGGTGGCCAAGGACGGCCGCACGACGTGGGTGTCCACCAACGCCATCCCCCTGCTGGACAAGAACGGCGCCCTGCTCGGCTACCGCGGCATCGACTTCGACGTCACCGCCCGCAAACTGGCCGAAGAGGCCCTGAAAGCCAGCGAAGCCCGGCAGCGCCAACTGTTCGACTTCGCGGTGGACGGCATCCTGCTGGGCTCGCCGGACGGCGTCGTCGCGGATGCCAATGCCTGCATGTGCGCGCTCGCCGGCCGGACGCGCCGGGAACTGATCGGAAAGCACGTCACCGAACTGTTCGATCCGCAGACGATGGCCGAAACCCCCATGCGCTTCGATCTGGTCCACCTGGGCGAAACCGTGACGCGGGTCCGCAAGCTCGTCCGGCCGGACGCCTCCGAAGTCGTCGTGGAAATCCACAGCAAGCGGATGCCCGACGGGACCATCCAATCCATCTACCACGACATCTCCCAACGCAAGCAGGCGGAAGAAGCCCTCCGGCTCTCGGAAGCCAAATACCGGAACCTGCACGAAACGATGCGCGACGCCTTCGTCGCCGCGGACCTGCAGGGCCGCATCCAGGACTTCAATCCGGCGTTCCGGAAACTGACCGGCTATTCCGCCGCGGAACTCCGGAACATGTCCTATCGGCGCCTCACGCCCCGCAAGTGGCACGCCGCCGAAGCGAAAATCCTGAAGGACCAGGTGCTGGCGCGCGGCTATTCCGACGTGTTCGAAAAGGAATATCGCCGCAAAAACGGCACGCTCGTCCCGATCGAACTGCGCATCATCCTGATCCGCGACGCCGCCGGCCGGCCGACCGGCATGTGGGCGTCCATCCGCGACGTCGCCGAGCGCAAGCGGGCCGAGGATGCCTTGCGGCAATCGGAATCCAAATACCGGCTGCTCTTCGAAAACATGCGGGACGCGTTCGCCGCCATGGATCTGCAAGGGCGGCTCATCGACTGCAACCCCGCCTTCGAAAAACTCCTCGGCTATTCACGCAAGGAAGTGCTCCGCCTGCACCTCGCCGACATCACCCCGCCGGAGTGGCTGGCCGTCGAGAAGAAAGCCGTCGCGCAAATGCGCCGCCGCGGCTATTCCAACCGGTTCGAAAAGGAATACGTCCGCAAGGACGGCACCCGCGTGCCGGTCGAACTGCAAGGCAGCCTCATCCGCGACGCCCAGGGCCGGCCCGCCGGCCTCTGGGCCATCATCCGCGACGTCGCCGAACGCAAGCGCGCCGAAACCGAATTGCGGCAGGCCCACGCCGAACTCGAACGGCGCGTCCGGGAACGCACCGCCGAACTGGAATCCTCCCGCGAAGCCCTGGCCCAAAGCGAAGAACAGTTCCGCGAAATGGCCGAAAACGCCAAAGACGCCTTCTGGCTCATCGACGCCCGGACGCTGAAAGTGCTCTACGTCAGCCCCGCCTTCGAACGGATCTGGAACCGCCCCGTCGAAATGGATGCGGCCCGCTGGTTCGCGCACGTCCATCCGGACGACCGGGCCCACGTCCTCCGCGCGTTCCGCAGCGGCCTCCGCACCGGCATTCCGGCCACCGTGACCTACCGCCTGATCTGGCCGGACGGTTCGATCCGCTGGATCGAATCTTCCGGCGCCATGATCCGGGACGCGCGCAACCGCCCCAACCGCGCCGCGGGCCTGATCCGCGACATCACCGACCAGCGCCGCCTGGAAGCGGAAATCCTGCAGGCGGCCGAGGCCGAACGCCAGCGCATCGGCCGCGACCTGCACGACAGCCTCGGCCAGGCGCTGACCGCCATCGGCTATCTGGCCGACGCCGTGCGCGAAGATCTGACCCGCGCCCAACGGCCCGAAGCCGACGACGTCCGCAAGCTGGGCCGCCTGATCGGCCAGACCGCCGCGGACGCCCATGCGCTGGCCCGCGGCCTGCTCTTGGCCGACGTGAAGCGCGGCGGCCTCGCCGCCGCCTTGCAGGAACTCGCCTTCCGCACCCAGGAACTCTTCGGCGTCGTCTGCCGCTATTCCGGCCCGGCCACCCTCCCGCCGCTTGATGTCCACGCCGCGGGCCAGCTCTACCGCATCGCCCAGGAGGCCGCCGCCAACGCCGCCAAGCACGGCCGCGCCCAGCGCATCGAAATCCGCCTGGCGAAAGAACGCCGGGGCCTCCTCCTGTCCGTGCGGGACAACGGCCGCGGCCTCCCCGCCCGGAAGAACAACGCGCCCGGCCTGGGCCTCGACATCATGCGCTACCGCGCCGGCCTCATCGGCGCCACCCTGTGGATCGACACCCATCCCCGCCGCGGCACGACGGTGAAATGCCTCCTCCCCCGCGCCGCGCCGGTCCGAAAGAAAAAACGATGAAGAACAAACCCGCCCCGAACGGCCGCAAATGTACCGTCCTGATCGTGGACGACCATCCCCTCCTCCGCGACGGCTTGGCCAAGGTCATCAACCAGCAATCCGATCTCGCCGTCTGCGGGGAGGCCGCCGACGCGCGCGCGGGCCTCGCCGCCGTCGCCAAACTCCGGCCCGACGTCGCGATCGTGGACCTGACCATGGACGAAGGCAACGGCCTCGACCTCATCAAGGACCTCCACCTCCGGCAGCCCGACCTGCCCGTTTTGGTGCTCTCGATGCACCACGAAAACCTCTACGCCGAACGCGCCGTGCGCGCCGGCGCCCGCGGCTACGTCATGAAACGCGAACCCGTCGCCGCCGTCCTCGCCGCCCTCCGCAAGGTGCTCGCCGGCCAAATGGCCTTCAGCGAAGAAACCGTCCGCCGCCTGCTCGACGTCCCGACCCGCGCCCGGAAAGCCGCGGCCGAATCCCCCGCCGACGTGCTCAGCGACCGCGAACTCGAAGTCTTCCGCCTGCTCGGCCAGGGATTCGGCACCCGCCAGATCGCCCAAAAACTCCGGCTGGCCACCAGCACCGTCGAAACCTACCGCGCCGGCATCAAGCAGAAACTGGGCTTGGCCCGCGCCCCCGAACTCGTCGCCCGCGCCGCCCAGTTCGTCCTCGACGAACCCCGCCGCTAGAGCGTTTTCGTCTATTCCGTAGCCGCCAGACAAGACCGGCACGAGGTCGTGCCGGCTCCATCCAGCCCCGGAATTCATGTCCTTGGAGCCCCCGACGACCCCGTCGGGGGGATTGAAAACGGCTGCGGCGGTGCGAAACCCGCTCTAGGGCAAGCCTACCCCTCGCGCGGCGAACAAATCAATCGGCCCATTCCTCCGCACTGAAAATTGGATATTGGACATTGAATATTGGATATTGATCCCCCTTGTCCCATCCCGACGCCCCTCCGCTCCACCATCGTCCGCCCGCAAATGGTTGCCCCCTGTCCCCCCAGCGGATTCCGCTACCCCAAAATCATGCTTTCCATGATGTCAATGCCTTGCGCCGAAATTCTATTGTCGAGACGTAAATGAAGGATGCGCTTTACATCGCTTTCGTATGAGATACGGCATTTCCATTTCAGGGCCCATCCATTGGGCCATCACGATGGGCAAAGTTCCGGGCGACATCGCCAGCCAAATCCAGGAGGCGCTGGCCGTGTTCCGGGTCGATGGCGATCTCTACGACTCGGCGAACCTGCACGGACCGGCCAAACGCGCGGAGCTGATCGTCAAGCTGGGCTATTGGCTGGCCATGGAACAGTTGACGGACAAGGAATTCCGCGTCTGGTCCGATTGCATCCCGCCCGACGACAACGCCGGCTGGGACGTGGACCTGCTCCATTGCCCGAACGGATCGCAAACCCGCCGCGTCCTGAAAATGGGCCCGCTCGCCAGCCGGCCCGAAGCCTGTCTGGTCCAGGAATCGGCCTGGGACACCGTGCCGTCGTAGCGGGCCAACCCGAAACCCACCCCCGCCTTCGCGCCCGCTTCACGCCGGGGCCGGCGCATGCGGCTTGCGCACCAGGAACAGCGCGCCCCCCAGCAGCGAATAGACCAGCGTGAGCAGCACGTAGACCAGCGCGAACGACAGCGCCTGCTCGCGCGTCGCCCCCCCCAGCGCGAAGAAGAACACGTAGAGCCCGTCCCGCACGCCGATGCCGAAAATCGAAATCGGCAGCGCCTCCCCCAGCGTGATCAGCGGCACGAAAATGCAGAAATAGACGAACGACATGTCCCAGCCCAGCGCGCGCGAAATGGCGAAAATCGCGGTGATCGCCGTCATCTGGAACACCAGCGACAGCCCGAACACCCAGGCGATCAAGCCGCGGTCGGCGTGATAGCCCGCCAGCGAATCGAGAAACCGATGCAGGAAAGCGTCGAGCTTGCGGAGCCGGTTCAGCCGCAGCCCGTTCCAAACGGCCACCAGCGCCCGGCGCTGGATCAGCGCCGCGGCCATCGCGCCCATCAGGCCGAACACGACCACCGGCAGGAACAGGATGCGCTTGTCCGGCAGCCGCGACCAGCCGATGGCCGAGAAGAGCAGCCCCCAGACCGCCAGCGCCAGGAACCCCGCCAGCCGCTCGGCGAACACCGCCGCGAAACTTTTCGCGCCCGCGCCTTTGCCCGCGCGCCGCCCCACGTCGACCACCCGGTAGGCGTCGCCGCCGATGCTCGAGGGCATGAACAGATTGAAGAACGTCCCGATCAAGTGGCTGCACACCAGCGACCGCAACGGCAGCGCGATGCCGTCGGCCCGGAGCAGCAACTGCCATTTCCAGGAGTTGATGAGCGTGTTGGAAAAAAACAGCGCGTAGATCAGCGGAATCCAAGCCCATTGCAAGCCGGCCAGCGCCGCGCGGAATTCGGCGAAATCGACGTTGCGGTACAGCACGGCCAGCAGCCCGCCCATCACCGCCAGCTTGGCCAGCAGGGCCAGGTGCTTTTTCATTCCGCCGTTTTCCGCGTCTTGATTGCGCGCGCCGGCACGCCCACGGCGATGGCATTCGCCGGAATCGGCTTGGTCGCCACCGCGCCCGCACCCAGCGCGACGTGGTCGCCTAGGCTCGCGCCGTCGAGCACCTTGGCGCCCGCGCCGATCCAGCAGTCCTCGCCGATTTCCAGCGGGCCCTTCGTGCAGGTGCCCTTCTGCAGCGCCAGCGGCGTCGGATCGTCCAGATCGTATTCCCCGCCGCTCAGCAGGTACGCGAACGCCGCCACCACGCTGTTCTTCTTCATGACGAGCTTGTTCGAGGAAAACACGATGCAGTTGGCCGAGAAGCTTACGTTCTCGCCGATTTCGATATCCCCGTTCTTGCAATAGACGATCGTGTTGCGCCCCACGTAGACCCGGTCGCGCAGCACGATGCCGGAATTGTCCGAGCCCTTCGCGTCCACCACGGACCCGTCGTCGAGCACCACGCCGTCGCCCAGCGCGATCTTGTGCGGATGCCGGAGCGTCACGTGCTTGCCGAACACGACCTTGCGGCCGCAGGACTTGAACAGCGCCGGATACAGCTTCGCCCGCAGGAACAGCCCGAGCGCCCCGCCCAGCCCGCCGATCAGCGTGAACAGGATCTCGGCCCAGAGGACCTTCCCGAGCCCCAGGTCGCCGTACATCAACGCGCGGTACGCGCCGAACGCGGAGCCCTTCGTGATTTCCTTGACCTTGAATTCCGCGGATTCGGCCATCTTTCGATCCTTACCAGCCATTTCTCTCACAGAGATTCACGGAGATCCACAGAGTTTTCAATCTGGATTCCCCTCCGTGAACCTCTGTGAATCTCCGTGAGAGCATCTCTTCATCCGTTCCGGAAAAACCGCCGGTGCCAGATGGCGATGTTCATCAGGCCCCACAGCACGTGGTTGTGGTTCTGCTTCATCGAAAGGTGCTCGTCGATCAGCCGGTCCACGAACGCCACGTCGAAATCCTCGCGGATGAGCGGCGATTCGTGCAGCAGCGCGACCATGAAATCCTTGAGCTGCGTGCGCAGGAGGTTCTTCACCGGCAGGCTGTAGCCCTGCTTGCCGCGCCAGACGATCTCCTTGGGCAAAATGCCTTCCAGCGCCTTGCGGAAGATGTACTTCGTCGTCATGCCGCGCAGCTTCTGGTTGCCCGGCACCGTGCCGAGGTATTCCACCAGGCGGTGGTCCAAGAGCGGCACGCGGATCTCCAGCGCGGAGGCCATGCTCATCTTGTCGGCCTTCATCAGCACGCTGTCGCTCATCATGAACCGCGTGTCCAGATAGGCCTGCTGGTTCACCTTGTCCTTCGAGGTGCATTTCGCGTTGTAGGCGCGGACGCGCGCGAACGGATCGAACGGGACCTGCGCCTTGTAGGCATCGGTGAACAGATGCTGCTCCAGCCGCGGATCCATGAAGTACTGCCAGCGCAGGTGCATGGCCTCTTCGGGCAGCAGCGAGCCTTCGATGAACCGCTTGAACATGTTGATCGGGCCTTTTTTCTCGGGCCGGTCTTCCAGCCCCTTGGCCCACTTGCCCACCAGGTCGTGCCGCACCCACTTCGGCAGGAAGTTCAGGAAGCCCGCGATCTTCGCCGCCTTGAAGCGGTCGTAGCCGATGAACACTTCGTCGCCGCCCTCGCCGCTCAGGCACACGGTGACGTACTGCTTGGCCTTCTGGCAGATGAACATCAGCGGGATCGACGACAGGTCCGTCATCGGCTCGTCGAGGTGCCAGATGGATTTCTCGATGGACGCCTCGTCCATCTTGTCGATGATCAGCACGCGGTGCTCGGTGCCGAAATGGTCCGCCACGACCTTCGCGTATTCGGTCTCGCTGAACGTCGCGTCCTCGTAGCCGATCGTGAAGGTCTGCAGCTTGCCGGGATTGTGCTTGCGCATCATCGCCACGATCGTGCTCGAATCGAGCCCGCCCGACAGGAACGCGCCCAGGGGCACGTCGGAAATCAGCCGCAGCCGCACCGCGTCGTCGATCAGCTCGCGGATGCGCTCGACCATCTCGCCCTCGGACCGGACCACGCCCCGCTCGGGCATCTTCAGGTCCCAGTATTCCTCGACGCGCAGTTGCCCGTTTTCCAGCACCGCCCAGTGGCCGGCGGGAATTTTATGGATGTCCGCGAACGCCGTCTCCGGCGCCGGCACGAATTCGAAGCCCAGATAGGCATACAGCGCCGTGTGGTTCACCTGGCGCGCCACCTGCGGGTCTTCCAGGATGCACTTGATCTCGGACCCGAACAGGAAGCGGCCGTTCTTGAAATGGTAGTACAGCGGCTTGATGCCGATGCGGTCGCGCACCAGCCACAGCCGCTTTTTCTTCGAATCCCACAGCGCGATGCCGAACATCCCGATGAACTTGTGGACGACGTCGAAGCCCCATTCCTCGTAGCCGTGGATGATCACCTCGGTGTCGGAGTGGCTCTTGAAGACGTGCCCCTTGGCTTCCAGCTCCGTGCGGATTTCGGCGAAGTTGTAGATCTCCCCGTTGAACACCACCTGGACGCCGTCGTCCTCGTTGGGCATCGGCTGGCGGCCGGCCTCGGACAAGTCGATGATGCTCAGGCGCCGGTGGCCCAGCGAGACGTGCTCGTCGCACCAGACGCCGTCCTGGTCCGGGCCGCGGTGCGCGATGACGTCCGTCATCCGCTGCGCCAGCTCGGGGTCGCGCCAATTGAATCCGCAAATGCCGCACATGGGAGGCTACTTCTTCAGATAGCCGTTGGCCCGGTACCACTCGCCCGTGATCTTGAGGCCTTCGAGCAGCCCGACCTTCGGCTCGTAGCCCAGGTCGCGCCGCGCCTTGTCGATCTTGAACGCCCGGTTCTGGCGGTACCAGTCCGCGCGCCGCCGGAACAGCGGCGGATCCCACGGCAGCGGCTTGTAGAGGAATTCCACCACCGCGCTCACCCAATACAGCGGCATGAACGGCAGATGCACGAACTTGCAGGGCTGGCCCATCGCCTCGGCGATCATCGCCACGATGTCCTTTATGTAATAATATTTCGCGTCCGCGATGATGTAGGTCTGCCCCTTCGCCGCCGGCTTCTCCGCCGCCAGCTCGTGCGCGTCCACGAAGTTCTCGACGTAGACCGGGTGGTAGAACACCTGGCCGTCGCCGAAAAACGGGAAGAACCCCTTCTCGACCCACTTGTACATCATCAGGAACCGCCCCGGATCGCCCGGGCCGTAGAGCGCCGTCGGCCGCAGGATCGTGATGTCCATCCCCTTCGCCATGAATTCCGCCGCTACGAGTTCGCCCTGGTGCTTGGAAAACTGGTAGTAGTCCTCGGGCTTGATCGGCGAGTTCTCGTCGCCGGGCGGGTTGTCGATGTTGCCGTGCACGCCCTGCGTGCTGCAATAGACCACCTTGCGGACGCCCTTCTTCTGCGCCAGCTCGAGCAGGCTGCGGAAGCCGCC
>RZYG01000443.1 GCA_009930415.1 Spartobacteria bacterium | reverse complement strand
CCAGCGCGGCCCAGGTTGAACCGTTGTCGGTGGAGATGGAAACCGCGATGTTCGAAGCCGTGCCCCCGCCGTAGGTCCGCGCGAGGCAATCGACCGTCAAGTTGGTGAAGCCCACGGTCGAAAACGCCGGCGAGACGATTTCCGAGGTGGCTTGCAGCATCTGGACGTAGCCATTGGTGCCGGCGAGCGCCGTACCGGACCAATCGCCCGAAATCAGGGAGACGTCGGTGGCTTCGTTGCTGGCCAAAACCGTCTGGGCGCTGCCGCCGCTCAAGATCTGGAAGGTCGGTTCGGTGCTGACGTCGAGCCGGTAGCCCGTTGCCAGGGTCGAGGCGTTCCACGCGGCGGTGAAGCCGGCCGCGTTCGTTGCGCCGGCCCAGAGCGCAGCCGGCGCGGACGGCACGCCGGCCGCGACCGTCGCCGTCACGGTCTGCGTCGCCGTGCCCGAGGCATTCGCGGCCGCGAAGGTGAACGTTTGCGAACCGACGTCCGCCTCGGCCGGGGTATAGGTCAACACGCCCGTGCCCGCGTCGAAGCTGCGGCTGCCGTCGGCCGTCGTGTTTTGGAGCGCAAACGTGGGTTTGGGATAACCCGAGGCCGTCACGGTGAAGGTGCGCGCCACGCCGGTGGTGGCGCCGAACGAAGCGGCGCTGGTGAAGCTGGGCGGCGTCGGCGTACCCGTGGGCGTGGCGCTGCCCGTGGCGGACCACGCGCTTTCGCAACTGCCGCCGACGGCGCGCACGCGGAAGTAATAGGTCTCGCCGCCGGCGAGCCCGGTCACGGCCAGGCTCGTCGTGCCGGACACGAGGCGGTTTGAATAGCCCGCGACGAATTCGGCGGAATCCGCGTAGCCCTGCAGCAGGACGTCGTCGATGCGGCCGGGCACCGAACCGGCCGGATTGACCCAGCGCAGGCTCAGGTTGGCCGAACCGAGCGCGCCCGCATCGAGCGCGACGTTGGACACCGCATACCACGCGTATTGCGCCGCGTTGGCGGCCGGCAGCGCGTTGGACACCGCGAGCGGATGCCAGGTTTCGCCGGCGTCGATGGACCACTCCACGCCGAGCTGCATATTCTCCGTCGCGGACTCCTTGTAGTAGCCGAAGCTGAGCGACAGCTGCTCGTAGCCGCGCGCATCGATGCCGGAAATGCCG
>RZYG01000169.1 GCA_009930415.1 Spartobacteria bacterium | reverse complement strand
CTGGCGGCCGCCGGCTGGGTTTTCTGGAAGAGCCGCGGTCGGCCAGGCCGCGGGGACCCGCTGTACGGCACGCTGGCTTGGCTGGCGCTCGGTGGGCTGGCCGGATCCTACTTCTACATCACCGCCGTCGGCGGCGGCGACAAGGCCAAGCTGGCCTATTTCGCGGCCAATCTGCCGGCGTTCCTTGCGTTCGCGGCGTTTTCGTTCGATCGGGCCTTTTCCGGCGTCCGCGCCGGTCGCCGGCTGGCGCTGGATGCGGGCGTTGCCGCGGCGCTCGTGGCCCTGCTGGCGGTACCGGCTTGGCAGGTGACGCGCCTGGAAGGCAAAACCACGGCCTACCGCACGTTGCGGGCGTGGCTGGACGCGAATCTGGCGCCGGGCGACGCGGTCATCGTGGACCGCTGGTACGAGCCCTGGAACGAGATGGCGCGCTATGCGCCATCCAACGTGTTCGTGACCTTCACCGTGCCGGACGAGCCCTACGAGAACTATGTGGGCTACAACTGGCGCAAGACCACCCAAACGGCGTTCGAGCGCAACGGGGCGCAGGCGTTCATCCGGATCGCGCGCAACCACGAGAAGCGGGCGGGTCTCTGGAGCTGGCCCGAAAAATGGTTCGCGCACCGCGCGGTGGTCACCAACGCGGCGGGGGTGTGGCTGCGGGACACGGGTTTCGCGCCGATGGAGGAGTTCTATTCGGAGACCAACCGGGTGGCGACGGAGATTTTCTACGACACGCATGCCGACGTCGCCGCGCGGGCGCGGGCGGCCGGCCAGGACGCCGTCTGGTTCTTCGGCGCGGGCTGGCGGCTGTTCAAGCCGTGGCAACAGGGCGATTTCACGGACTACCGCGTGCTGGAAGGCGAAGGCGCCATGGAAATCCACAATTTGCGGGACGTCCCGGTGAAATTCGCGGGCGAAATCGTCGCCGCGGCCATGGGCGGCGAACAGCGGGTCCGGATCGGGGATGCGGCGCCGCTGGCGTTTCCGGAAGGCCGGCTGGAGCGCCGGACGTTCGCGCTGGAATCGCCTCCCGGCGTCCAGGTTCTGCGCTGGAAAAAAATCGGCGCCGGCGGCGCGCTGCTGGTCCGGGATTTCCGGCTGGACCGCGCCGAATAGGCGCGGGGAAATTCCGCGTTTTTGATTGCGCGGGCAGGGGTGGCCCGGTATGGTCTCCGCAACCTTTGAAGAGGGAGCAATGGCAATGATGAAATCGATGAAGTGGATGTTGACGGCGGCGCTGGCCGCGTCGTGTTGGATGGGTTCGGCTCGGGCGGCGGACGACGATCTGTTCGCGCGCGCGCCGTGGTTCGGCACGCTGGGCCTGAACTGGTACGAAACCGAAGGCGATTGGGAAATGGAATCCGGCGTGGGCCTCATGGGCAAGGTCGGCTACAGCTTCAACGCCTGGTGGGATCTCGAAGCCGGCCTGAACTTCATGCCGTCGCTCTCCGCGCGGGACCAGGAGGACCTCAACGTCGAGGCGCTCGACGGCAGCACCACCGCGCTGCGGCTGAGCCTGGAAGGGCTGCTGCATCTGCGCGCGCTCGAAAACCGCCGCATCGATCCGTTCCTCTTCGCGGGTCCGTCGGTGACGTTCTTCGGCGACGACGTCGAAAACGGCAAGACGCAGCTGGGTCTGTTCGGCGGCGCGGGCGTGTTCTACCACTTCAACGATTCCTGGGCGCTGCGGACCGACGTCGCCGTGGGCGTGCAGGGCAAGAACAGCGAAACGCCGGCGATCGTGGAAATGGGCGTGACCTACCGCTTCGGCGCCACGAAGCGCATCGCGCCCCAGTACGTGGTGGCCGAGGGCGGCGACATCGACAGCGACGGCGACGGTCTCTACGACCGCGACGAAGCGGTGGTCGGCACCGATCCCTACAATCCGGACACGGACGGCGACGGCCTCTCGGACGGCGACGAGCATTTCGGCCGCCGCGGCTACACCACCGATCCGCTGAATCCCGACAGCGATTGGGACGGCCTCAAGGACGGCGCGGAAGTGCTGACCTACAAGACGAATCCCCTGGATCCCGACACGGACAAGGGCGGCGTCACCGACGGCCACGAAGTCATCGAAGACGGCACCAATCCGCTGGATCCCGCCGACGACCTGCAGAAGTTCACGCTGCTGATCGAGTTCGACTACGACAAGTCGTTCATCCGGCCGCAGTACCACAAGGATCTGGAGCCGGTCGTGAAGGTCCTGCAGCGCTCGCCGGACGCCACCGTCCGCGTGGAAGGCCACGCCGACAAGCGCAAGCGCTCGACGCGGGAATACAACCAGAAGCTGAGCGAACGCCGCGCCAACGCCGTGAAGGACTACCTCGTCCAGAAGAGCGGCATTGCGGCGGCCAACGTGACGGCGGTGGGCTACGGTTTCGACCGGCCCGTCGCGCTGAACGACACCGAGGCGAACATGCAGAAGAACCGCCGCACGGACATCTACATCAAGAAGGGCGGCGCGAAGTAAATCCGTCCATGACGGAAGAATCCGCCTCCTCTTTGCCCTCCGGCGCCACCGTGGTGGAGCTGGAGGGCAAAACCGTCTATATTGTCGGCACGGCGCACGTTTCCGCGCAGAGCGTGCAGGACGTGCGCGCCGCCGTCGCCGCCGTGCGGCCGGACGTCGTCGCCATCGAACTGTGCGAGCCGCGCTATCAGGGCCTGGTGAAGAAAGCCGCCTGGCGGAACACCAACCTGTTCCAGTTGATCAAGCAGAAGAAGGCGACCTTCCTGCTGGCGCAACTGGCGCTGCAGGCGTTTTACCGCCGGCTCGGCAAGCAGCTCGAAGTCGAACCCGGCGCGGAAATGCTGGCCGGCGCGGCCTGCGCCGAGGAAACGGGCGCGCGGCTCGAACTGATCGACCGGCGCATCGATCTCACCCTCAAGCGGGTCTGGCGGCATCTGGGATTTTGGCAGCGGGTCAAATTGTTCGGCACGCTGGCCGGCGCCCTGTTTTCCACGGACGAAATCGCCGCCGCGGACGTCGAAGCGCTCAAGAAGCAGGACCAGCTCGAAGCCCTGATGGGCGAGATGGGGAAATCCTTCCCGGAAATCAAGAAGCGGCTGATCGACGAACGCGACGTCTATCTGGCCCAGAAGCTGCGCGCGGCGCCGGGCACGCGCATCGTCGCGGTGGTGGGCGCCGGCCACGTGCCGGGCATGCTGAAGTCCATCCAGGCCGATGCGCCGCTGGCGGAACTCGAAAGCCTGCCGCCGCCGTCGCGCTGGTCGAAGATCTGGCCGTGGCTGATACCCGCCGCGGTGGTGGCTTTGATCGCGTGGGGCTTCGTCCACGGCGGCGCCGAACGCGGCGTGGATTCCATCCTCATCTGGGTGGGCGTCAACGGCGCGTTGGCGGCGCTGGGGGCGGCGCTGGCCTGGGCGCATCCGCTGACGATCCTGGCGGCGTTCGTCGCCGCGCCGATCACGAGCTTGAATCCCGCCATCGCCGCCGGCTGGGTGGCGGGTCTGGTGGAAGCGTGGCTCCGGCCCCCTTCCGTGGGCGATTTCGAAGCGCTGCCCGCGGCGATGGAGAATTTCCGCGATTTCATCCGCAATCCCGTCGTGCGGATTTTGCTCGTGGTGGTCTTGGCCAATCTCGGCAGCAGCCTCGGCACGTTCACGGCGATCCCGTGGATCGCGGCGCGCTGAGCCGCGTCAGTCCGCGAGCGACCGCACGAGGGCGTAGAAGCGGTCTTCGTAGTCCGCGAACTTTCCGAGGCGGTTCAGCATCTGGGCCAAGGGGGCCAGGCGCGTGCGGTCCCGCGAAGCTTGGCGGAAAGCCAATTCGATTTGGTGCCGCGAACCGTCCGGATCGGCCCGCAGATCGCGGGCATTGCCCGGCGCGGACGCCCGGACCACTTCGAACAGCAGCTTGAGCAGGCACACTTCCCACGGCTCGTCCACGCCCCGCACCAGCGCGGAGAGGGGATCCGCGCGCGAGTTCAAATCGGCCCGGACCCGGTCGAGGACGTTGTCGACGGTGTCGTGCACGATGGATTCGGTGAGCGTTTCCTGGCGGATCTTGAAGCCGTACTTCAGCAGGACCAGTTCCGCTTCGTGCTCGCGCAGCCACCGGACGAAATCCTCGGCGGGGCCGGACCGGAAGCCTTCCGCCAGCGGGGATTCCGCAAGCGACCCGGGCGTCAGGATTTCGGGGCGGAACGACTGGATGCGGCCTTCGCGGATGCGCACCTGGCCGACGGAGTCCATCAGCTCGGTGACGAGGCGATAGTTGATCAGGGTGGTGCCGAAGGTTTCCAGCCGGCCGCGCGGCAGTTCCAGCACTTCCGTGTTGTTGACGGCGTACCAGAAATCGAATTCTTGCGGCGGGCGGGACATGGTGCGCCGAACCTACGGCATCGCGGCGCCGAACGCAAGGCGAGACGGGCGAGCCGGGCATTGCGCAGCGGCGGCGGAACGGCTAGGATGAAAAGGTATGAATGTCTGGAAGTTCACCCAGCGGATTTGCCTGCTCGCGATCATCGGGCTCGTGGTGGGCATCGTGCTGCGGCTGTTCCTGCCGAAGATGGAGGAGCAGAAGCGGCTGCGGGCTCAGGCGGAAACGCTCCGCCAGGACATCCAGCGCGAGGCCGAGCAGCTGCGCCAGCTCAAGCGCAAGCAGGAAAAGCTTCAAGAAGATCCGACCTTCGTCGAAAAGATCGCGCGGGAAGACCTGAACTACGCCAAGCCCGGCGAGACGATCTTCCGGTTCGTGGACGAAGACAAGCCGTAGCGCTCGGCCACCCAGACGAGTTCGCCGGCGATGGTCCGGGCCAGGGCGCGGGGACGCAGGGCGCGGGGGAGGACGTCCAGGGTGTAGGTTTCCACTTCGCTGAAAACGCGGCGGGCTTTCGAAAAGAACGCGGGGGTCAACTGGCCGCGCGTGGAGCGCAGGGGGCCGGAGCCCGCCCACGTCAGCGGCACGTGGTAATGGGTGCGCACGACGGCTTGCTCCGGCAACTTGGGCAGGGCGTCCAGCGCGGGGGCCAGATCGGGCCAGACACCGACGACCTCGCCGTCGAGAACCGCGCGGGTCTGGTGCAGATAGCGCGGCTCGACGAACGGCGCCAAGGCGGCGCGCGCGGCGGGTACGTTGTCGCATTCGATGGCGGCGGAAAGCTGGACCCGGACGATGCGCTGCCACGGCAGGCGCGCCAGCGGCCGGAATTCGACGGCCGCGTGGCAGGCGTCGAGGCACCAGCCGATCTCGGGGCCGGCGGCTTCGACCGCCGGATCGAACAGCTCCCATGCGCAGCCGGGCTCGGGCTCGACGGCGATGGCGACTCGGCATCCGGTGGTTTCAAAAATCTCGCGGCAACCGGCGGCGGCGCGAGCGAGGTTTTTCAGGGCCCGCCGCCGGTCGGCGGCGGTCGTCCAGTCGGGCCGCCAGCCGCCGGGCACGGTGGTCAGCGTCGCGGCGGCGCCGGCGGGAATCAGGTCGGCGAGCAGGCGCGCAACGAGAAGCGTGTAGGCGAGGCGGTCAGGGCTGCGCCAATCGGGCCGGTAGACGGCGGTCTTGACGGCCGCGGCGTGGAACGCGCCGAAGGGGAACGCGTTGACGCCGGCGATGAAACAATCATGGCGTCGCAACCAATCCCGGAACGCGGCACGGCGCCGCGGCGCGGCGAGTTCGGCCGCCGTTTTGAAGCCGAGATGGAGGCTCAACGGGAACGGCCGGTCGGGCGCGACGAGCTTCTTGACGGCGAGGGCATGGCCGT
>RZYG01000168.1 GCA_009930415.1 Spartobacteria bacterium | reverse complement strand
CGGTGCATTTTGGGCGTCATCGGGATGGAAATGCTGGCCTTCGTGGCATGCGGCTCCTGCCGCGTGCGGCTGGAAGAATCCGCGCGGGGCGGGAGCCCCGCGCCACAAGGGTCCATGCGGACGACACCCAACCGCAGATGCGCCCGGCGGTTACGTGTCGGCGGCAGCGGGGTTGAAATCGGGCGCGGGGTGGGGCATAATTCGGGATTCGGATTGCCAGCGGCCGGCTTAGCTCAGTTGGCAGAGCAGCTGATTTGTAATCAGCAGGTCATCGGTTCGAGTCCGATCGCCGGCTCCATAGGCGGAAAAGGAAACGGAAACCATGAAGTACATGTTGGATATCGTGCTGGTGCTGGCGCTGTGCTGGCTGGGTTGGGCGTGGAACGGCGAGAAGCAGAACGGCTTGGCTCTGGGCGACGAAATCGACCAGCTCAAGGCCGCCGCGGCCCGCCTGGAGCTGGATCTGGGCAAGGCGACGAATTCGCTGAACGGCGCCCAGGCGGATCTGGAAGCCGGCAAGGCCCAGCTCGAGCAGGTGAGCCAGTCGCTGCAGGAAAAGACGGATGCGCTGGGCGCCCAGGAGGCCGAAGCGGGCGACCTGCGCACGAAGTTGGCCGCCGCCGTGGCGCGCATCAAGGAGCTGGAAGGCTACAAGGCGAAGGCCATCGTGGCCGAAATGCCCAAGCCGGCCGCGCCGTAGGGTTTGGTTTTGTAGCCGGCCCCGGGGGCCGGAAACCGAGAACAGCAGCCCCGGCCTCGACGAGGCCGGCTACAGCGGAGCTGCCAAGCCAGGTTGAAGGAGTCGCGGAACACATGAACCGGCAAATCGTGGATGGCGTGGATTGGGTGGGTTTCGTGGACTGGAACGTCCGCGATTTCCACGGCTACGTGACGGAACGGGGCTCGACCTACAATTCGTACTTGGTGCGGGACGAGGAAACCGCGCTGGTCGATACGGTCAAGGCGCCCTATGCGGCGGAGCTGCTGCGGAACGTGTCGGAACTGGTGCCGCTGGCGGACGTCCGCTGGGTGGTCTGCAACCACGCGGAGCCGGACCATTCGGGTTCGCTGCCGGCGGTGATGGCGGCCTGCCTGAACGCGACGCTGGTGTGCGACCAGAAGTGCAAGGACGTCCTCTCGATCTACTACGAGACCGCGGACTGGAAATTCAAGATCGTCAAGACCGGCGACGTCCTCTCGCTGGGGGCGCGCACGCTGGAGTTCATCGAAACGCCGATGGCGCACTGGCCGGAGAGCATGGCGACCTGGATCCCGCAGGACCGCCTGCTGTTTTCCATGGACGCCTTCGGGCAGCACTACGCGACGAGCGGGCGCTTCGACGACGAAGTGGACGCGACGGAACTGTTCCACGAGGCGAAGACCTACGTCGCGAACATCCTGATGCTCTACGTGCTGCCGGTGACGAAGGCGGTGGCCGCGGTCCGGAAGCTGGATCCGGCCGTGATCTGTCCGAGCCACGGCGTGGTCTGGCGGACGCAGGTGGCGCGGCTGCTGGATGCCTACGACCAGTGGGCCGTTTGCGCCCCGGTGCGCAAGGCGGTCGTGCTGTACGACACGATGTGGAAGAGCACCGAAGCGATGGCCGAGGCCATCGCGCAGGGCGCGATCGCCGCGGGCGGTCCGGCCGTCGAGGTCAAGTTGTTCCACGTGCGCGCGACGACCGGCACGAAGCTGGCGACGGAACTGCTCGACGCCGCGGCGTTCGCGGCGGGCTCGCCCACGCTCAACGGCACGCTGATGCCGGCGCTGGCCGACGCGCTGACCTATTTGAAGGGCCTGCGCCCGGCGCGCAAGGCGGGCTTCGCCTTCGGCAGCTACGGCTGGGGCCGCGGCGGACCCGAAGAGGTGGAGCACTACCTGCAAACCATGAAGGTGGAATTGCTGCGCCCGGTGCTGAAACTGAACTACAAGCCGTCGGCCGCGGGCCTCGCGGAATGCCGCGAAGCCGGCCACCTTCTGGCGCAGCACGCGCTGAAGGTCTGCCCGGTTTGAGCGCGATGGACGGCGCGCGAGGACGTTGTTCCTTCCCCCGACGGGGGCGTCGGGGGCTCCAACGGCCGGAATGGAGCCGGGACGACCTCGTCCCGGGGCCGTCTGATCAAACAGTCCGGACGGCTCGGAGAGCCGTTCCTGCCTCCGGCACCGAACAGCCCGGCTCGGCAGGGACGCCTCGCCCTACCCACGCCCACTCTGGGCTTTCCGAGGTAGGGCGAACCCTCCGGGTGAGCCGCGGCGGCTTTTTGCGGATTCATCCAATGGAGACCCGCTGATGGCCAAGATCCTGGGCGTGGATTACGGCGAGCGCCGCACGGGGGTGGCGATCAGCGACGATTCGCGGACGATCGCGTTTCCGCGCGAGACGCTCTCGTGCCCGCGCACGGAACAGGCCGCGGCGGCCGTCGCGCGCCTGGCGGAAACGGAACGGGTGGCCGAAATCGTCGTGGGCTATCCGCTCAACATGAACGGCACGAGCGGGCCGCGCACGGTCCGCACGGACGAATTCATGGCGGAACTGGCGAAGCGCACGGCGATTCCCCTGAAGAAGTGGGACGAGCGCCTGAGCACGAAGATCGCCGAAGCGGTGCTGATCGAGGCGGGCACGAGCCGCCAGAAGCGGCGCGGGGTGGTGGACAAGCTGGCCGCGCAGGTCATCCTGCAGGGCTATCTGGATGCGACGGGCGGCGGGCCGGTCGGCGAGGACGATCCGTGAGTCCGGCGTCGGCAACGGGCGGCAAGCCCCACGTGCGCCCGCCGAAAGGCGGGCGGCGCTATCGTCTGGCCGTGGCCTACGACGGCACGGATTTCCATGGCTGGCAGGCCCAACCGAACAAGGCGACGGTGCAGGGCGCGCTGGAAGCGGCGCTGGCTCAACTGACCGGCGAGACCATCCGCGTGCATTCCTGCGGCCGCACCGACACCGGCGTGCATGCCCGGGCGCAGGTGGCGCATTTCGATTTGAAGCTGCCCTGGGAGACCCGGCGGCTGCAGCATGGCCTGAACGCGCTGCTGCCCGATTCCGTGCGGGCGTTGGACCTGCGGTTGGCGCGGCCGACTTTCCACGCGCGCTACGACGCGAAAGGCAAGGAATACCGGTATTCCATCTGGAACGCGCCGGTGCCGTGCCCGCTGCACCGCCGCCAGACCGTCCACGTTCGGCTGCCCCTGGATCTGCCCGCGATGCGCCAGGCCGCGGGAATGCTGGAGGGCACGCGCGACTTCGCCGCGTTTTCCGCGAATCCCCACCGGGAGATCGGCGGCACCGTCCGCACGCTCTGGCGGCTGACGGTGCGCAAGCAGGGGCCGCTCATCACGATCGCGGCGGTCGGCGACGGGTTCCTCTACAAGATGGTGCGCAGCCTGGCCGGGCACCTGATCCGGGTGGGGCTCGGCGCGGTTCCGGCCGCCGAAACCGCCGCCCTGCTCGCCAGCCAGCGCCGCACCGCCCGGGTGGAAACCGCGCCCGCCCGCGGCCTCTGCCTGTGGAAAATCCACTACGGGGCCATTCCGGGGCTTCCCAAGCCGCCGCCGGCATGCTAAGGTTGAAAATAGATTCAAGGACCCAGGCAACTATCGCGAGGTGACGCACATGGCTGATATCAATTTCGATTGCCCCCATTGCGGGCAGAATCTGAACGGTCCCGAGGAAATGGCCGGCCAGACCATCGACTGTCCGGTTTGCCAGAAGGCGTTCCAGATTCCCGGCGGCATCATCGAAGTGCCCAAGAGCCAAATGGCTCCGCCGAGCCGTCCGACCGATCCGACGCCGTCGTCCGGCGACGACAAGGGCAAGACCGTGCGCATCGAACTGCCGCCCGAATTCCTCGCGGAGCCGGACAAGCATATTTTCAAGATCAAGCGAATCCAGCACTAGGATGCGCCGCAAGACGACGGTGGGGGAGGTGGACGCGGACGTGCTGGCCTACACGGCCGGCCAGGACCGCGTGCTCGATCTGGCGCTCGTCGATGCCGATTGCTTCGGGACCGCCGCGCACGTCGCCATGCTGGCCCGGATGCCGGTCCAGCCGCCGCTGCTGACCCCCGCCGACGCCCGGGCCGTCATCGCCGAGCTGCGCGGCATCGTCGCCGCCGCGGAAGCCGGCAAGTTCAAGATTTCCCTGGAAGACCAGGACGTCCATTTGGCCGTCGAACGCCGCCTGACGGAAAAGCTCGGCGATCTCGGCAAGCGGGTCCACGTCTGCCGCAGCCGCAACGACCAGGTCGCGACGGACCTGCGGCTGTACGCCAAAACGCGCCTGCTGGACGCGGCGGATGCCGCCGCGGCGCTGGCCGGCACGCTGATCGCCTTCGCGAAAAAACACGCCAAGGTGCCGATGGTCGGCCGCACGCATATGCAGCCGGCGATGCCCTCGAGCGTCGGCCTGTGGGCGTCGGCCTGGGCCGAGAGCCTGCTGGACGACCTGGCGCTGCTGCGGACGGCCTACGAACTGAACGACCGCTGCCCGCTCGGCTCGGCCGCCAGCTACGGCGTGCCGCTGCCGATCGACCGTCCGCTCGCCAGCGATTTGCTCGGGTTCGCCGCGCCGGTCCACAACGTGCTCCATGCCAACCAGGCCCGCGGCAAGCTGGAGTCGGTCATCCTCGCCGCGCTGGGGCAGGCGATGCTGACGCTGTCGCGTTTGGCGCAGGACCTGATTCTGTTTTCAATGCCGGAATTCGGCTACTTCCGCCTGCCGACGGAATTCACGACCGGCAGCAGCATCATGCCGCAGAAGCGGAATCCCGACGTGCCGGAACTGTTGCGCGCAAAAGCCGCCAAGGTGCTGGCCTACGCCAATCTCGTGGCCGAGATCGTGCGCGCCGCGCCGTCCGGCTACAACCGCGACCTGCAGGAAACCAAGGCGCCGTTCATGGAAGGCTTCGAGCTGGCGATTTCCTCGCTGCGGATTTTGAACCCGCTCGTGGCGGGTCTGGAAGTGGATGCCGCGGCCCTCCGCCGGGGCTTCGGGCCGGAGGTGTACGCCACCGACCGCGCGCTGGAACTCGTGGCCCAAGGCATGCCGTTCCGCGACGCTTATCACCAGGTGAAGGCCAATCTCGACCAGCTGGCTGGACATGATCCCGACGCGGCGCTGGCCGCCAAGCGGCATCTGGGGGCCCCCCTGGGGCTGGATTTCAAGGCCTTGGCCGCGCAGGTCCGCGCGGCGGCCCGCTGGGCGGCCGGCGAGCGGAAACGCTACGCGGCCAAGCGGGCCGCGCTGCTGGGCTGAAACGACAAAAAAACGCGCGTCCCGTTTGACAGGTTTTCAAAGTGGGGTAGTTTGTTGCCGTCGAGGGGATGACGCGTACGGATAAATCATAGACCATGACGACAACCAAATACTCCTTCGGCGAATACAGCGTTTCTCTGGCTCTCGACGAAGATTCCCCCCTCGGCCCCCTCGACGACCTGCACATCTGCCACCTCGGCATGAAGTTCATTTCCGCGCGGCCCATGCCCGAATTCGGCCTCTACGAATTCGACATTTCCATCCGGCCCCTGTCCGACGACGGCGAACCCGCCCAGGTCAAATGTTGCGGCGTGGTCGTCAGCTCGCAGCCCGAAGGCGCCGGCTTCCGCACGGTGATCCATTTCTCGGATCTCGACCAATCCAGCAAGTCCCAGCTCGAGGCCTTGACCAAGGCCAACAAGATGCGCTGCGACTATTGCGCCAACTGCTGACGCCGGATCCCGTTTTTGTTTTTGGAGCCCCCG
>RZYG01000442.1 GCA_009930415.1 Spartobacteria bacterium | reverse complement strand
GTAGGTGGCGACGTCCGCCTCGAAGTCGCCGTCGAAATCGCCGTCGGCCGAAACGAGCGGATGGGTGGCGGCCGGCCATTGGTAGACGGTGAAGGTGCGGACGAGGCCCCCGCCGGCGAAGGAAATGGTGCCCTTGCGGGCCTGCGCGACAACGTTCGGCTGGATGTCGAACGTCACCTTGGTCGTGGCGGTGCCCGACGTGAAGGAGGTGACGTCGAGCCACGGAGCATTGATCGTCGTGGTCAGCGCCATGTTGGCCGTGGCCGCCACTTGCCGCCGGGCCGCGCCGCGACTGGGGACGTAGATGTTTTCGGGGGCGATCACCAAGGAGGCCGCACTTTGGCTGATCGTGTGCGTCTTGGTGGTGCCGCCGCCGGTCACGGTGATGGCGCCGGAACGGGCCGCGCCCGGATTGGCGGCCACGTTGTAGGTGACGGTGCCATTGCCGTTGCCGGAGGCACCGGAAACGATGGTGATCCAGGTTTTGCTCGCCTTGGCCGTCCAGGCGGTATTGGCGGTCACCGTGATCTTGCGGCCATTGGATGCGGCCGGCGTCAGGGCGGCGCTGCCAGGGCTGATGGCTAGCGTGGATGCCGTGCCCGTGGCGGCCGGGCCCAGACCCGAGGGCGGCGTGGCGGTGCGGGTCAGTACGATCTTGTCGAGCAAAGGGTTTTCGACTTTCCGCTTGAGGATCGACAGGGTGTGGGTGCCGGCCGACAGCGTGACCGTGACGGGGCCCGAGTGGCTTTCGCCCCGCAACCATTCCGGCGTCCAGCTCCAGCCGATTTTCTTCAGGTAGATGTCGCCTTTCACGGCGCCGTCCAGACCCAGCCGGAAACCGTTGTTGACGTCGGCGGTGGCGTAGGCGCGCACCCAGACGTACCACGTGCCGGCTTGCTGCACCGTGAAGCGGAAATCCAGCTTGCTGTCGGAACCGCCGTCGGCCCGCATCGCGGCCCCACCCGAGGCGTTGGCGTTGCCAACCCGGACGTAGCCCAACTGGCTTGTGTAGCTTTCGGCCTCCATCGAGACCACGCCGTTGACTTCCGCGTTTTTTGCCGCGGGTTCCGCGAAGGTCGTTTGCGCCAACGCGGCCGCCAATAAGATCGCCCACCGGTTTCTCATCGTCGTTCTTCCTTCCGTGCGTGGTTGGGGTTGGGGGTCGCTGCCG
>RZYG01000167.1 GCA_009930415.1 Spartobacteria bacterium | reverse complement strand
CTTTCGGGCGTCGCCAGGCGTTCCGGATCCTGGCTCTGCCGGGCGTCGTCGAAAACGCGGCCGCAGCGCCCGAACCAGCCCAGCAACGGATTGCCGTGCTTCTCGAAATAGGACCACAAATCCGCCCGCGCGCGAGAATCGGGAGTTATCCCGAGCCCATCCTCGATGGCCACCAGCCGCTCGAGCAACGTCCAGGGCGGAATGGCCGAGCGCTCCTTGCCCAGCCGTTCCGCGCACCAACGTTCGACGAGCCCGGCCAACGTTCGCCACGCGCTGTCGGAGTCGGGAAAGTACTGGAACGCATCCGGCTCCCCGACGAACAACAGCAGATCCCAGCCGGAGGGCGCTTGCCGGGCATCGGGGGCATACGGCGACCGGGCCAGCCAATCGCGGCAGAAGTCGGCGTAATCCGCGGCCTCTTCGTCCGCAAGCGGATTTTCGCCCCGGGACTGGCCGACGCGCTCGCCGAATCCCCGGAAGAAATTTTCGACGTCGGCCGCGAGCTGGGTGAATTGTTTTTTCTGTTCCGGATGGGAAAACGCCGGCGGCGGGCTTGGCTGACGCAACATCGCCATTCCGCGCGCGGCATAAGCCAGCGCTTGCGGCCGGGCTTGCGCCAGATCCGCGTTTGCGGCGGACAACAAGGCGTTGATCAAGAGCATCCGCATGACCGGATTGGCGGAATCCAGCGCATAAGCGGCTTCCGCGGAAGCCAACGCCAGATCCGGTCGCTCCTGGGATTTCCAGAATCGGGCCTGGCGGAAAAACCGCGAGGCTTCCAATGGGGGCGAGGCCGCGGGAGTCGCCGCCGCCGCTTCCAGTTTTTCCAGGATCCGGGAACCGATTTTGTCGGCCAGTTCCGGAGCGGTTTTCGCGCCAGCCCGCGCGATTCCCAGCATGCCGCCCTTGGCGTTCGACAAATGGGCCGCCGCCCGCAAACCGCCTTCGGCACCGGCCCCTTCGACGTCCAGTTCCAACAGCACCGGCGCGGACAGCAACCGGGCTTCCGGACGGTTCGGCGCCAATTTGCGATCCACGTTCAAGCTTTGGAGCCGCTTCCGTTCGACCATCACGACGTCGGGCGAATCCAGCAGCCTCCGCTCCAGCAGGACGCCGAGCGCCTCGCATTCGCCGGTTCGGCTTTTCGGCAAGTCCACGTTGCGCACGCCCATCAGCGCGATGGCCGTCGCCGCCCCCGCGGGCGCCTTCCATTTGGCGAGTGCCTCGTCCACGGCCGCCGTCAACGCCGCGGCCAGCGCCTCGGGATCGGTCCCCGCGACGGCCCGATCCAGCAGCCGGATGCCTTGCGCGGTCTCGAACGCCGCGACCCCGAATGCCTCTTCGCCGGGAATCGCCTCCGCATGGACGAATACGTCCACCGCCAGCAATTGCCCGAGCCGGACGGCATCGTCCGGTTGCGCGAATCCCTCCGCCGCCAGGTTCTGCTCGCGCAGAACCTGGCCGATCGTCGCGCGGTCCAGCAGCATCAACCCGGCGCGCGCGGACAGTTCCGCTTCGGCCAGTTCCACCGCCGCCTGGGCGGCGGCGGACAGGTCGGCCCCCACCAGCGCCACGCGCACTTCGGCTTGCGCGCCGGCGGCCCACAGCAGCGCCAGCGCGCACGCGAATCCCTTGCGGTTCGAGCGGTTCACGGCCTGTCCGTCGGATCGCAACGATCGACCGGTTATTTCGCCAATTGCGGCAGCAGGCGTTCCGCGATCTGCGCGGCGGCTTCCTGCAAGGCGGACTTGCCCGCGATTTCTTCGGTCAAATCCACCACGACCGCGGTCTGGCGGTCCGTGGCGATGACGCGGTCGGTGGCGCGGTCGATGGCCTTCACTTCCAGGCGCGCCTTGACGCTGACCATGTTGCCGCGGCGCATGGCGAATTCGCTGAAGCCCTCGCCCTGGATGAGCACGTCGGCCTGTTTCGCGGAACCGGCCTTGGGATCCACCACTTCGAAGCCCGTCTCGCGGCCCAGAAGCGTGATTTCCGTCTCTGCGGCGGGATCGATCGGGGCGCGCCCGACGTGCCGCTCGGCGATGCTCACCAGCAAGACCGGCCGCGGCTTGTCGCCCAGCGCGGCCCGGATCGCGGCGATCCGTTCTTCCGGCTTCTTGGCCGGCGCCACCAGTTCGGAAGCCCGCGCGACGATCGTCGCACCCACTTTTTCGGCGAGCTGTTCGGCCAGGTCGCCGATGGGCTCGGACGCCTTGCCCTTCACCGATTCGCCCAGCACGCGGCTCGTTTCCGTGCCGATGATGCGCGCCACCAGATAGGTGGTCTGGTCCGCGTCGATGACCGAACCCGTCACGAGCACCTTGGCGCCGATCAGGTTGCCCACCTTCACGGCGTCGCCGGGACTCACCATGCCGCTGAGGTTCAGTTCCTGCTCCGCCAGCGTCTTGTCGATCTCCGCGCGGTCCACCAGCAGCAAATCCGGATTCGCCACCAGCGCGGCGAACAGGATGTCGCTGGCGGTGCTGCCGTAGCCCCGGACGCCTTCGCCCCGTTCGTGGAACGGCAAAATCGCCGTGGAATACACCGTCATGCTTTCCTGCGCGGACGCGCCGAGCCCGGCGAACGCCAATCCGGCCGCCAAAACCATCCACTTGTTCATCTTCATTGTTCCTTCTCCTGCGTTGCGGTTGCCCATTCCAACAATCGAACCAACAGATGGCGCGGCACGGGAGAGCTCTCCCACGTCGCCAGCACGCCCGGCCCCGCCAAAACCAGCGCCCCGCCGTTGTTCCAGCGCGCCTCGACAAACGCCCAGCCGTTGGACGAAACCACCGCCACTTCGGCCCCGGCCCGGGTGCCGTCCAGCCGGAACGTCGCGCGCGCCGGCGGCACGTCGAACCGTTTGTCCAGCTCGCGGACGAATTCCGCGCTCCGGAAATGCAGCTCGGCCGGTTCCGGCCGGCCTGCCGGCGTTCCCGGCGGCGCGAAAACGCCGTCCGCGGGCGCCAGGACCACGACGCGCGCCCCGTTCTCCGCCGCGCGGACCGCGGCCTCCAGCAGCCCGCGGTTTTCCCGCAGCGAACAGCCCTCGCCGACGAGCAGCGTGGCCGCGCCCAAGGCGGCGAACGCCGCCGGATTCGCGAGCCGCCGATACGGCCAGTCCAGTTCGTCCAACGTCCGCGCGGTTTCGCCGGACGGATCGTAGAGGCGCAAGTCCAGATCCTGAAGCCATTGCTTCCGCTCCGCCGCCGGATCCCGGCCGAACACGAAGACCGGCCGCTCCAGCTCCGCCAGCGGCTGGCGGTTCTCGTCCAGCAGCGTCGCCAACAAACGGCCTGCCGCCACGACGCCGGCGCGCACCGCGGGCACGTCCGCGGCGATGTCCACCGCCGCCGGCGCGGCGGGTTCCAACCGGACGCCCTGTTCGCGGCGCGCGACCACGCCGCCGTCCACTTCGAGGGTCCAGGCCAGCTGGCCAGCGACGGCGCGCGGCGCGCACGCTTCCGCGCGCCACGTCGCGGAAGTCCCGCCGAACACGGCGGAGCTCCCGGCCTGCCAGCGCAAGCCCGCGGCTTCCTCGGCCGCCGCCGGCCATGCGGCGGCCCCGCCCGCCCACGCCGCCAAAATCCATCCCGCCGCTTTCATCACCCGTTCCCCTTCACGAGCGGTTCGACGGATTGATAGATGCGGTATTCGCGGTCTTCCGTCCTCTGCGTCAGGATGCGCTCCGGCCGACCGACGGACAACACCCGCGTTTGGTACGCCCGCGGGACTTCGGGCCAGTCGATTTCCGCATCCACCACGTAGCGGCCGTCCGGCAGCCGATGCACCCACATTTCCAGCCCGCCCGTCCGCCCCGCCTCCGGCGCGATCTCCACGTACTCCTCGGCCCGGGTCAGCACGTCGGACGACCAGACGGTCCGCCAGTTCTTCTGGTTCCGTTCCCGCGCCACGACGACCGTACGCACGGCCAGCCGCTGGGTCCGCGACTCCGGAGCGGCCGCCTGTGGCGCCAAACCCAGGCGCAGCCCGTCCGCATCCAGCCGGACCCAGCGGATCTGGCCGGCGAACAGCGACTCCATCTCGTCGAGGATGTCGTGCCGCGCCGCCAGCTGTTCGGCGGTGAAGTCCGCCAGCGCCGAACCGTTGCCGTCCGCGGCATGGAACGCCGCCGAGCGGCGATGAGCGAGAGGCCCGAGGCCGCCCAGCAGCAGCGCCAGCGCCGCCGCGGCCGCCAGCCAGCGCGGTGCCGTTCCGCGGAACGCGGCGGGTCCGGACCGGATCTCCGTCGGCGCCGGCGCCGCCGCCAGCGCCCCGCGGATCTTCGCTTCCAGTTCCGCCAAGTCGGCTTCCGCCGGACGGTTCCGCGCGGCCCATTCCTTCAGCTTGTCGTCCAGTTCGTTCACGTTCATGACCATACGTCCGCGAGCAGTTCCTTCAAACGGCGGCGGGCTTCGTGGACCCGCCAATACATCGTCGGCAAGGCGCAGCCCTCGATGCGCGCGGCTTCCGGCAAGGGCACGTCCTGCAACACCGTCAATACGATCGCCGCGCGCAGCTTGACCGGCAGCCGCTCCAAAGCCGCGCGGACCTGCGCATCCGTTTCCGCGCCGGCCGCCCGCCGGTCCGGCCGTTCGAAGCTCGACGCAACGGGTTCCGGCGACTCTTCCAAGCTCGCCGTCGGCCGGCGCGCCCGGCGCGCCAGAAAACTCTTGGCGCAATTCAGCGCGATGCGATGCAGCCAAGTGCCGAATTCGGCCCGCCCGTCGAACGCCGGCAATCCGCGCGCGGCGCGCACGAAAACCTCCTGCGTCAGGTCGTCGGCATCCGCGTGGTTGAGCGTCATCTGGTACATCAGGTTCCTCACTCTTCCGAGATGCCGGACGAACAGGTCGCCGATCTGGCGCGGTGGCCCACCGTTCCGAACCGCTTCCACCAACTCCCGATCTGTGGGCTCCATCGTGTCCATCTGCACCCTTTATACCATTAGACCCCCCAACCGCGCATTTCTTTGGCGAAAACGGCGCCGATTGGGAGGCGGCCCGGGATGCGGATGAAACGCGAAATCGCATCGCGTTGCGGATCATTCGGATACGACGCAATGCAACCGGCACCGGCGGTTTTACGTACTACGTAATTTTTCGACAAAGTTTTTACGTTCTACGTAAATCCCGCCGAAACTTTTTACGTTCTACGTAAAAATCGAGCGCTCAAGACAAGCCGGCGAGTTCGGCGAGGCGGGCGGGGGTCAGGCCGGCAAGCCGGTCGACGACGGCCGTGGCGCCGGCCGCGCGCAGCCAGTCCGCCGGCAGGTTCGTGGCCACCGCCACCACCGGAAGGCCCGCGCCGCGGGCCGAAACGATGCCGTCGTCCGTGTCCTCGATCGCCACGCACGTCGCCGGCGCGATGCCGCGCTCCGGAAACCGCGCCGCGAGACGCGCGACGCACAGCCGGTAGCAGGCCGGATCCGGCTTGCTCGCCGGGACGTCCTCGGCCGTCACTTTTTCGGAAAAGCAGTCTGCGATCCCCAATGCGGCCAGGACCGGCACGACGTCGCTGCGCAGCGCGCCGCTGCAGAGCCCCACCGGCCCCGCCGCGGCGCAGGCCCGGACCAGGTCCGCCGCGCCGGGAAACGCCGGCACGCGCCCCGCCGCCGCGTGCTGCGCGAAAAGCTCCGCCTTGCGCGCGATGCGGCGCCGGACTGCTTCCGGCGTCGGGTCGATCCCCGCGCGCTCGAGCAGGACCGCGAACGCGCCGCGGTCGTCGAAGCCCATCAGGTGCTCGCGGTAGAATTCCCACGGCGTGGCCGGGCCCTGCCCGGCCATGGCTTCCACC
>RZYG01000441.1 GCA_009930415.1 Spartobacteria bacterium | reverse complement strand
TGCGGCACCTGTTATTACTGCTCCACCTGATGTTAATATTCAATGTCGCGCAGATTTGCCGGCAGTATATACTAATCTGGCTTCTTTTATGACGGATGGTGGCACGGCGAGTGATGATTGTTCTATGTTAAATGAAGATTCTTTTCATCTTCTATCTGATGTTTCCGATGGTCTCTCCTGTCCGGAAACAATAACAAGAACCTATGAAATTTATGATACTTGCGGTATGGCTGGTCAAACGGTTCATACGATTGTAATTAATGATGTAACGAATCCAGTAATGGTGTGCCCGTCTGACTTGAATCTCAATACTGATTTTGGTTTATGTTTTGCTGATAATGTTTTAATCGGTAGTGCCATCGCAACTGATAACTGTGGCGTGGAATCCATTGTAAATGATGCGCCGGATCAATACCCTGTGGGAACTACAACGGTAATATGGACAGCCACCGATAGCTGTGGGAATTTTATCGAATGTGCTCAGAATATTACAGTTACAGATACAGAGCTCCCCACAATTACCTGCCCTGCAGGAATTAACACAACAACCGATACAGATTACTGCTATGCTACCATCGCTGACATTGGAATTCCTGTAACAGATGATAATTGTGGAGTTGCTACGGTGCTAAATGATGCCCCGCCACAGTATTCTGTTGGGACAACCATTGTAACATGGACAGTAACTGATATTTATGGAAATAGTAATTCTTGTCAGCAAAATATTGTTGTTGAAGACCTTCAGCCTCCAACTATTGCATGTCCGGCAAATATTACACAAACTGCAGATTCGGGAGTTTGCTATGCAACTATTTTGGATATCGGAACTCCTGTCACAACCGATAATTGTAGTGTAAGTAGTGTCATTTCTAATGCCCCCTCTTCCTATCCAATTGGATCAACTACAGTTACCTGGACTGTTACTGACGTAAATGGTAATTTTTCGACTTGTGATCAGATTATCACCATTACTGATGATGAGCTACCAACGATTAGTTGCCCCGCTGATATAACGGCTAATACTGATGTAGGTCATTGTTACGCGAGTGGTATCGATTTGGGAATCCCGCTTACTAACGATAATTGTAGTGTAGCCAATGTATTTAATGATGCTCCAGCTACCTATCCAGTTGGAACAACTACTGTAACCTGGACTGTAACTGATGAAACCGGTAAC
>RZYG01000440.1 GCA_009930415.1 Spartobacteria bacterium | reverse complement strand
GCGGGCAGCAGGGGCACCCGGGTTTCGCCGGGGTGCATTTCTCTGGCTACGAATACGTTCATGGGCGCGCGTTCCTGTCCGGTGGCCAAGCGCCGCCCCGTCGCGGGCGGCATATCGGACAATATACTCCTAATTAGCTGCGGCGCAAATCCGCCGCCGCGATTTTTTCCGGAGGCGCGGGGCGTCAGGCGGTCAGGTTGCGCGCGATGGCGTCGCGGGCAGCGTCGGCGAGCTTGTGTTCGTCGGTGCGGTCGGCGGCGGGGATGGGCGGCAGGAAGCGCACGGTCACGCGGGTGAAGAAGCGCGGCAGGCGTTTCCCGCGCGGCAAGGCCCGGAAGGCGCCGCTGATGGCGACGGGGATGACCGGGACCTGGAATTCCGTCGCCAGGGCGGCGAAGGTGCCCTTGAACTCGCCGAGCTGGCCGTCGGAAGAGCGCGTGCCTTCGGGGAAGATGAGCAGGTTGCCGCCTTCGCGGAGGGCCTGGGCCATCCTCTGCAGCGAGAGCTGCACGTCGCGGCCGACCTCGACGATGATGACGTTGCAGTTGCGGGCAAGCCATTCGAAGAGGCCGTTGACGACGTGCTTGCGCTTGGCGTAGTAGAACAGGCGGCGCAGGAAGGCGTTGGTCAGGAACATCGAGACGAACAGGCCGTCGATGTAGGACTGGTGATTGGCGACGAGGATGCAGGGGACCTGCGCGGGGAGGTTCTCCCGGCCCTCGGCGCGAACGCGGAACAGCAGGCGCAGCAAGGCGCCGAACAGGCTTTTCAGGAACGGATGGACCCAGCCGGAGCGCGGCAGTTCCAGGGGCTGCTCGCTGGGCTGGACCTTGAGAAGGGTGTCCCAACTGCCGGCGTTTTCGCGGAAGAACAGCCGCTGGGCGTCGGCGTGCTTGGCGAGAGCCAGGACCGTCGGAAATTCCTGGAAGACGGATTCGGGCAACTTGACGCCGAAGGTCTTTTCGATGAAGACGAGGACGGACAGGCGCGCGAGCGAATCGAGCGCGAGATCCATTTCCCAGTGGGCGGTGGGGGCGACGCGCAGGCATTCGAGTTCGGCGCGCAGGAAGCGGTCGAAAGCGGCATAGGCCTCGCCGAGATCCTCGGGCTTGGGCGCGGGGACGGAATCGCCGCTGAAGGTGCCGACGGCGAGGGCGGCCAGTTCGTGGCGCTTGAGCTTGCC
>RZYG01000439.1 GCA_009930415.1 Spartobacteria bacterium | reverse complement strand
GCCGGGCTCGGGCTGGAGGGTTTCGAGGCCGAACGCCTGTTCCTCGGGCGGGCAGAGCCGCGCCGCGATGTCGTCGGCCTTGCGCGTGGCGGAGAGATCGTCGGTGCCGTACACGAGGAACAGGTTCGCCGCGGCCTGGTTCGGGGCGGGGTCGGCGGCGGCTGGCTTCTTCGCGGGCATGGCGGTCAGCGCACCATGAAGCACAGCGCGGTGTTTTCGATCTGGCGGATGGCGGCGAAGCGCGCGTCCTGGCCTTGGAGCTGGTTCAGGGCGCGGGTCACGCCCGGCCACCAGCGGCTGTCGTAGTCGTGCCACAGGAGGAGGCCGCCGGGCTTGACCATCTTCCAGGCCGCTTCGGTGTCGGAGAGCACGTATTCGTAGCTGTGCGAGCCGTCGATGAACATCAGGTCCACCTGGCCGAAGTAGGGCGCGAAATCGAAGGTGCCCGAATCGCCGTAGAGCTGGACGATCCGGCCGGCCTTGGCCTGCGCGGAGATGCGCGCGCCGGACGCGGGCTTGGCGATGTAGGTCTTGTCGCCGCTGGCCAGCGGCAGGGCGGCGTGGTCCGCGCCCTCGGGCGGCAGGTCGAGGGTGTAGCAGCGGCCGGCTTCGGGCTGGTTGGCGGACATGTTCTCGGTCGTGCGCCCGTCGAACGTGCCGATTTCGAAGCAGACCGCCGGCTGGCGCTGCCGGACGAAGGCGGCGATGAGCATCAGCTCCGTCGGCGTGATGTTGCCGGCGACGTCGGCGATGCGCGAGAGCGTCACGGCCGTGTCGTCCCGGATGACGTCGGCGGCCGCGACATGCGGCACCGTGGGCGTCGGCTTGGCGCGGGGGTCTTCGGTTTCTTGTTCGAAGCCGAAGTGCTTGCTGAGGGCGTACAGCAGCGGGCGGTGCTTCTTGCGCAGCGCGCCGCCGGCGAAGAAATAGGCGCACCCGGCCAAACTCTGGAAATAGCGCCGCAGGAATAGGGGTAGATCGTTCATGTCGGTGCCGTTTGTACCACAGGCCGCCGGACAAGGGAAGCGCCGGCGGGGTTCAAATCCGCAGGGCGGCGGGGCCGTGGGTCTGCCAGATCGCCTGGACCTTGCCGGAGAGGCGCTCGACGTCGTCGCGCGGGCCGACGTCGATCCAGACGACGTCGGCCTGGTGCCGGAACCAGGTCATCTGCCGCTTGGCGTACTGG
>RZYG01000166.1 GCA_009930415.1 Spartobacteria bacterium | reverse complement strand
AGGTCTGAAGACCCCCGCCACCTTGCGTGGCGGGTGAATCAGGTCGGTACCGCAACCGCGCGCGCACTCCTCGCGACCTCGTTCACCCACGGCACGAGGTCGTGGGGGTCTCTCAGGCCAGCCAAGCCCCCGCCACCTTGCGTGGCGGGTGAATCGGATTCGTCCCGATCCTCGCGCTCGCTCGGAGGTCTTTTCTCTGTTTATTGCGGTTGCCAGGTCTGAAGACCCCCGCCACCTTGCGTGGCGGGTGAATCAGGTCGGTCCCGCAACCGCGCGCGCACTCCTCGCGACCTCGTTCACCCACGGCACGAGGCCGTGGGGGTCTCTCAGGCCAGCCAAGCCCCCGCCACCTTGCGTGGCGGGTGAATCGGATTCGTCCCGATCCTCGCGCTCGCTCGGAGGTTTTTTCTCTGTTTTTTGCGGTCGCCAGGTCTGAAGACCCCCGCCACCTTGCGTGGCGGGTGAATCAGGTCGGTCCCGCAACCGCGCGCGCACTCCTCGCGACCTCGTTCACCCACGGTACGAGGCCGTGGGGGTCTCTCAGGCCAGCCAAGCCCCCGCCACCTTGCGTGGCGGGTGAATCAGGTGAACCGCGATGCCGCCGCCGATTTCCCATTATTTGTTTTGTGGCCGCTCCTCGGTTCGCGTAGGATGTTCGGCGATGAACCGTATAGCGAAAATCTGGACCTTGGCCATCGTGGCGTTGGCGGCGTGGAGCCTCGCGCCGGCCGCAGCGGCCAAGCCGAAAACCGAGCCCGAAACCGTCGCCGAAACCCCGGCGTGCCCGCCCGCCGAAGCCGCCGCGCGCAAGCCGGTGATCCGCCACCTGGACCGTAAAATCGACGGCGCCGACCTTAAGCGCATCTGGTTCTGGCGCAAAAAGCTGCCCGAAAAGTTCTACCGCCGGAACAACTTCGGCTGGGCCTGGGCGGAAATCGAAGGCTTGGAGAAAAAAGAGTACTTCGCGCACAGCGGGATCCAGAGCCTCGAGGGCTTCTCGAAGGCGGTGGCGCGGCGGCTCGACGGCATGTCGTTTTCGCCGCCCAAGGGGCAGGCGAAATTCCAGACGTTGCTCGTGGATTGGCGGGGCAATCTCGGCGGCCCCGATGCTTTGCCGCGCTGGTTCGACACCGAATTCAAGATGCTGGAAGACGTCGCCGCGCGGCTGCCGGACCCGTCGGTTTCGGGCAAAATCCGCCTCTACACCAATCTCGAGCCCTGTCCGAGCTGTCGGGGCGTGATGGACCAGTTTCTGGCCATCTACACCAACGTCGAGATGGAAGTGTTCTACGAGTGGCCGCCGTAAACCGGCTGGATTCCGGGAGCGCTTGCGATTCGGAGCGAACGCGAACAATGTGGGTTGGCGAAAGCCGCCTTGCCGGGTATGGTTGGACAAGAAGAAGGGAAGGACGATTTGAAAACACGTGGTTTTGGAAAGATGAGCTGGGTCGTCGCCGGTCTTGCGGCGGCGTGGATTTGGACCGCGGCGGCGGGGGCGCAGGACAAGTTGCCGCCCGAACAGATCGTGCCGACGGTGCGCCAACCGACCTTGCGGAAGCTCCATCCGGAAAAGGACGCGCTGGTGCGGGAGCGGATCGAGCTCTATCGCGCCAAGCTGCCCGAGCAATACCGCCGGCGAAACAATTTCGCCTGGGCCTGCGCCAAGATCAAGGGGATGGACAAAGTGGAGTTCTATGCCCACAGCGGCATCCAGAGCCTGGACGATTTCTCCGGGAAAATCGCCGCGGAACTCGCGGACATTTCCCTCAAGCCCCAAAAAGGCCGCTACAAGGCGCTGTGCGTCAACCAAAACGACGTGGTGGACGGCAACGACTGCTGGGTGCGCACGGTGGACACCGAATACAAGATCATCGAAGACATGGCGACTCGCCTGCCGGACGTTTCCGTGAAGGGCCGCATCAAGCTCTACACGGACTTGCCGCCGTGCGCCAGTTGCTGGAACGCGATGAAACAGTTCATGGCGGAATACACCAACGTCCACATGTCGGTCCTCTATCGGAGCAAGTGACGTGAAACCGGAATCCTACTACGAGTTGCGCAACGCCGTCGTGGAGACGTTCTACGAAGTGCTGTTGTCCGAAGGCTACACGATCGGGCAGGCGACCAGTCGCTGTCTCGTGGAATTCCGGAGCGAGATGCAGGGCGGGGGGCGGACGGGATTGATCGCGCTGAGCGTCCTGTTGGCGCGCGTGGCGCGGCACGAACCGGCCGCCTTGGAACGCTTCCAGCCCGAAGTCCGGGCCTTGGCGGCGCTGGCCAAGCAATCCGCCTGCTGGCGGGGTTTGGCGTCCGGCGAGAAAGCGCGCCTGAAGGAAGACGTCCGGTTCGTCGCCGAAAAAGCGGCTCCCGCGGCGAACTAGGCCCAAGCGCCCGGCGCGATAAACGGCATATCTTTTCCAATTGCTTGATCGGGCGGGGGTTGCGGGCGAGATTGGAACGGCGGGCTCCGGCAAGAGCTGCCCTCGGCCGATGGCCTATAATTTAGGTTTTATGCGTTCGCTTGGTCGCCCATGATGTCGATTATTCCCTAATAAAAAACGATTTATCTGGCGGAATGCCTTTTTTGGGGGGGTGATCCAGCGGTCTGCCCCGACCCGATCGATCCGGCGGGCGGGGGCCGGCCAAGACGTCCAAATCGGGCACGAAAACCGGCCGGCCGCAACCGGTCCGCAAGGGGGGGGGGCATTTTTGTGTTTTTTTGTATATATATCTTGCCGAGGCTTCGCGCGCGTTATAGTTTATAACAAAGCAAGAAGTGTGCCCCTGTGCAAAACGGATGAATCTGCGATGAATGAACATGTCAATCAGGGCGGCCGGCCACGGGGCGGGCGGCCCGATTCGAAGGCGGGAAATGCGATGAAAAGCACCCATGTGGACTTCAATCTGCGCCGCTGGCTTCTGGGCGGGGCAACGCTGCTGCTGGCGGCGACCTGCGCATCGGCCGCCATCGAGGGCATCGGGTGGCCGCTCTACGTCGGCAACGCGACGCCGCTGCAGGACGAATTCGGCCGGCCCATGCGCGGCTCGCCTTTGGCGCGGGCCGCCGTCCAGCGTCCGCGCGTGGAAATCCGCCGGGCCTACGATCTGCCCTACGTTCCGTCGGGCATTGTCCCGCCCGTCTACGTCAACGGCACCGTATCGACCAGCCCCTACAACGCGCTGGCCACCGAGACCAACCAGTATTGGCCCACGCGGCCCGAAGGCACCGTTCCCGCCGACAGCATCGGCGGCATGGGCCTGAACGCCGCCGTGGAGAATTCAGGGCTGTTCACCATCGTGTTCCCCCGGCGTCCCGCGACCGGCGAGCGGCTCTTCGCCCGCGCCTACAATGCGCCCACGCTCGAGGAAGCCACGTTCTACGCCGACTCCCTGCCGGTTGAAGTCGCCAGCGCCACGGAAACCAGCATCGCCTTGACCTTCGGGTCCATGAAGCCCCTGGACACGGCCGATTCCGATGGAGACGGCTTGGTCGATTCCTGGGAACGCCTGCTGGGCACCATCGACCGGGCCACGTCCGACTACGACGGCGACGGCATGAGCGACCTGCACGAAATGCTCGCGGGAACGGCCTTGGACGATCCCACCTCCAGGCTGGTGTTCAACGTCGTTCGCGCGGAACCCTCGAGCGTCGTTCTGGCCGAAGGCGAAGAGCCGCCGCGGGCCATCCGCGTCAAGTGGAAGTCCATTCCCGGCAAGAAATACCGCCTCGAGTTCGTGCCGATGCTGGCCGCCATCGATCCGGCCACCGGCGCGCCCTATGCGTTCGAGCTGGTCGAGGGCGGCGAAGTCGTCGCGGGCGCGAACGAATACGAAATCGACCTGCTCGTCGAAAACGTCCCCGCCGATCTGGCGACCGCCGTATTCCGGGTGAAACTGGTGGTGCCCGCGCCCTACTAGGAGCCAACGTGATCCAGTCCCGGCCAATTCAAACTGTGAAATTCGCGAACGGCGCAAGTGGAACCCCTGTAGGCCGGAGCGTGGACCCGGCGGGATTTGAACCATTTATCCGTGTCCATCCGTGTGCATCCGTGGTTGGCTCGGCTTCTGCGGCGGCGGGGCAGCGGCGGAAAAACTCAAATCATAGGACTGCCCCCTAATGAAACTTTTGAGCGGCAACATCCCGCAAGCCTTGCGCGGTCCGGCCTCCGGACTGGCGGAGTGCCTGCGGGCGTTCGGACGGGCCCGGCCCGTCGAGCGCGTCGTGTTGTTCGGCTCCTATGCGCGCGGCACTCAGCGCCCGGGCAGCGACGTCGATCTGTGCATCGTGGCGGAAGGCGCCGAAAACCAGTTGGCCGCCGCCCGGGAGTTCCGGCGGGCCATCCGGGACGTCCGCCCCAAGCCCGCGCTTACCCTCATCCCGATCACCCCGGCCCGGTTCGAGGAGAAGACGGCGGCCGGCGACTACTTTTTCAAAACGATTCTGGAAGAAGGCATCTGTGTCGCCGAGAAAGACTAATTCAAGCAATCCGGCCGATTGGCTGTTCTTCGCCGAGGCGGAGTTGGAAGCCTTGCGCTCTCTGATCGGGGGGCGGATCGCTTTTCTCGTCTGCCAGAGCAAATGCGCCGAGACCTTGGAAAAGCTGATCAAGGCCGAATTGATTCTTCTGGGCTGGCCGTTGGTCAAGACGCACGACGTCCAGCAGTTGGCCGATGAGTTGCGGGCGCGCGGTTCGTCCAATGCCGCCCGGGTCCAGCCGCTCGCCGAATATCTGGCCGATGCCTATTTCGTTGGCCGCTATCCTGGTTTCGACTACGACGAGACCGAAGATTGGCCGGCGCTGGCGGACCAGTTGCGGCAGATCGAAGAGTATGCCCGCACCGTCAGGACCGAGATCGACAAGCGAGGCGTGAAATGAGCCGCAAGCCAACAGCCGCAACTACGAATCACGCGAATGGCGCGAAGGACCGCCCTGCAGGCCGGGGCGGCGACCCGGCGGGATTTGAATCCCAGAGTGCCCGGCGGGATGCAGAGATTCCCATCCGTGTCCATCCGCGTGCATCCGTGGTCGGCTCGGCTGCCCCCGGCGCGCAAAATGCTACGTTTCACGGGCTGACCCCTTTTCAGCTGGACAACCGACTGATTGAACCGATCGTGGCGGCCGTCACGGCGGGCAAGCCTGTGCGCCGAATCTGGCTGTTCGGGTCTCGCGCGGCCGGAGCGGCGCGGCCCGCGTCCGACGTCGATCTGGCCGTCGAGGCCGACAACTGGTCGGATCTGGACACGAATTTGGCGCACGACCGCCTCGAGGCGGAGGTGCCGACCGTCTTGAAGTTCGATCTGGTGGATTTGAACGCGGTGGCCAAGCCCCGCTTCCGGGAAGCCATCCAACGCCAGGGACGCTTGATTTATGAAACCTGACCGAGTCAACGAATTGCAGGCGGATTACGGCGCGGCGCTTGGCCGGCTGGAAGCGGCGCTGGGGCAGGACCCCCGCACCACCGATCTGGTGGTGGACGGGACGATTCAGCGTTTCGAGTTCGCGTTCGAACTGGCGTGGAAACTGATGCAGGCGATTTTGAAGGTGCACGGGATCGAGGCGGCATCGCCCCGGACGGCGATCAAAGAAGCGTTCCGGGTCGGTTGGCTGCCGGACGGCGAGGGCTGGATCGACATGCTGGAAGACCGCAACAAGACCTCCCATTTGTACGACGAGACGGCGGCGCAAGCCATCTATGACAAGATCAAACGGCAGCATATCGGCCGGTTGCAGGCTTGGCGGGACCAGGCGGAGAAGACCTTGCCATGAACCAAAACGCCCAAACTACGAAACTCGCGAATGGCGCGAATGGAGACGGGTTTGAACCACAGAGCGCACAGAGAAACACAGAGGGTTTTCCCATCCGTGTCCATCCG
>RZYG01000438.1 GCA_009930415.1 Spartobacteria bacterium | reverse complement strand
CTCGCCGATATCGAGCACCTTCTGCTCGCCTTCCGGGTGAAAGGCCTGCTCCTCGCGTCGGACGCGGAGCAGGCGGCGCAGTTCGTTGAAGATCCGTCCAGGCCGCCCAGCGGGATCGGCGATTGCCTCTTCCAGCCACGAGCGGTCGAACTTCTTGCGGTTCAGGGAGCGCGCCCGTCCGGTCTCGGCGAAGCATTCATGGCAGTTGCGCGAGCCGAAGAGGCTATGGACGTAGATGCCCGGAACTCCGGCGAGCGAGAGCAGGATTGCCTGAGAGGCGATAAAACGCGCTGCGTCCGTCCCCGGCTCCGGTTTCGCCGGATCGTTCAGGAAGTCGTAGAGGGTGATGTTCAGCTCGTACGGACTGATGGAGCCGTCGGCGTTCGTCTTGTACGAGACGTGCCCGCCGTGAGCGAGCGCGCGCTCCGCGAGTCTCCGCACCTGTTCGTCGCTCAGGATGCCCCTGGCCGGCGTCACTCCGATGCCGTCGTGCGAGGCGATAAAGTTGAAGAAGGTCGCTCCGCGTGCCGGGGGGGAAAGCTCCGAGGCCCACGTCGAGAGGACGGTTGCGTCTCCTGTGAGCAGGGCGTGAAGCGTCAGCGGCGCCAGCGAAAAGTTGTACACCATCTGAGCTTCGTCCGTTCCTCGCCCGTCTTCCCGCGCCTCGCCGAAGTAGCTGACGTTTTCGGCGTGAGGGACGTTTGTCTCGGTGATCAGCAGCACGTGCGGGGCGACGTCGTCGAGCACGGCGCGCCAGAATCTGACTACTGCATGCGTTTTCGGCAGGTGGATGCAGGATGTTCCCGGCGTCTTCCAGAGATAGGCGATGGCGTCCAGCCGGATGATCTCCGCGCCCCTGAATGCGTAGTAAAGCAGGATGCCGGTCATCTCCAGCAGCACGCGCGGCGCGGCGTAGTTCAGATCGATCTGGTCGGCGCTGAAGGTCGTCCAGACGCTCCGTTCGCCTTGGGCCGTCTCAACATTTGTCAGCAGCGGCAGCGTGCGCGGCCGCACCACCCGTGAGATGTCGGCGTCTTCGGGGGGGGTGATGAAATAGTCCGTGTAGGGCGCCTCCCCGCGGAGAAAGGAGGCGAACCAGTCGCTCCGCCGTGAGATGTGGTTGGCGACGAAGTCCAGCATCAGGCGGTATCGCTCTCCCAGCGCGGCGATGTCGTCCCAGTCACCCAGC
>RZYG01000437.1 GCA_009930415.1 Spartobacteria bacterium | reverse complement strand
CGACGTCCGCCCGGCCGTCGCCGTCGTAGTCCGCCGGCACGGGCACCGTGCCCGCCCAGCCCAGTTGCGTCACCCGGCTGCCGCCGCCGCTGTAGATCAGGTACCAGTTGTCGTTGGACGGGCGATACACGGCGACGTCGGTCACCCCGTCCCCGTCGTAGTCCGCCGGGACCGGGATGTCCGCCCGGCCGCCGAACTGCACGCTGGAATACTCTTCGGTGCTGCCGAAGAAATACCAGCGCGACGAGGCCGGGTAGAACAGGGCCAGGTCGGCCCGGCCGTCGCCGTCGTAATCGCCCGGCAACGGAATCATGGTGCTGTTCGGGCCGAAGGTGGGCCGCCGCGAACCGCCGCCGCTGTTCAGGATGAACCATTCGCCCGAGGAGGGCCGGTACAGCGCGACGTCCACGCGGCCGTCGCCGTCGTAGTCCGCCGGCACCGGCACCATCGTCCGCGAACCGAAAGCCTGGGTCGCGCCGCCGGCGCCGCTGTATTGGAAAATCCAGTTGCCGTCCGCCGGCCGGAAAACCGCGCCGTCCGCGACGCCGTCGCCGTTGAAGTCGCCCGCCGCCGCCCCGGCCGGCCGGACGTACTCGAAGGCCCCCACGTCGTAGCGAGCGGGGGAACCCACCGCGCCGGAGCGCGGGCGCACGATGCCGTCGTAGTCGGCCGCCACCGCCGGAGCGGCGGCGCCCGCATCGATGCAGGGCGAGCCCTCCGCCAGACGGAAGTCCCGCCCGGCGAAATCGACGAACGCCGGCGCGTTCGTGAAGTTCGACCCGCCTTGATCCGGCATCGTGCAGTTGTTTTCGAACAGTTTGAACGTAGAACCGACGTTGGTTTCAATCGGCGCCAGATTGTAGTACACGACGTTGTTCCATGACGTTATCGCCGTATGGCTATAGATGCCGCCGCCATCTCTGGCCGCACTGTTGGAAACCACCGTGCAATGCGCCAGATAGCCGCCGGCCAATCCGGCGATTCCCCCGCCCCGGACGGCTTGGTTGCCCACCAGCACCGAATTGATCACCCGGCCGGGGTCGCTGACATAGACTCCACCGCCCCACCCCGTCTCCGCCCGGTTGTCGGCGATCCAGCAGCTCTACCGCATCGAGGCGGACTTGCGCGAACAAGAGGCAGACGCCGCCTTGCGGCTGGCGACGCGGCAACGCGATAGCCTGCCCGTCCTC
>RZYG01000165.1 GCA_009930415.1 Spartobacteria bacterium | reverse complement strand
CCACGTGGAGCCTGACCTGGACGGTGGTGGATCCGATCGTGATCGCGCTGCCGCTGTCGTTCCTGACGGCGGTGGTCGTGGCGCTCGCGACCAAGCCCATGGCCCCGGCCCACGTGGCCTACGTCTACGGCGGGCCCAAACCGCAGGCTTGAGCGGCGGTTGGCCGGCGCGACCGAGGGAAAAATCCGGCCGCGCCTATTTATTAAATTATGGTAAAGACCGAACCCGCGCCTTGCGCGGGCTCGGTCTTTTCGGCACCATGTCCAAGTGGGTTGGCGTCATCCATTCAAGGCCGAGTTTCGGAGGCGAACAGCCGTGCGGAAATGGGTGGGTGTCGGTTTGGGGGCATGCGTCGTATGGGCTGCGGATGCGCCGGCCGATTGGGTCGAAAACTTCGATGCCGGCACCGCGGTTCCGGCGGGCTGGATCGACGGCGGGACGGTGAACGACACGGTGACGGGCCACCCGCAAAGCCCGCCCAATTGTCGCGCGATGGGGGCCGGCGACACGCTGCAAACGCCGGTCGTCGATTTCCCGACCAACATATCCTTCTACGTGGATGCCAGCACCGGAGGCAACAACAAGACCGCCACGATCGACTATTCCATTGGCGGCGGAGCATGGACGCCGTTGGGGTCTTTCGTTTCCACGACGGCGGGCAGCACCAAGAATTTCCCGTTGAACGGTTCTCCGGATTTGTCCGCGGTGCCCGGCGTGCGGTTTCGATTCAACTCGACCTACAGCACCTGGTATCTCGACGACGTCGCCGTGAAAACCGGCGGAGAAGCCCCTTCGAACTCTCCGCCCTACTTGACGTTGAACCCGGCGGAAACCAACCGGGCCGTATTGACGGGCGAAACCCTCGCCGTGACCGTGACGGTGGGCGAGTTGGACGGGGATGAAGTGACCCTGTCGGCGACCGGCCTGCCGGCCGGGGCGGCGTTCGCGCCCAATCCGCTGGTTGGAACGGCCCCCTTGACCAACGTCTTTGAATGGACTCCGGCCGAGCCGGGCGAATTCGACGTCGTCTTCCGCGCGGAAGACAAGGATGGCGCCAGCGAAAAGACCGTTCATTTCTCGGCGTCCGATCCGGATCCCGCCATTTTGCTGGAGGAAAACTTCGATGCGTCGGCCAGCTTGCCCGCCGGTTGGAGTACCGGCGGCACGGCGAATGAAACCGGACATTTCCTCAGCCTGCCCAACTGCCGCGCGTTCGACACGGGCGACAGCTTGATCACCCCGGCCGTCGACTTCCCCACGAATCTCGCCTTTTATGCGGACGCCAGCGCGAACGGCAACAACCAGACCGCCTTGGTGGAAGTCCGCATCGGGGAAGGAGAGTGGATCCAGCTGGGGACGTTCGTGGTGCGGGATACCGGAAGGCACGAGACGTTTTCCTTGTTGGGCCTGCCCGGGATTTCCGACGGCGAAGCGGTGCAGTTCCGGTTTTCTTCCACGTTCAACACCTGGTATCTGGACGACGTCTTGATCCGGGGCCGGGTCGTGGCCGACCAGCCGCCGGTGTTGCGAGCCATCGGCCCGCAGGCGGTCGCACTGGGTCAGACCTTGACGTTGGAGGTGGCCGCCTCGGATTACGACGGCGACGAGATCTTGCTGACGGCCAGCAACCTGCCGCCCGGCGCCGTGTTTGCGGGCGCGACCAATGCCGGAACGGCCTCCAGCCTGTTTTCGTACGAGCCGCAGGAATCCGAAACGGGAACGGTGCATGAAACCACCTTCAGCGCCGCCGATATCGATGGCGTCTCCTCCGAGACCGTGTCCATCGCGGTCTATGAACGGCTCGCGGGGTTTGCGTCCACCGCGGCCGAAGCGTGGGAGCAGGACGGCACGCAGCGCGTGGCGGTGGTGCTGACGCGTCCCGGAGCGGTGGAACTGGACGTCGTGGCCGGCGGCACGGCCACGCCGGGGATTGACTATGAGTTGGCGACGACCCATCTGACGTTCGCCGCGGAGGGCGGCACCACGCAATACGTGGAACTGGTCGTTCTCGAAGACGACCGGATCGAAGCCGCCGAGACGGTCGTGCTGGCCTTGACCAACGTGGTGGGCGCCGGCGTGGCCGGGACCGCATCCCACGTGGTGACCCTCCGGGACAACGAGGCGGCGCTCTACGAGCCGTTCCAGGCGAATCCCGGCTGGTCCATGCAGGGCCAATGGGCGTTCGGGCGGCCGCAAGGACGGGGCGGCGGTTCCGGGTATCCCGATCCGACCTCCGGATTCACCGGCACGAACGTCTATGGCGTCAACCTGGCCGGCGACTATCCCAACAACCTGACCAATGCGCATTATCTGACGACGCCCCCCATCGACTGTTCCCGCTTCCGAAACCTCAGATTCGAATTCCAACGTTGGTTGGGCATCGAGTCCGCCTCTTACGACCACGCCTGCGTGCAGGTTTCGGTGGATGGCGCAACCTGGGCGGATTTGTGGGTCCACGAGGGCTATTCGTCGATTTCGGATTTCGCCTGGACCAACGTGGCCTTCGATCTGGACGCGCAGGCCGATGGACAGCCTGCCGTGCAGTTCCGCTGGGGCCTGGGGCCGACCGATTCGTCCGTGCACTACTGCGGCTGGAACGTCGACGACGTGGTGGTGACCGGCGACGCGGTCACCAATGCCATGTTCCGGTTTTCGGACACCGGCTACTCCATTGTGGAAACGCAAACGGAAGCCGTGGTGACCATCGAGCGCATCGGGCTGACGAATACCGCGGCGACGATCGTGCTGGCGGCGACGGGCGGAACGGCGACGGCGGGGATGGATTACGACGCGCTCGAGGAAACCTTGACGTTCGCGCCGGGCGAGCTCAGCCGGACGTTCGCCATTCCAGTGTACGACGATGCGGACGTGGAAGGCGACGAGACGGTGGAATTGTCGCTGCGGGCCACCGCCGCGGGCGACGTCGCCGCGCCGGCGGAGGCCATGCTGCTGGTATTGGACGACGAATCGCCGGGAGCGGCCTTGCCGTTTTTCGACGGGTTCGAGTCCGGGGAACTGGCGGTTGGCTGGACGACGCGTTCGACCGACGCGGCGCTCATCCGGATCGGGCCCGGCATTGCGGCGCCCTACGAAGGCACGAACCAGCTTTGCATGGAATTGACCAACTACTATGCGCGGGGCTTGAACGAGGCCGTTTTGACGGTCGATTTGTCGGGCCAGACCCACGTGGTTCTGGATTTCCACGAGTCCACCGAGGAATACCAGCATCAAGCCATGCCGGTCTCGTTCACGGGCTCGGTGGAGGCCGACGGCGTGGCGGTCAGCGTGGACGGCATCCATTGGCGGCGCCTCTTCGATCCACCGCTATACTCCTGGGAGAGTTACGGGGCGACGAACCGGGCGATCGATCTATCCGCCTTTGCGGTGGCGCATGGGCTGGTTCCGGGCCCGAATTTCAAAATCAAGTTCCAGCACTTCGACGACTTGTATCGCTACGGCCGCTATTTCGACAACGTCCAGGTGTACGATCCGGCCCAGGTGGCGGACGTGCGGCTGGCGGTCGCGACGTCCGAGGATCCCGTGCAGGTCGGTACGGAGCTGACCTATGCTCTGGTCGTGTCCAACGCGGGGCCAATGGCGGCGACCGGCCTAGTGGTCAGCAATCGCCTGCCGCCGGGATCCGCCTTCGTGTCGATTGCCGGCAGCCAGGGAGAATGCCGTCCAACCGAGGACGGGGCGATCTGTGAAATCGACGCTTTGCCGGCGGGCGGGGCGGCGACCCTCGAACTGGTCGTAGAGGCGCCGGCGGCGCCCGCGACGCTGCACTTCCAGGGGTGGGCGCGGGCGGCGGAGTTCGATCCGGCCACCCCCAACAACCGGGCCGAAACCTTCACGGCGGTGGACGAGCAAGGCGGCACGATCGAGTTGGCCGTTGCGGAAACGGACGTGATGGAGCGCGGCGGGAGCGTGGTCCTCGCCGTGGTCCGGTCCGACCGGACCTACGGCGATATCACCGTGGGGTACGCCACGGCGGACGGCACGGCCGTGGCGGGCGTGGATTACGCGGCCACAAGCGGGCAGTTGTCGTTCACCAACGGGCAGACCCTCGCCACGATCACGATCCCCATCCTCGACGACGATCTGGACGAGCCCGGCGAGACGCTGGAACTGCGCTTGAGCGATCCCGGGAACGAAGCGGTTTTGGGCAGCAACGTGGCGGCGACGATTCGGATTCTCGATGATGACGGGCGGGCCGGATTCCCGTTCCTGGAAACGTTCGAGTCCGGCGCGTTGTCCAACTACTGGCGGACGTTCTCGACCGCGGCGGGGCAGGTCCAGATTACGACCAACAACGGGCCGGCCGCCGGCGACCGGCATCTGACCATGGACGTGGCCGACTACGGCTATGCCTTGAACGAGCTGGTGTTGACGGCAAATTTGGCCGGGCAGAGCGGAGTGACGCTGTCCTTCTGGCATCGCGAATTCAACGACTACGCGCACGTCATGAGCAACGCGTTTGCGGGTTCTCAGAACGCCGACGGCGTGGCGATCAGCGTGGACGGCGAAAACTGGGCGAAAGTCCAGGGTTTGACCGATGCCGAGGGCAGCAGCAACGAGTATCGCCGGTTTGAAATCGCGCTGGACCCCATTCTGGCGGCGCGGGGGTGGGCCTATACCGGTACGGTTCAAATCAAGTTCCAGCAGTATGATTATTATTGGATACCCTATCGCGGCTTCGCGTTCGACGACATTGCCCTGTTTTCGCGCCCGGGCGAGCTATCCTTCGCCCAAGCCGCGCTGGAGGCGTCGGAAACTAACGGCGTAGTTACGGTCACGGTGGTGCGCAACAACGGGACGCTGGGCGAAATTTCGGTGCCGTTCGCCGTGGCCGACGGCACGGCCGTTGCGCCGGACGACTACGTCGCCACCAACGGCTTGCTGACCTTCGCCGACGGGGTGGTTTCGGCCTCCTTCGACGTGGAATTGATCGACGATGCGGACGATGAGCAGGCGGAGACCCTCCTGTTGACGCTGGGCGAACCCACCGGCGGGGCGACCCTGGCGGCGCCCAGCCAGGCGGTGCTGACGGTGCACGACGACGACGGCGCGGGCACGTTCGCGTTTGAAGCGGATCAGACCGCGGTCTCCGAAAGCAACGACACCGCCTGGATCTACGTCTGGCGGCTGGAGGGGGCGGAGGGCGAGGCGACCGTGGATTACGTCGTGTCCGGGGGAACCGCGGCGGCCGGGGCGGATTACGTGGCCGCCACGGGGACGGTCGCGTTTGCCGCCGGCATCACCAGCCGGTATTTCACCGTCGCCTTGCTGGACGACTTGGAACTGGAAGACACGGAGTCGATTCTTCTGCGGCTGACCAACGCCTCGCCCGGAGCGGCGATCGGTTCGCCGGATTCATCCGTGCTGAACGTGCTGGACGACGAAGACCCCAATTACGACTACTACCTGCCCGCCTATGGCCTCGAAGGCGCGGCGTTCCGGCAGGCGCTGCACGACGTCATCGATGGGCACCAGGCCTTCAGCTATACCCCCACGCTGTGGACTATTTTGCAGGAAGCGGACGAATGCCCGACGAATCCGGCGCAAGTCCAGTTGGTTTACATGCAAACCGGGCGGGACAAGAACAACAACGGCGCCGCCACCGGCCAATGGAACCGCGAACACGTCTGGCCGCAATCCCACGGGGCCGGCAATCCCTACGGGTCGGGCGATCCCGATCCGAGCTGGCCGTCCTCGGTCGATGCCCACCACTTGAAACCTTCCGACGTCGACGTCAACAATTGGCGGGGCAACTCCGATTTCGAAAACGGAGGAACGGCGGTGGCCGGAGCGCCGGCATCCTGCCGCATGACCGATTCCACGTTCGAGCCTCCGGACGCATCGAAGGGGGACATCGCCCGGATCCTGTTCTACATGGA
>RZYG01000164.1 GCA_009930415.1 Spartobacteria bacterium | reverse complement strand
GTGCTGGCCTATTCCGACCGCCCCGCCGCACCCGCCGCCTCCAAGAAACTGGTCAACGACCTGGATCTGACGGTGACGGCGCCGGACGGCGCGGTGCTCTGCGCCAACGGGCGTAAAAGTACGGACGGGGCCTCTGGCCAAGCGGATGCAAAGCCGGTCGGGACGGAGCCCGACCCTCCAGAAAACCGCGAAAACGAATTGCTTACGTCTCTGGAGGGACGACCTCCGCGTCGTCCAGGTTCGTTTCTGAAAAGCCCCGACGATTTGAACAACGTGGAAATGATCGAATTCGAAGCGGACATAGCGGGCGTTTATCTCGCGTGGGTCACGGCTCGCGCGGTGCCGTTGGGCGGTTCCCAGCCCTACGCCCTCGTCGTCCGCGGCCCGCGAGCCCCGGCCGCTGCGGCGGCACCCTCGGAGACAAAATGAACTGGCATCGAAATCTTCTCGGCACCTTCGCGGCGTTCGGTCTGGCGGCGGTCTTGGGAGCAATCCCCCGGGCGGCCTTGGCCGATTTGTCCGAAGGCTTCGAAACCGGAATGCCCACGGCGTATTCCACGGGAGATTTTACCCTCGGTTCGGGTGCCTGGTCCTTCGTCAACGTCATCCGGGGAACCACGAGATACGCCGGATCGTATTCGTGCCAGATCCGGAGCGCCACCGGGGCAGAAGCGCGGACGCCCGCGCTGAGCGGGGGCGTCGGAACCATTTCGTTCTGGGTGTATTCGAGCGTCGCGGGCGGCGGACTGCAGGTGAACCTGTCCAGCGATGGCGGCTCCACGTGGACGCCGGCTTCCGGATCGCCCATCACGGGACTGGGCTCCGCTTGGGTCCAACAGCAAATCGTCGTCGACGATTCCAGCATCAACAAAGTGCAGTTTCTCCGCACGGCGGGCACGATCTATCTCGACGAAGTGGCGATTACAGCCAGCGCGGCCGCCACGCCCCCCGCGTTCGGCGCCAATCCGGGGCCGCTGGGCGCGACGGTAGGGGTGGCGCGGGCGTTCACGGTGACGGCCACGGGCAGTCCCGAACCAACCTTGGCGCTGCGATCGCAGACCGCGTCGTCGGGATTCAGCTTCACGCCGGCGACGGGCACGCTGAACTATACGCCGCCGGTGGCGGACGAAGGCGCGCGGACGTTCACGTTCACCGCCAGCAACAGCGCGGGCGTGGCCACGCAGACCGTCAGCGTGACGGTCGTGAACGCGGCCGTGGCGCCCGCCTTCACCAGCGCGAGCACCTTCGGCGCGACGGTGGGGGTGGCGCGGGCGTTTACGGTGGCGGCCAGCGGAAATCCAGCGCCGACCCTGGCGTTGCAAAGCGAGGATGCCGCCGGCACGGTCAGCTTCACCGTCGGCACGGGCGAACTGAGCTATACGCCCGCCGCGGGCGACGTCGGCAACCGCAGTTTCGTTTTCACGGCCAGCAATTCAGCCGGCGTGGCCACGCAAACCGTCACGGCCGTCGTCGCGCCCGTGCCGACGGCCATTCCCGCCGTCAGCATCGCGAACCTCAACACCAATTCCTTCACGATCAATTGGACGGCCTGCACCGACGCCACGGACTACCAGGTGCAGGTGGCGACGGACACCAACTTCACGCCCGGCAGTTCCAGCGAGCTGCTGACCGAGGATTTCGCGACGCTGTCCGATTCAACCCCGCCTTCGGGGTGGACGGCCAGCGGCAGCAGCGATCTGGACTATGCCACCGAGCCCTATGTCGGCGCGGCGCCTCCGGCCTTCAAGTTTTTCGGAACCGGCCAATGGCTGCAGAGCCCGGCCTTCGCGACCGGCGCGACCAACGTGCAGTTCTTCGCCTACGGAAACGGCGGTTCCGGCAGCACGATCGCGGTGTCGGCCTTGGTCAACAGCGTCTGGACCCTGATGGATACGGTGGTCATCGCCGCTAACGACGGCACCTACAACGTGGCGTTGAATCCGCAGACGACCCAGCTCAAGTTCCATTTCACCAAGAGCTTCAATTGCGGTTTCGACGATGTGGCGGTGCAGGGGACCGCCGCTGCGGCCACGCTCGTGCTGGACCGGACGGTGGCGGCCCTGACGACCGATGCGACGGGGCTGGCGATGTCCACGACCTACTACGTCCGGGCTCGGAAAACCGGCGGCGAGTGGTCGGAGATCGTTTCGGCCACGACGGCGGATCCGGCGCCGGCCGCGCCGATGTTCGGCGCGAATCCGGGGCCGATCGCGGCCACGGCGACGCTGGCGAAAGCCTTTTCGGTCAGCGCAACGGGGTTCCCGGCGCCGGCCCTTTCGCTGAACGGCACGACCGCCTCGGGCGGCTACGCTTTCACGGCCGGCACCGGTACGTTGGACTATACGCCCCCGACCAACGACGTCGGCGCGCGCACCTTCACGTTCGCCGCCAGCAATTCCGCCGGCGTCGCGATGCAAACCGTGACGGTGAACGTGGCCTCCGCGCCCGTCTACGTGCCGACCGTCGTCCTGACCAACGTCGGCCCGACGTTTTTCACGGCCATCTGGAACGAGGTGACGGACGCCGCGACCTACCAAATCCAGATCGGCACCGACACCAATTTCTCCTTGGCCGTCGCCGGGTCGAACCTGCTGAACGAGACCTTCGCCACGCTGACGGATTCGACCGTGCCCAGCGGCTGGAGCAGCAGCCATTCGTCGGATCTGGACAGCACGGTGTATTACGGCGCGGCCCGGCCGTCGTTCAAGTTCAACGCGACCGGCCAATGGCTGACCAGCCCGGCTTTCGCGCCGGGCGCGACCAATCTCCAGTTCTGGGCCTACGGCCGCAACGGATCGGGCAGCACCATCGCGATTTCCGGACTGGTGTCCGGGGTCTGGACGCTCATCGACACCGTGAGCATCGCCCGGAACGGCGCCACCTACGTCGTGCCGCTCGATCCGCAGACCACGCAGCTCAAGTTCGTTTTCACGCGGATCGTCACGGTGTATTTCGACGACGTGGTCGTGCAGGGCGGCACTTCGGCGGGGTCGCTGGTGACGGACGAGACGGTGGCGGCGCTGACCTACGGCGCGACGGGCCTGTCGAATTCCACGCCGTATTTCGTGCGCGTGCGGGCCGCGCCGACGGGCACCTGGTCGGCGGTCGTTTCAGCCACCACGCTCGGCAACGAGCCGCTGGCGCCGTGGTTCACGGGCGGGGCGGGGCCGTACGCCACCACGGCGGGAGTCGCCGTGGCGTTCACGGAGACGGCGCTGGGCGTACCCGACCCGACGCTGGCGCTGGCCGGCACGACGGCGGCGCCGGGCAGCTACGCCTTCACGCCCGAAACGGGATATCTGCTCTACTCGCCGCCGCTGGGCGACGTCGGCACGCAGACGTTCACGTTCACGGCCAGCAATGCGACGGGCGTGGCCACGCAGGCGGTCGACGTGGTCGTGGCCGCCGCGACGGCGCCGGTCTTCACCAGCGGCACGTCCTACGGCGCGACGACGCTCGTGACCCGCGTGATCACCGTGGAGGCCACCGGTTCGCCGGCGCCGGTCCTGGCGTTGACCGGTTCCACCGCGACGGCCGATTCCTATTCCTTCTCGCCCGAGCTCGGCCGCTTGAGCTACACGCCGCCGATGGGCGACGTGGGCGCGCAAAGCTTCACCTTCACCGCCGGCAATCTCGCCGGGGTCGCCACGCAGACCATCGGCGTGACGGTCATCGAGATGCCGGCCCTGCCGCCGGTCATCGATGCCATTCCCCCGCAAACGACGATGGCGGGCCTTGAATTCGATTACACCGTGACGGCGACGGATCCGGACACGGCGGCCTCCAACGTCACCTTCGCTTGCACCAGTACCGTGGCCTCGGCCACGTGGATGTTCGATACGAACAGCGGCTATTTTATGTTTTCTCCTACGGCGCTCGAAGTCGGCACGAACGTGTTTTCGTTCCAGGCCACGGACCATCCGACGTCGCTGACCAGCCCGTGGGTGGATATGATCGTCGTCGTGAGCGACGTCGGCGATCCGGTGTCGGTCTCCTTCGGCAGCGCCCGGATCGTGGGCGAAGAGGACGCGGGCACGCTGCTCATCCCCGTGAATCTGGCCTATTCCGGCTCGGCCGCGATGCAGTTCCGGTTCACCGGCCCGACGAACGGCACGGCGCTGCGCGGCACGGACTTCAACTGCTCGACGACGCTGACGATTTCTGGCTCGTCTTCCGGCAACCTGGTTTTGGACCTGGTGAACGACGGCCTGCCGGAAGGGGCGGAGTCGGTGAAAATTACGCTCGTGCCGGTGTCGCCCGCCACGGCGGGGGCCATCACCCAGACGGTCGTGCACCTGCGGGACGACGACACGGTGGCCGTGATGGCCGCCAACACCACCAGCGGGTCGTACCAGGAGTACGAAGGGCCCGGCAACCGCATTTTTCAAGCCCTGTGCCCCGACGTCGCGCTGATCCAGGAATTCAACATGACCAACGGCACCACCGAGGCCGCCTACCGCGTCTGGGTGGACCAGACCTTCGGTACGAACTTCTCGTACTGCCACGAGCCGCTGGCCAGCGCGAACATCCCCAACGGTATCGTCAGCCGCTGGCCCATCGTCGAATACGGCGAATGGGACGACACGACGCTGACGGACCGCGACTTCGTCTGGGCGAAGATCGACCTGCCGGGCGACAAGTTCCTGTATGCCGTCAGCCTGCACATCAAGGCCAGCTCCGGCTACGAATCGCAGCGCACCACGGAAACCCGCGCACTGACCAACTACATCGCCCAGGCGGGCTGGAGCACCAACGACTATCTCGCCATCGGCGGCGACTTCAATCTGCAGACCCGCACCGAAACCGCGTTGGCGGTGCTGACCGCCAAGGTGGTTTCGGATGCCCACCAGTCCGCCGACCAGGTCGGCAACAAGAACACCAACAGCGGCCGCGACAATCCTTACGATCTCGTGCTGCCGAGCCCGGGCCTCGATGCGCGCCACCGCACTTACTACTTCGGCGGCTATTCCTACGCGAACGGCATCGTGTACGACACGCGCATCGCCTGGGCCAGCGGGCTGCCGTCGCCTTCGCTCTCCGCCGACTCGGCGGCGGTCAATATGCAGCACATGGGCGCGCTGAAGATCTTCGAACTCGAAAAGGACGACGAAGTGGGCGCGCCGCAGGCGTTTTCGGCGATCGCGGCGGGCCCGACCCAAATCGATTTGTCGGCCACGGACAACGTGCTGGGCGACGATATCATCGTGGCCTGGGACGCGGACAACACCTTCGCGACGCCGTCGGGTACCGCGCCGGCGGTCGGCGCGGCGTTCGCGGGCGGCACGGTGCTCTACAAGGGTGCCGCCGGCGCGTTCAGCCATACGGGCCTGACCGCGTGTTCACCGGTCTATTACAAGTGCTGGTCGTACGCCGGCACGGTGTATTCCACCAACGGGCTGACGGCCAGTGAGACGACCGAGGCCCCCGCCGCGCCCGCGTCCGTTTCGGCCAGCGGCGTCGGCAACGAGACGTTCACCGCGAATTGGGATGCCGTGGCGGGCGCCGCCGGCTACCACCTCGACGTTTGCACGGTCCCGGCTTTTTCCAGCGGCGCGGGTTGGGTTTCGGTCTTCCGCGAAACCATGGGCGCGCCCACGGCCGGCACGACGGCGCTGGCCGAGCACGAAGCCAACGACGGCTTCGACCACGACGCCTACGTCATGTCGTCGGGCGGCGCCGACAATCCGGCCGACGTCCGCACCAGCACCGAATCCACCGGCTACGTCGATCCGGCAGGCAACGCGGCCTCCGGCGCGGCCAATATCTACTTCACGACCACCGGCGTCAGCGGCGCGGTCGGCTTCGGCATTTCCGGCATCGATGCGCGCGGCTACGAGCAGCTGTCGCTCAGCTTCGGCTACTACAAGGAGTCCGCGACGGAGAATATGCAGCTCGGCGTGGA
>RZYG01000163.1 GCA_009930415.1 Spartobacteria bacterium | reverse complement strand
CGCGCTGCAGAACCTCGTCGCCATCCTCGCCGCCGCCGGCCTGGGAACGAAGAACGTCCTCAAGGCCACCGTCTACGTCGCGAACATGGACGACTTCGCCCTCGTGAACAAACTCTATTCCGAAGTCTTCGCGCCGCCCTACCCGGCGCGCGAAGTCGTCCAGGCCGCGCGCTTGCCCAAGGACGGCCTCGTCGAAATCTCCGCCATCGCGGCCCCGTGAACCCGCCGGAGCCCGCCGACGCTTCCACCCATTGAACCCCACGAACCCCCGAGACCCGCCATGATCATCATCGAACCCCATATCCACATGCTGTCGCGGACGACGGACGACTACACCGCGATGTACCATTCCGGCATCCGCTGCGTCGTCGAGCCGTCCTTCTGGCAAGGCTCCAACCGCCGCCATGCGGGCACGTTCTTCGACTACTTCCGGCTCTCGCTCGAATTCGAGCACACCCGCGCCCTCCGCTACGGCATCGACCACTACTCCTGCATTTCCGTCAATCCCAAGGAAGCGGAGGATCTCGCCCTCGCCCGCGAAACCCTCGCCGGCATCGGCCCCTATCTCGAACATCCCCGTTGCGTGTGCGTCGGCGAAATCGGCTTCAACCGCATCACCCCCAACGAAGAGGAAGTTTTCCAGCGCCAGCTCGAGATGGCCAAGGCCCACGCCCTGCCCGTCCTCGTCCACACCCCCCACGACACCCCCGAAATCAGCAAGAAAAAAGGCACCGCCCGCATCCTCGACATCCTGCGCGAGTTTTCCTACGACCCGTCCAGGATCGTCGTCGATCACAACACCGAAGAAACGATGCCGCTCACGCGCAAGACCGACTACTGGGCCGGCCTGACCGTCTATCCCTATTCCAAGCTCAATCCCCGCCGCGTGGTGGACATCCTCCAGCGCTGGGGCCTCGAGCGCATCACCGTCAATTCCTCCGCCGACTGGGGCGTGTCCGATCCCTGCTCGCTGCCGAAGACCGCCGCGTTCATGGCCGAGCAGGGCTTCACCAAGGCGCAGATCCGCAAGATCATGCACGACAATCCGCTCGCGTTCTATTCCCAGACCCCGAAATTCAAGCCGCAGCTGGATTTGCCGTACATTGATCCCGCCACCTACCAACGCTGAGCGCCCGCGCCGCGAATCGCTTTGGGCCGTCGTGCGGCAAAAAGCGATCGAAGCCTACTACCAGGTGGAAGACGTCCTGCCGCGTTTCCGCAACGGCGACGCTTGGCTCCGGCTGCTGCGCCTGCCGAACCTGCTGACCGTCCCCGGCGACGTCTTCGCCGGCTTCCTCCTCGCCCCCGCCGCCGGCGGCGGCGACTGGGCCCAGCTCCTGCTCGCGATCCCGGCCGGACTGCTGCTCTACGCCGCCGGCCTCGTCCTCAACGACCTCTTCGACTACGCCGAAGACCTCCGCGAGCGCCCCGACCGCCCGCTGCCCGCCAACCAGATCTCGCGCGAAGCCGCCGCCGCCGCCGCCCTCGTCTTCTTCTGGATCGCCGCGTTCCTCGCCGCGTTCTTCGATGCCCTGCCCGTTGCGCTCCCGCTCATCCTCTGCGTCATCCTCTACGACGTCGGCCTCAAGCGCCGCCCGTGGTTCGGCCCCGCGCTCATGGGCGCCTGCCGCGCCGGCAACCTGCTCCTCGGCGCCGCCGTCGCGACCGACGGCCTGCCCGCCGCGTCCGGCCCCTGGATCGGCGCCGCCGTCCTCGGCCTCTACGTCGCCGGCGTCGCGCACCTCGCCCGCAACGAAACCGCGCCCGGCGCGAAATTCCCGCCGGAGCGCATCGGCCGCCTGCTGGGCCTGCTCCTTCCGCTGCAGGCGCTGCTCGGCGTCGCCGCCGTCCACCGCTTCCCCGCCAATCTCCTCGCCCTCGCCCTGCTGCCGTTGCTGAAGCTGCACCGCCGCCTCGCCGCGCGTTTCCCGCCGAGCTGACCGCGCGCGCCATCCGCGCGCTTGACTTCCCTTGCCCCCCTCGCGACACTCTTTTCCATGCGCTGCCCCAAGTGTGCCCAGGACGACGACAAGGTCATCGACTCCCGTTCGATCCGCAACGGCGAAGTCATCCGCCGCCGCCGCGTCTGCTCCAAGTGCGGCCACCGCTTCACCACCTACGAGGAAGTCGTCAAAACCGTCCTCACCGTCCTCAAGCGCGACGGCCGCCACGAGGATTTCTCCCGCGCCAAGCTCCGCGCCGCCGTCTGCCACGCCGCCGTCAAGCGCCCCATCTCCGACCCCCAAATGGACATGCTCGTCGACGACGTCGTCCACGAAATCGAAACCGAGTACGAACGCGAAGTCCCCTCCACCGTCATCGGCCGCAAGGTCATGGACAAGCTCGAAAAACTCGACGAAGTCGCCTTCCTCCGCTTCGCCTCCGTCTACCGCCGCTTCCGCGACGCCTCCCAGTTCCTCTCCGAAATCGAAAACCTCATCGGCCGCCAATGACCTCCCCCGCGCGGCCCGGCGCCGCGGATCGCTTTCCAAAAGTTTTTACGTTCTACGTAAAACCCGTTCAAAGTTTTTACGTTCCACGTAAAAACGGCCGAAACTTTTTACGTTCTACGTAAAAATGATTCCGATCCCCTCCAGCGACGACGTCCGCGAAATCCTCCGCGCCCACCTCGAAACCCTCCTGCGCGGAACGGAGCTCGATGCGGCCGCCGCCGAAGCCGTTTCCGCCGCCGTCGTCGCCTATCTCGCCGACCAACGCCTGTCCCCGCCCTTGCCGGACGATTATCTGCACCTGCTCATCTACCGCGCCTTGCGCTCCCTCAACCAGCGCGACGCCGCCCGGCGCTGGGCCGCCGCGCACCTGCCCGGCGTCGACGTCCCCGTCTTCGATCCCGACGTCTGGCCCGGGCCCGTCCCCCTCCTCGTCTGGCAGCTCTTCGCTTCGCGCCTCGTCCGCCCCGCGCGCACCGTCACCGCCGAAGGCCGCATCCTCTGGACGCTCGATTTCCGCCGCCTGCGCAAGGAACAGGCCGGCTGGCTCGAAATCACGCTTCTCCCCGGCCTGCGCGCGCTGCTCGAACAACTTGCGCCGGCATGGGACGATTCCGCCGGCGCCGGCCTCCTCGGCCTGCGTGGTCTCTACGCCGCCGGCTTCGCCCCCACCCCCCGCCGACGCAAGCCCAAGGCCCATTCCGCCTACGCCCCCCTCGATGCCTCCGCCCTCCGCGCGTTTTGCCTGCGCGTCCTCGCCCACCTCCAGGCCGCCCGCGGCTGGCGCCGGATCCCCGACGTCCTCTATCTGGACTTTCCGTCCAAAACCCCCACGCCCTTGCGGCGTGGGTGAATCAGTTCGGCCCTGCTTCCGCGCGGAGCCTGAAATCCAAAAACCTTTCCTCTCCACTGGCGAATGCGCCCGAAATGAGGGATACTAACCCGCACATGGAACCGGAAATCGAGATTTGCGCGGACGAAGCCTCGCTCGCTGTTTCCCTTGCCGCGCGCGTTGCTTCCGCCGCGGCCGCGGCCGTCGCCGCGCGCGGCCGGTTCGCGCTCGCCATCCCCGGCGGCTCGGTCGTCTCGCTTCTGGCCCGCGGCCTGGCCGCGCCGGTCGCCGCCGCGAATTGGCATGTGTTCTGGACGGACGAACGCCGCGTCCCCCTCGCCGATCCGCAGAGCAATTTCCGCCTCGCCGAAACCGAACTCCTGCCCAAGCTCGCCGGCGCACACGTCCATCCCGTCCGCGGATCTGCCGCCGACTACGAAAAGGAAATCGCCCCGTTCCTGCCGCTCGATCTCGTCCTGCTCGGCGTCGGCGAGGACGGCCACGTCGCTTCGCTCTTTCCCGGAAATCCCGCGACGCGCAAAACCGCGCGCCTCGTCGCGGAAGTCCACGACGCCCCCAAGCCGCCGCCCGATCGCGTCACGCTGACGTTCCCCGTCCTGAACGCCGCGCGCGAAACGCTCGTCGTCGCCGCCGGCGCCGGCAAGGCCGCCATCGTCGGCCGCATCTTTTCCGCGCCGGGCGATTTGCCCGCGCAACGGCTTTCCGGTTCCCCGCGCTGGCTGCTCGACCGCGCCGCCGCCGCCCACCTGAAGGAGATCCCATGAGCAACGACATCCCCCAGGCCGACGCCACCACCCTCGTCATCTTCGGCGCCACCGGCGACCTGACGCACCGCAAGCTCATCCCCGCGCTCTACCGCAACCGCAAGAAGGGCCGCCTGTGGGACCGCACCCGCATCGTCGGCGTCGCCCGCCGCGACTGGACCACCGACTTTTTCCGCGAGCACGTCCTCGACGGCGTGAAGAAATTCGGCGGCACCTTCGACGAAAAGGTCTGGGCCGATTTCGCCGGCCGCCTGCACTACGTCCGCGGCGACCTCGAAGTGCCCGCCGATTTTCCCCAGGTGGACGCGCGCCTGCGGGAGATCGAAGGCAAGCCCGCCAACCGCCTCTATTATCTCGCCACCGCCCCCGAGCACTACGGGCCGGCCTGCGACGCGCTCGCCGCCGCCGGCATGGCCGCCGAAACCGAAGGCTGGCGCCGCATCGTCATCGAAAAACCCTTCGGCCACGACCTGCCCTCCGCCGAAGCCCTCAACCACCGCGTCCACGCGTCCTTCCGCGAGCACCAGGTCTATCGCATCGACCACTACCTCGGGAAGGAAACCGCCCAGAACATCATGTTCCTGCGGTTCGCCAACACGCTCTTCGAACCCGTCTGGAACCGGCGCTACATCTCCAACGTCCAGATCACCGTGGCCGAAAACGTCGACGTCGGCTCCCGCGGCGGCTACTACGACCAGGCCGGCGTCCTGCGCGACATGTTCCAGAACCACCTGCTGCAGCTGCTGTCGCTCGTCGCCATGGAGCCGCCCGCCTCGCTCGACGCCAACGCCGTCCGCAACGAAAAGGCCAAGGTCCTCGGCAACGTCCGCGCCATCCGCCTCGAAGACGTCGTCCGCGGCCAGTACGAGGGCTACCGCGCCGCCGAACGCGTCGCGCCCGATTCGCAGACGCCCACCTTCGCCGCGCTCAAGCTGTGCATCGACAACTGGCGCTGGAAGGGCGTCCCGTTCTACCTGCGCTCCGGCAAGGCCATGCCATCCCGCACCAGTTCGATCATCATCGAGTTCCAGGCGCCCCCCGACGTCATGTTCGGCCTCGGCCGCAACCAGTCCTTCACCCCCAACATGCTCTCCATCTGCATCCAGCCCGAGGAAGGCATCCACCTGCGCTTCGAAACCAAGGTCCCCGACACCGTCGCCGAATCGCGCTCCGCCAAGATGGACTTCAGCTACCGCGACGCCTTCCCCGACGTCGTCCTCCCCGACGCCTACGAACGCCTGCTCCTCGACGCGCTCAAGGGCGACGCCTCGCTGTTCGCCCGCAGCGACGGCATCGAAATCGCCTGGGCCCTCCTCGATCCCGTCCTGGACGGCTGGGCGAAAACGCCGGACGTCTCCCCGCTCCACCCCTACGCCCCCAAGACCTGGGGCCCCGCCGCGGCCGACGAACTCCTCGCCCGCGCCGGCCACGTCTGGCGCTACGGCTGCGGCGAAGAAGGCTGCTTGATATGACCCCCTGTTTTTGTTCGTCCCCCCACGACCTTGAGGCTGTTTCTGTAGCCGCGCCCGCTGGGCGCGGGGCTGTTCATCGACTTGGTTCGCTCCCCCACGACCTTGCGTCGTGGGAAGCAAAGTTTGGCTCCCCCACCGCGCAAGGCGGCGGGGCCCGCCCGATCCCGGACGCCGGCGGCGCGGCGTCCCTACCCACGGATTTAAAGGCAGGGACGGCGCGCCGCGCCGTCCGCGGCTGTTTGCATTCTAACAGCCCGGCTCGGCAGGGACGCCTCGCCCTACCAAAATCCGCAAACAATCTCTGGCTTCAGGTAGGGCGAACCCTCCGGGTGAGCCGCGGCTTTTGGGCTGTTGTTGTAGCCGGCCTCGCTGAGGCCGGGGCTGTTGGCTGTTCGATT
>RZYG01000436.1 GCA_009930415.1 Spartobacteria bacterium | reverse complement strand
CCTCACCGCCATCATACAAATGCTTTTTCCAGTGCTTTCCCCAGGTGCTACACCTGCCACCGATGCACACAATCGTTTTACTCATACTATTTCACCTCCTCGGTTTCAGCACCTCTTAGCTCATTCATTCGCTCGCCATAATAAACCATTCCTGGATACGTCAGATATGGTCGTGTTCTTCTGATTTCGTCTATTCTCGCTTCATTGAGCTTGCGGGTGTGCCAGTCAGCTATCAGCAGCACATCTGAGTAACGTGGGTCGCCATCTTTCACGCCTATCAACTTGAACAGCTCATTTTGAGTAGCTAGTTGCGCCATGTCATCTTCGTCAACAAACAGCGCGTCGGCTATGTCTTGGTTGCTCATACTATTTCACCTCCTTATAGTTACTTTGGTTAGACTGGGTCATTTGGTTGCTCCAAACTCACATTCATAACAAAGCTCGTTGTTTACATCGTCTACCGTAGTACCACAATACTTGCATACAGGGTGTCCACTTTGGACAATGAAGTCACTTATTGAGTAGGTCTTACTAATGGGGTTGAATACTACAATGCCACGTTTCACCAGCTCCATGAGGTGATGCTTGGCTAGAGGTCGGCTCGCATTGATGATGTCTGCGAACTTTTCAAGCGGTACGTATTCCCCATTTGATGCTTCTATGTAGCGAAGTAGTTTCAGCTGACGAGTGTTCAGTAGTGCGTCAAGTAGTTTCATGTTGTCAATCACGCCTAGTCCTCCCTTCAAGTATCTGAGATATAACAGCAACTAGATTACTCAAATCTTCAGTTGTGTACTTAGCAAGTACGTCTGCTGGCAATATAGGTCCGTTACTCATACTATTTCACCTCCTTTAACACCTCTATGTCTTTACGCAGCTGTGCTGCAACTGATGTGTGATACCTGACTAGTTGTTCCATCCAGCCTATGTCTGCTTTTCCCCAAGGTTTATTCCCCTGATGTTTTCTAAGATACTCTTTAGTGTTCGGTTTATAGTGGGAAAAATATTCACAGTCACACTGGCTACCATCATCTGTCGGTACATGACTACCTATCGTACATTCGCTTGATGTCTTCATACTATTTCACCTCCTTTAACTTTGCTCTCTAGGCTAAGGTATGACGTTGCTGCCACACCAGAGCCAAACCATATATGTCGTTCGTATACTGGCTTACTCATCACTCGCTCCTTTACTGATTAGCT
>RZYG01000435.1 GCA_009930415.1 Spartobacteria bacterium | reverse complement strand
GTGAGGCCCTTGATGATGATGCGGACCACCCCGGACGCGATGATCTTGCGCTGTTCGTCCATCTCGGCGCGCACGTCGGCCAGCTCGGTCTCGATCCAGTCCGAACGCGAGGGTTCGGAGAGGCGGCGGGGCCGGGTTCCGTCCAACCTGAGCGTGTCGGGGCCGTCTGTGGGTTCTGGTTCGCGGGCCATGGCGCGGGTGAGGCGCTTCTCCTCGGCGGCGAGCCGGGTGAACTCCTCCTGCGCTTCCGGGTGGAACGTGTGGAAGTGGTTCAGGACCTTGGTCCTCATGGCGTCTCAACCGCCTCGTAGGTGGCGGCGAAGATGTCCGGCTTGCAGGGGTAGAACTCACCCTGGACGCCCCGGATGATCCAGTCTTCCGGCTTGGCCTGCATGACACCCTCCAGTGTTGCGATCAGCACAAACCCGGTGGCAGGGTCGATGCTCACGCCACTGGCGGGGACCTCAGCAGCGAGCGGGTCGAACGATCCTTGGGTGTTGCGCTCGATCCACTGGTAGACGTCGTGCCACTGGGCAGTCCCTCCAGTGAGCTGCATTGCCTCGATGACGACGGGCTTCTTTCGGTACTTCATGGGGTTCTCCTGTCACGGGGTGTCACGGGGGTGGTGGGTCCTCACCCGCCCGGCCCGTGACCTCCGGGCGGGTGAGGGGGATGTTGCTACGCGGCGGTGTACGCGTACGCGGCAGACGCCCCGGCCGCGTTGGTGACGACCACGTCGGCCGCACCGGTCACGGTCGCAGGGATGAGGGCGGCGATCTTCGTGTCCGAGACGACCTCGAACTCGACGACGGCCGCGGCGTCGATGGTGATGCCCGTGGTCCCGGTGAACCGGGACCCGGTGATGGTCACCATCTCGCCCGGGGCCCCACCGGAGGGGAGCACCGACACGATCAGGGGGACCGCGGCCTCGAGGGCGACGTCCGCGAAGTACGCGGACCCGGAGATGGTCCCGGTGAACTTCAAGTCCTCGTCCGCGCTCGTGGGCTGGTTCTTCGTCTTCATCTGCACCGACCCCTTCCACAGGTCGATGACCGTAGCCGCGGTGGGGGTGACCTTGGAGTCCCACCCGAACGCCTGGGCGACGTACACGTCCGCACCCTCGACGAGCGCGGCGTAGACGTCGTTGACGTCTGCGGAGGACGCTTCCTGCTGGTCGTAGACCGCGGAGATGGTGATGTCGAT
>RZYG01000434.1 GCA_009930415.1 Spartobacteria bacterium | reverse complement strand
CGCGGGATCTCGGCCGCGCCGGTTTCCGTTTCCATGTGCTCCGCCCACTCGCGCGCCGCGGCCTCGTCGAACGACAACCGCGTGGACAAGCACATCGTCTGCGGAAACGCATAGCGCGCAGACAGGCCCAAGGTCGTTTCCAGCCCGGCGATCGACTGGAACGTCCGCAGGTCGTATAGGTCCATGTCTCCGCGCCAGAGGAACGCGCTGCGGCGAGCGCCTGGATAGCGCGAAATCGCGGCCCGCACCGGCCGGGCTTCCGCCGGCGACAGGCAGCCGTCGTGCTCGATGCGGAAACGCCGGGTCCGGCCGTTTTCTTCCGCGACGATTTCCAGGATTCCGCCGCCTTGGCGCGTTTGCGGTTGCAGGGACCATGTCGCACGCCCCACGCCCCCCGCCGAATCAAGCTGAAGCGTCTGCTCCGGAGCGGCGTCGCCCAGCCATTCCGCCGGCGCGCCCAGGCGCACGCGCAGCGTCGCCGGTTCCGCCCCGGGATTGACCGCGATGAGTTCCAGGTCGAACGGCACGCCCGTCCAGCGCACGCCCAGGGAATATCGCGGCCGGCGCGTCACGAACGGGGCTTCCAGCGTCAGGATCGCACCGCCGGGAACGGCCCCCTGGACCAGTCGCTTCTCCCAGCGGTGGTTGGCGATTTCCAGCGCCAGCAAAACACCGCCGACTAGCGCCGTCGCACCACACGACGCGCCGCCGAAGGCCAGCAACGCCAGCCCCGCCGCCCCCGCAACGGCCTCCAGCCGAAACCGCCCTACGCCGAGTTTCTTGGGCAGGAATTCCCACGCCACGTTGGCCAAATACATCGCCCAGCCAATGCGATACGGCTCCAAAAACAGCAAACGCGGCAACGCAACCGCTGCCGTCAACGCTCCGCCGACCGCCAGCATCCACGGATTCATGGAAACGGATCCCAGGTCGGCCAGCCGTCGATTTCGCCACGTGCCAACGTCTCAAGCGTCTCGGCGTAGCGGTCCAGGATCTTGCGCTGCGCAAGCTGGGCCGCAACGAACCGCTGGCCGGCCGCGCCCATCTCCCGGCATTGGTCCGGATGCTCCGCCGCGTCCGCGATGGCCCGCGCGAGACCCTCGTGGTCGAAGGCGGGCACGACCTGGCCTGCGCCGCAGCGCCGGATCAAATCGGCCTGGACGCCTTCCAGCGCGGCCAGGATCGGCAGGCGCGATCCCATGTAGTCGATG
>RZYG01000433.1 GCA_009930415.1 Spartobacteria bacterium | reverse complement strand
CCGGCCCTCGAACCGTGCGACCTGGACATCACCCTGGTCACGCACAACAGCGCGTCCTGGCTGCCCGGTCTGCTGCAAAGTCTGGTCGAACAGGACTATCCGCTGGGCCACATCGCCCTGTACGCCCTGGACAACGCCTCCAGCGACGACACCCTGGCCCTGCTGGAGGATTTCGCGGCCGGCCAGGGCAGGGCCCTGCGTGACGTCCGCGTCGTGGCCGCGCCCAACGCCGGCTTCGGCACCAGCCAGAACCGGGCCATCGGTCTGGGACAGGCGCCCTTTGTCCTGGTCACCAATCCAGACATCGAATTTCATCACGATTCCATCACCACGGTCGTGGCCCAAGCCCTGGCCGACACGCCCGAAACCGGGAGCTGGGAACTGCGCCAGATGCCCTACGAGCATCCCAAGCACTACCATCCCGTGACCTGGGAAACGAGCTGGTCGTCCCACGCCTGCGTCCTGCTCCGCCGCCGGGCCCTGGACGTTGTCGGCGGCTACGACGAACGCATTTTTCTCTATGGCGAGGATGTCGAGCTCTCCTATCGTCTCCGCGCCCAGGGCTGGGCCCTGCGCTACTGCCCGATGGCCACGGTCACGCACCACACCTACCGCGAGCCCGACGAAGTCAAACCCGCCCAATATATCGGCAGCGCCGTGGCCAATGCCTACCTGCGTTTCCGCCATGGCCGTCTTGGAGACGCGGCCATGGGTGTCGTGCTTCTGGGGGCCCTGCTTTTCCGCTCCCCTTTTCCGGGAGCCCGCCGCCAACTTGGCCGGCGCATCGTCCACGACCTGCTGCCCCGCGTCCCGGCCCTGCTCGCCGAGCGCCGTCGCGCGGCCGTGCCGGGTCTGGCCCCCTTCCGGGAATTCAACTACGAGCTGACCCGCGACGGCGCCTTTGTCCCGGCCGCCACGCTGTCCACGACGCCCCTGGTCAGTATCGTCACCCGGACCATGCCCGGCCGGGGCGCCTTTCTGCGCCAAGCCGGGGTGTCCGTCCTGCGCCAGACCTATCCCAATCTGGAATGGATCGTGGTCGAGGACGGCGGCGACACCCAACGCGACCTCGTGACCGACATGGCCCAGGCCACGGGCCGCGCCGCGCGCTACCAATCCCTGCCCCGCAAGGGCCGCTCCGAAGCCGGCAACCAGGGTCTGGCCCTGGCCACCGGGCAATGGCTCATGTTTTTGGACGACGACGACCTGCTCTA
>RZYG01000432.1 GCA_009930415.1 Spartobacteria bacterium | reverse complement strand
GTCGCATTTTGCGACTTCAAAAGGTAGGGCGACTTGGCTCAAGTCGCCGGGCATTCCGTTTTCGATCCCGGCGGGTTCGGCGAACCCGCCCTACCTTTTTCGCGCAATTTGCGTTTTTCGTAGTTTACTCGGGTTTACTGTCTCCTGTTCCCTGTCTCCTGATTTGTGCTAGGGTTTCCCCCGCATGGCGAATTCCTATTCCATCGGCAACGTTTTCGGCATTCCGATCCGGGTGCACGTCACCCTGCTGATCTTCCTGCCGCTGTTCGCGTTTTCGTTCATGCCCGCGGGCGGGCCCCAGGGCTTGTTCTACGGCGCGCTGGGCGCGGTCGGCCTGTTCGCCAGCGTGGCGCTCCACGAAATCGGCCATTCCCTCGTCGCCCGCGCCAAGGGCTCGCGCATCCTCGAAATCCTGCTGCTGCCCATCGGCGGCATGGCGCGCCTGAACGCGCTGCCGCGGCGGCCGATCGACGAAATCCAAACCGCGCTGGCCGGCCCCGCCGTCAGCCTCGCGCTCGGGATCGCGGGCTTGTTCTTCGCTCCGCTGTTGTTTTCCTTCAATCCGCTGCTGGCCGTCGTGATCCACGAACTCGGCCGCATCAACATCATGCTGGTGCTGTTCAACCTGATTCCGTCGTTCCCGATGGACGGCGGGCGCGTGTTCCGCGCCGCGCTCGTGCCGCGCCTGGGACGCCTGCCCGCGACGCAACTGGCCGCCAAGGTCGGCCGCGGCTTCGCGTGGCTGTTCGGCATTTGGGCGATCTGGCCGGTTTTCCACGGCGGCACGATCCGGTTCACGCTCCTGCTCATCGCCTACTTCATCTACCAGGCCGCCGGCGCCGAAGCCCGCCAAGCCGAATGGGAAGCCCTCGCCGAACTCCAGCGCGGCCAGCCCTCCGGCCTCTTCGACGACCTTCTGCGCAAATGGCGATGAAGACCGCGGGCGCAAAGAAACGACGGTCGTTCCGCTTCCTTGCCCTTTTCCTTCTTCCCGCCGCCGCTTCCGCCGTCGACCTCGAATGGGCCGGGTGGGCGAAAAACACTGCGGACAAGGGTCTTCTCGCGCCGTCGCAGGATTTGATCGTCGTCGTGGATTCCAAGCCGCTCGGCGCGGCCACGAATGCCCAGGTCCATTTCGCCGTCGACGGCGGCGCGGAAGAAACGCGTTCCCTCGGCCACCACGGCACCGCCAACTACGATACCCACGACCGCTGGA
>RZYG01000431.1 GCA_009930415.1 Spartobacteria bacterium | reverse complement strand
TCGCCGTTGGGCTTGTCGAGGACAGGCAATTCGTTGTTCTTGAAACGCCGCAGGGCTTCGGTGCCGGGGCAGACGGCTTCAAGGAGGGCAATCCGGATGCCGGCGGCCTGGAGGGCTTTGTAGGCCTTGGGACCGACGCTGCCGGTGACGACGGCTTCGGCGCCGAGCCGGGCGACTGTTTCGGCGGACTGGATGCCGGCGCCCTGGGCGGCGTGCAGGTTCTGGGCGTTGTCGTGCGCGATGGCCTTGCCGGTCTCGGTGTCGGCCAGGATGAAGACCTTGGCGCGGCCGAAATGCATGTCGATGGGATCGGCCAGGGTTTGGCCGGAGGAGGTGATGACGACTTTCATGGCTGTTCCTTTCGGGGTGGGTATTCGACGTAGCGGCCCTGGCCGTGTCCGCGGCAGCCGCAGCCGCGGCGATGGCAGGCGCCGGGCGCGAGCGCGGGCGGCGGGGGCTGCGCGCCGGGTTCGGTTTGGATCTGGAGCGCTTTGCCGTGGATGAGGGCATCGGCCGCTTTGCGGCGGGCCGATTCGACGATGCGCGCGAAGGTCGCGCGCGAAATCTTCATGTGTTCGGCGGCGGCTTCCTGGTATTCGCCGTTGAAATCGGCAAGGCGCAGGGCTTCGATTTCGTCGAGGCTGAGCACGACGGTTTCGAGTCTCGCGACGGGCACGCCGGCGGGCTTGAACAAGGAGACGTTCGGCTGCCAGCCGACGAAGCGTCTGGAAAAGGGGCGCGGCATGTCAGCGACCGCGTCCGCCGCCTGCGCCGCCGCGGCCATTGCCACCGCGTCCGCGGCCCGCCCCGCCGCCGGGACCTGGGCCGCGCCCGCGGCCGGTGCCGCCGCCGGGGGCCGCCGGCGGGTTGCCCGCGCTGTTGCCGGGACGTTGGGCCTTTCCTGCGCCGCAGGGGCCGAGCCCCCGTCCAGTTCCGGCACCTTGTCCGCTGGGTCCGGTTCCATTTTGATTCGGCATGTTCGTTCTCCGGGGTTTTGGGGGTCGATCTGGATGTGAACATATGCCCATAACCGCGGAATGGCAAATTCTTTTTTTTGGAGGGAGCGGCGCGGCCTATTGAGTCTTGCAAAAGTGCGTTGCGGTTTTGGTTCCGGCGGGCCCCACCACCTTGCGTGGTGGGGGAGCCAACTTGGCCTCCCTCCTTCGCCAAGGCTTCGGAGGGCAGGCCCACGGCACAAGGCCGTGGGGGGGCGTAAGGGCCG
>RZYG01000430.1 GCA_009930415.1 Spartobacteria bacterium | reverse complement strand
TCGTCCCGCCCCTCGTCGTCTCCCCGGCCCAGATCGACCAGGCCCTCGCCCTCCTCGACGGGACGCTCTGAAACCATCCCCCGACGGGGTCGTCGGGGGCTCCAAAGACGGAAATCCGAAGGCTGTTTGGAGCCGGGACGACCTCGTCCCGGTCTTGTTCGGAAAATGAAGGTCTCAGCCCTGCAGCTTCCGCCGCAGCGCATCCGCGGCGAGCTGGGGGTTGGCCTTGCCGCGCGAGAGCTTCATCACCTGGCCGACCAGGAACATCAGCGCCGCTTCCTTGCCGCCGCGGAATTCCGCGGCGACCTTTTCGTTGGCCGCGATGGCCTGCTCCGCAAAGCCGTCGATGGCCCCCGTGTCGCTGACCTGCGCCAGGCCTTTTTCCTTCACGATCGCGGCGGGCTCCCCGCCCCGGTCGAACAGGATCTGGAAGACTTCCTTCGCCGCGGGCATGTTGATCGTCTTCGCGTCCACCAGCGCGATCAGCGCCGCCAGCGCTTCGGGCGCGATCTTCGCGTCGGCGATGGTTTCGCCCTTTTCGCCCAGCGCGCGCAGCAGCTCGCCCATGACCCAGTTGGAGACGGCCTTGAAGTTCTTCGATTTCTGCGCCGCCGCCTCGAAGTAGCCGGCGATGGCCGGATCCGCGGTGAGCACGCCCGCGTCGTATTCCGGCAGGCCGTAATCGCGGATGAACCGCGCGCGCTTCGCCGCCGGCAGTTCCGGCAGCTCCGCCCGCCACGCTTCCACCGTCGCCGCGTCCAGCGTCACCGGCGGCAGGTCGGGTTCCGGAAAATAGCGGTAGTCGTGGGCGTATTCCTTCGAGCGCATCGGCAGGGTCACGCCGGCCACGTCGTCCCAGCGCCGCGTTTCCTGCGTCAGCTTCCCGCCGGCGCGCAGGGTTTCCACTTGCCGCTCCAGTTCGTATTCCAGCGCGCGGTGGATGCCTTTGAACGTGTTCATGTTCTTGATTTCGCACTTCACGCCGAGCTTGTCCGTGCCCGCCGGCCGCACCGACGAATTCACGTCGCAGCGCACGTGCCCCAGCTCGAGGTTGCAGTCGCTGATGCCCGCGTAGATCAGCATCTCCTTCAGCGCCGTCAGGAACGCGATCGCCTCGTCCGGGCTGGACATGTCCGGCTCCGTCACCAACTCCATCAAGGGCGTGCTGGCGCGGTTGTAGTCGATCTCCGAGGAGTTTTCCAGGTGCGTGATCTTCGCGGCG
>RZYG01000162.1 GCA_009930415.1 Spartobacteria bacterium | reverse complement strand
CCGCCCATCGCTTTTGTTCATGGCTTGATTCTAAAACCGACCCGTTGCCGCAAGCAAGCCCCGTCTTGCCGCTGCGGCGTTAATTTTCTGTTCGCTTGACCCGTGCCGCGCAATCGACGAAAGTGGCGTCCCTGAGGAGATGCGTCCATGAACGTCGCCGTCGTCGGAGCCAGCAACAAACCCGAACGCTACAGCCATCAGGCCGTCGTCCTGTTGGCGCAAAAAGGCCACGCCGTGTTTCCGATCCATCCCGCCCTCGCGGAAATCGACGGCCACCGCGCGTTCAAGAAGCTGGCGGACGTCCCTGTCCCGCTGCACACCGTGACGATGTACGTCGCCCCCGCCCACTCCACCGGCATGGCCGACGCCATTCTCGCCGCCCATCCCGTCCGCGCGATCTTCAACCCCGGCACGGAGAATCCGGAGCTGGAGGAAAAACTCGCCGCAGGCGGCATTGAAATCGTCCGGGCGTGCACGCTCGTCCTGCTCCGCACCGGGCAGTTTGGCTGACCCCATGAGCCCCGTCCTCATCGCCTTCGGCCTGACTCTCTTCGCCGGCATGGCCACCGGCATCGGCAGCATCATCGCCTTCACGGCGAAGCGAACGAATTACCGCTTCCTGTCCGTGGCCACCGGGTTTTCCGCCGGCGTCATGCTCTACGTCTCGTTCGTCGAAATCCTCGTCAAGGGCGGCGACGCCCTCGCGCTGCGCTACGGCGAAACGCTCGGCAACTGGCTCAACGTCGCATCCTTTTTCGGCGGCATGCTGGTCATCGGCCTGATCGACAACCTCATCCCCGCCGCCGAAAACCCGCACGAAACCCACGCCGAGGAAGAAACCCGGCCCCTGCACGACCCCAACGCGCCGCTGCCGGACTTCGAGCACGAAGACGAAAAACGCCCCAAGGACCGCGAATTCAGCGTCCACGACCACGCCCACCACCACCACAAGCTGATGCGCATGGGCCTGTTCACCGCGCTGGCCATCGGCATCCACAACCTGCCCGAAGGCCTGGCGACGTTTTTGGCCGCGCTGCACGATCCCTCTCTCGGCCTCGCCATCGCCGTGGCCATCGCCCTCCACAACGTCCCCGAAGGCATCAGCGTGTCCGTCCCCATCTTCTATGCCACCGGCAACCGCAAAAAGGCTTTTTTCTACTCCTTCCTCAGCGGCCTGGCCGAACCCGTCGGCGCGTTCGTCGCCTATCTCGCCTTGCGTCTGGTCATGGGCAGCACCAACGGGGGCTTCCCGCCCCAGGTCATGGGCCTCCTGTTCGGCGGCGTCGCCGGCATCATGGTCTACATCAGCGTGGACGAACTCCTCCCCACCAGCCGCGCCTACGGCAAGGGCCACGACAGCCTGCTGGGGCTCGTCGGCGGCATGGTTCTCATGGCCCTCAGCCTGTTGCTGATGCAATGATCGGCCTGCGGCGGCTGGCGGTTGGGTCCGGAACGCGCTAGATTGGAAATAGGGTAAACGCGGAGAACCGGAGGTGCGCATGCCCCACGATCCCGACACGCTTCTCTCCGCCGCAAAACAGGTCCGGAAACCTGCAGCGGCTCAACCGTCCCGGTTCGACCTGTTCGAACAGGCCCCCGCCGGCTATGGCCTGCTCGATGAGAACGGCCTGATTTTGGCCGCCAACCGCGCCCTGTCCGCCCTGCTCGATCTTCCGGCCGAGGCCTTGGCCCACGAGCCGCTGGCCCGGTTCGTCTTTCCGGAAGACCAGAACGTCTACGCCCGCTTCCGCCGCGGGCTGGCCGAAACCGATTCCCCGCAGAACTGCGAACTGCGCCTGGAGAAGAAAGACGGAACGCTCGTTTGGGCGCATCTGGCCGGCACGGCCACCCCCGGAGGCCGGGACCCGTCGGCCAGCCGCGTCATCGTCTGCGATCTCACCGACCACAAGAAATCCGAATTGTTTCTTCAATGCCTCCACGTCGTCCTGGCCCAGGTCAACCAAGCCATCGTCCATTTCCGCAAGCGCGACGAATTGTTCCGCGAAGTCTGCCGCATCGCGGTGCGCTACGGCCATTTCCCGCTGGCCTGGATCGGGCTGGCGGATCCCGCGACGCGCCAGATCCGACCGACCACCCACGCCGGCCGCGACGAAGCCTTTCTCAAAGCCATCCACGTCAACGTCAATCCGGCCAGCGCCTTCAGCCAAGGCCCCATCGGCCAGGCCTATCTCCTCAACCGGGTGGTCGCCAGCAACGAGGCCGACCCCGCCTTCCAGCGCTCGCCGTGGCGCGTCGAAATGCTCAAACATGGCTTTCGCTCGCTGGTGGCCATTCCCTTCCACCTCGACGGCGCGGCCGTCGGCACCCTGAATCTCTACGCCGACGGCTCCTACGACTTTTCCGACGTCGAACTCGACGTCTTCAAGCGCATCGGCAACACCCTGTCTTTCGCGCTCGATTGCTTCGAAATCGAAAAATCCCGCGAACAGGCCGAAGCCGCCTTGCGCGAAAGCGAGGCCCGCAACCGCGCTTTCATCCGCGCCATTCCCGATCTGGTTTTTCTCAACTCCCGCGACGGCGAATACCTGTCCGTCCACGCCCCCGATCCGGCCCTGCTGGCGGCCCCGCCCGACACTATTTTGCACCGCAAAATCCAGGAAATGCTGCCGGTGGATCTCGCCGACCGCTGCCTCGCCGCGATCCGCGCCGCGCTTGAATCCCGCACCCTCCAAAAAGTGGCCTACGAACTCCCGGTGGATGGCCAAACGCGCCGGTTCGAAGCCCGCATCGCCCCCTGCACCCCCGATACCGCCCTGACCATCGTCCGCGACGTCACCGAACTCGCCGCCCCGGCCCCGCCAGTTCGCCGCCGCAAGAAAACGTCCGTCTGATTCGTCCCGGTTCTAGCGCCGGCGGATCCAGTCGGCCGAGCGGTATTTCGCTTCCAGATCCCGCGCCGCGTCCAACACCGCCGCCGGCGCGTCCCGCCGCGCCCAGCGCAGATCCCACCCCGCCGCCAGCGCCGCCGCCATGGCTTTCTCCAGCTCCGCCGCCCGCTCCCGCGCCCCCGGCCATTGCAGCGAGCCCTGGTACAACGTCGTTTCCCCGTAGCGCCGGATCGCGCCGCCCAGGATTTTTCTCCCCGCGACCATGACGTCCAGCGGCACCGGCTCCGCGAAACATTGCGACGCCCCCCCCGACCCGCGCGGCGCGCCGCGCCCGCCGGATTCCGCCAGCCGCGCGCCCGCCACCGCTCCGCGCAACCCCGCCAGGATCGCCGCATGCAGCCGCCGATAGAGTTCCGTCGGCCGCAACTCTCCCCGCGCCGGAAAAACGCACGAAAAGGTCAGATCGTCCACGTGCGGCACGACGCCACCGCCCGTCGGCCGCCGCGTGCACGCGCGCGCCAGTTTGGCCGGCAACGCCCGCTCCACTTCCGCGATCCGCTGCGCATAGCCGAACGTCGCCCCGGCGCCCCGCCACCGGAAAAACCGCAGGCAGAATTCCGCCGGCTTCGATTTCGCCAGCGCCTCGTCCAGCGCCATCTGCCCGAACACGTCGAACGGGGGGGAATCTAGGAGGAGTCCGTTCATTCAGGAGTCAGGAGACAGGGGACAAGAAGGAAATCCTCCCTATCCATGAAGCGCCTCCAAAATGGCCGCCGGATTCCGGGACGCAACGCGCAGCAAGGTCTTTGCCGGTCCCTCGGGCCGCCGCCGGCCTTGTTCCCAATTCTGCAGCGTCCGCATGCTCACGCCGATCATCAGCGCGAATTCGCCCTGGGAAGCTTGCAGTTTTTCCCGCACCAGCCGGATTTCGGGCGGCTTGATCTCGTATTGCCGGCTGGGTTTCCGAACGCCGGCCTTGATTTCGCCGGCCTCCTTGACGCTGGCCACCAGTTTGTCGAAATCCTTCTTGTTCATGACAATCCCTCCTGCACGACCGCCCGCATAAATCACGGGACCACTATACGCCATTGGCGTATGCAGTCAAGGCCTATCCCCACGCCACGTTCGGATTCCGCGCGGCGGTCAATTCGTCCAGACGCTTCACCGGCAGTTCGTGCGGCGCCGTGCGCACGCGCTCCGGATCGGAAAGCGCTTCGGCGTGGATCGCGCGCAACGCATCCACGAAAGCGTCCAGCGTCTCCTTGGATTCCGTTTCCGTCGGCTCGATCATCAGCGCCTCGTGCACGATCAATGGAAAATAGATCGTCGGGGCGTAGAACCCGAAATCCAGCAGCCGCTTGGCCACGTCGAGGGTCTTGATGCCGTTGAGCTTCTCCGGCTCCGTTTGCAGCACGCACTCGTGTAGGCAAGCCTCGTCCACGGCCGGCGGGAACAGGTCTTTCAGCTTCGCCCGCGCGTAGTTGGCGTTCAGGATCGCGTTTTCCGCGATGCTCCGCAGTCCGGCCGCGTCGTGGCCGCGCAGGTAGGCATAGGCCTTCAGCGCCACGCCCACGTTGCCCGCCCAGCTTCGCACCCGGCCGATGCTGCCCCGGACGTTCGTTTTCAGGACGAACTTCCCGTTCTTTTCCGCCACGCGCGGCACCGGCAGGAATTTCTCCAGCGCGGCCGCCACGCCCACGGGGCCGGAGCCCGGCCCGCCGCCGCCGTGCGGCGTCGAAAACGACTTGTGCAGATTCAGGTGCAGGACGTCCACGCCGAAGTCCGCCGGCTGCGCCAGCCCCATCAGCGCGTTGAAGTTCGCCCCGTCCAGGTAGAGCAGCGCGCCCGCCGCGTGCGCGGCGTCCGCGATCTCCCGGATCTGCCGCTCGAACAGCCCCAAGGTGTTCGGCACGGTCAGCATCACCATGGCCGTCTGCGGCCCGAGCGCCGCCTGCAGGGCGGCAAGGTCCAGCCGCCCGTCCGGGCGCGACGCCACGGTCTTCACCGCGAAACCGCCCAGCGCGGCGGAGGCCGGATTCGTTCCGTGCGACGAATCCGCCACCAGGATTTCCGTGCGCTTCCGGTCCTTGCGGGACCGGTGGTAGGCCGCCGCGATCAGGATGCCCGTGAATTCGCCGTGCGCGCCCGCCGCCGGCTGCAGCGTGAACGCCGCCAGCCCCGTCAGGGCGCACAGCATTTTTTCCAGCCGCCAGAGAACTTCCAGGGTACCCTGCGCCGCGCTGTCCGGCGCGGCCGGGTGCAGCCCCGCGAAGCCGTCCAGCGCCGCGATTTCCTCGTTGGCGCGCGGGTTGTACTTCATCGTGCACGAACCCAGCGGATAAAGATGGGTGTCCAGGCAAAAATTCAGCCGCGACAGTCGCGTGTAGTGCCGCACCACGTCGAATTCCGACAATTCCGGCAGGCGCGGCGGGGTCTTGCGCAGCGCGCTTTCCGGCAGCCAGGCCGAAGCCGGCTTTTCCGGTCGCGCGAACCGCACGCCGCGCCGCCCCGGCACGCTCTTTTCGATCGAGAGTTTTTCGAAGGGGGTCATGTCGCCACCCTCCCCAGCGCCGCCGCGAACCGGTCGATTTCCTCGGCGGTGCGCAGTTCCGTCGCGCCGACCAGCAGGACGTTCTTCCAGACGCGATCGTAGGCCCCCAGCGGAATGCCCGCCAGCAGGCCCTCTTTCAGCAGCGCATTGCGCACGCGCTCCGCCGGCACCGGGCATTCCAGCGCGAATTCGTCGAAGAAGGGCCCGTCGAACCGCAGCCGGAAGCCCGGCACCGCGGCCAGCTTTTCGGCCAGCCGGTGCGCCTTGTCCACGGACAGCTCGGCGACTTCCCGCAAGCCCTCCGGCCCCAGCAGGGCCAGATGGATCGTGGCGGCCAGCGCGCACAGCGCTTCGTTCGAACAGACGTTCGACGCCGCGCGTTCGCGGCGGATGTGTTGCTCGCGCGCCTGCAACGTCAGCACGAAGCCGCGCTTGCCGGCGGCATCGGTTGTCAGCCCGCAGATGCGCCCCGGCACGTGGCGCACGTGCGCCTTCTTGCAGGCGAACAGCCCCAGGTACGGCCCGCCGTAGTTCAGCGCGTTGCCGAGCCCCTGGCCCTCGCCCACGGCGAAATCCGCGCCCCACGTCCCCGGCGCCTCCAGCACGCCCAGGCTGACCGGATCGGCCACGGCGATCGTCAGCGCGCCCTG
>RZYG01000429.1 GCA_009930415.1 Spartobacteria bacterium | reverse complement strand
GCGCCCGACGGCCGCCCGCAGTTCATCCTGAAAGGCATGGTGCGCCATGACGGGTGAAGGCCTTTGGAAAGGGCTGGCCGTGGCCCTGGCTGCGCTGGCCGCGGCCGCCACGCTGCAGACGACGCTCTCCGCGCCGCGCCACCGCGATCTGCTCGCGCGCAAGGAAGCGGATCTGGCCAAGATCCGAACCTTCGCCGGCCGCTGGGCCGCTGAAGACGCTTTGCGCGCCGATTGGGACCGCCGGCAAGTCGCGCAACCCGCCGACTTGGCGGAATTGGCCGTCCATGCGCTCGGCGTCGGCGCGGCGAAAATTTCGCCCCGCTCGCCGGTACCCGCCGTCGGCGGCTGGCAGCGCCGCGAAGCCGCCGTCGAACTGCCGGCCGTCGCCTACGGCGAGGCCGCGACCTTCCTGGCCGCCGCCGCCGCGTCCGAGCCGCCGTGGCGGCTCGTCGAAATCGAAGTCCGGCCCGCCGCCGAAGCGGGGCGGGGTGCCTTGTCCCTCGTGCTCGAAACGCTGGAAAAGAAGCGTCCGGGCCGCTAGGATAGACCCGATGAATGCCCTCCGGACCATCGTCGCGCGCCGCGAGCTGCTGTGGAACCTCACGGCCCGGGAGCTGAAGCAGCGCTACAAGGGCTCGATCCTCGGCTTTCTCTGGACCGTGCTGACCCCCCTGTTCATGTCGGCGATCTACGTCTTTTTCCTGCGCCTGCTGGCCCGCGGCGTGCCGATGGCCGACATCCTGATCGGCGTGTTCGCCTGGCAATACACGACGCAGTGCGTGCAGGGAGGACTGACCTGCGTGACCGGCAGCGCCAACCTCGTAAAGAAAGTCGCCTTCCCGCGCGAAATCCTCCCGCTGAGCCAGGTGGCCGCCAACGGCATCGGCTATCTGCTGTCGCTTCTCGTCCAGTTTCCGATCCTGGCCGTTCTGCTGTGGCAGGGCGGCTCGGGCTTTTCGTCGCACTGGCCGCTGTTCCTGTTCTGGATGGTCTGGCAGACCGTCTTCAACCTCGGCCTGGCCCTGCTGGTCGGCGCGCTCAACGTGAATTTCCGCGACACCCAGCATCTGGTCGGCGTCGGTCTCAGCGCGTGGTTTTTCCTGAGCCCGGTCATGTACAACATGGAATTCGCGCGCAACCTCGCCGCGAGCTGGCCGTGGGCCGTGAAGCTGCTCTACGCCAATCCGCTGGCGCCCATCCTCAACGGCTACCGCGCCGCGCTGCTGCCC
>RZYG01000428.1 GCA_009930415.1 Spartobacteria bacterium | reverse complement strand
CCGTCATGACGTCCCCCCCGCTGCCCCCCGGCCATCGCTATTTCGGCCTGCGCAAAGAGTGAGGAACCCGTTGACCTGCGGCTGCATTCCGGTACTCTGATTGGTTCGACGATGAAACTATTCCCGTCCATGGTGGTGGGCCTCGGCCTGGCGGTCTCGTCCGCCGCGGCTGCCCCGGAATACTTCCCGCGCGATCTCGGCACCCTTGGCGGCACCAACGCCTTCGCCACGGGCCTCAACGACCTCAGCCAAGTCGTCGGCTGGTCGCTGGACGGCGCGGGCCGCACCCAGGCTTTTGTCTGGGCCGGCGGCACGCTGACCAACCTCCCGAATTTTCCCGGCGGCAGCAACGGCATCGCAACCGCCATCAACAACGCCGGAGAGATCACCGGCTATGCCGACGTGTCCGGCACCAACCACCACGCCTTTCTCTACGTTTCCAACAGCCTGCTGGATCTAGGCACGTTCGGCGGCCCGCTGAGCGCCGGCTATGCCATCAACGAACACCGGGAGGCCACGGGCCTTGCCTATCTGCCTCCAGAAACGCAACCCTGGCTTCAGACTTTCTGGTGGCGGACGAATGACTTGATTGCCATCCCGCCCTTCCGAGGTTTCGTCCACTCCTGCGAAGGCTATGGGATCAACGATTCCGGTTCCATCTGCGGTACGACCTTCCTGTATTCCCCAAACGGCCACAACTGGGCCTATGTTTGGAGAGACACCAACTCGAACAGCGTGGCCGACGAAGGCGAAATGCTGCCCTTGGGCTCGCTGGGCGTCTATGCTTCGAACGGCGACTACAGCGAAGCCAAGGCGATCAACAATCTCGGCCAGATCGTCGGCTGGACCGGCATCACCAACAATTGGTCGCCGAAGCATGCCTTCCTGATCACGCCCTCCAACGGCACCTGGAAATTGCCCAATGATACTTGGCAAAGCGGGTATTTGGATCCCACCAATCTCCTGATGCGCGATTTAGGCACGCTCGATGGCCGTACCAACAACTCCTTTGCGAACGCCATCAACGAACGCGCTTGGATTGTCGGCACGTCCACCACGTCGTCCAAGACCAATCAGGCGTTCCTATGGCGCGAGGGTGGTATGACCAATCTCAACCATCTGATCGCGGCGGACACCGGCTGGGTGCTGACCAACGCCACGGGCATCAACGAGTACAACGAGATCGTCGGCAGCGGGCTCTACAACGGCCAACCGCGCGCGTTCATCCTGCA
>RZYG01000161.1 GCA_009930415.1 Spartobacteria bacterium | reverse complement strand
CCTCGCGCCGCGGGTGAAGGAACTTATCTCTCACTTGAAAATTGGATCTTGAATATTGAATATTGAAAAAGGGTTGGCAGGTGGCAGGTTCGGGGTTGCAGGTTGAACGTTTGCCTCCCCACGCCCCCAACGGCCTCGCGCCGGGGGAAAAAACCCATTTGAAGATTGGATATTGGACATTGGATATTGAGACTTTTGGGTCTCTGACCTCTGTAATCTGGGCAGACCTGATTCCCCCATGGCAGAAGGCCCTGGGGGTCTTCCGATCTCGGACCTCGGACTTCGGACCTCGCTTTCCCCCTGCCCTCTTCCCTCCGACCTCTGTCTTCCGCCCTCCGTCTTCCGCCCCCCCTACTCCATCTTTCCGTACGGCCGCGGATCGTAGGCGGCGCGGAGGCTTTCGCCCACGAACACGCCCGCCAGCATCGTGGCGAACAGCGCCAGGGCCGGATACAGCACCAGCCACCAGGCGTGCGGAAATTCCTGCGCCTGCGCCAGCAGTTCGCCCCAGCTCGGCGTCGGCGGCGGCAGGCCGAAGCCCAGATAGTCCAGCGCGGCCATCGCCCCGATCGCCCCCACCAGCAAGAACGGGAAGAACGTCACCAGCGGCACCAGCGCGTTCGGCAGGATATGGCGGAAAATGATCTTCCGCCCCGGCAGCCCGATGACCCGCGCCGCCTCCACGAACGGCAGCTTGCGCAGGCGCAGGAATTCGGCCCGCACGTAGTACGAAATGCCGATCCAGTTGAAGATCGCGTAGATCGCCAGCAGCAGCCCGAAACTTTGCCCATAGACCGAGCCCAGCAGGATCAGGACGTAGATGAACGGCAGCGATTCCCAGATTTCGATGAACCGCTGGCCCAGCAGGTCCACCCGGCCGCCGTAGTAGCCCTGCACCGCGCCCGCCGCCGTTCCCAGCGCCATCGTCGCCAGCACCAGCAGCATGCCGAAGCTCAGCGAGGTCCGCAGGGCATAGAGCATCCGCGCCGCCACGTCGCGCCCCGAAGAGTCGAGCCCCAGCGGATGCCCCGCCACCGGCCGGAAGGGATACCGCACCTGCTCTTTTTCAGTCGAAAAAACCCATCCCGGCGTGCCCGGAGCCGGAAATCCGGCCGGAAAAACGGGATTTTGCTCGTCCACGACCGCTTTTTTCGTCTGACCCGCCGCCAATTCCTCGCGGAAGGTCAGCCGGACCCGCGCCGGCGGCGCGCCGCGCGATTCGTAGGGCGAAAGCGAAACCCAAGCCGTGCGGCCGTCCGGACCTGCCGCCGGCGCATCCACCGCGCCCGCCGCGCGGTTCGCGAACCGCGCCGCCAGCCCGGTCTGGATTTTCTCGGGCAACGGCCAAATAGCCCGACTCGGCAGGTCCCGACCTCCGGGTGAGCCGCGGCTGCCCATCCGCCCCTCTCCGCGGGCCCCACCGCCTTGCGCGGTGGGGGAGCCAACTTCGGCCCCCTTATCCGCTGCAGCCTCCAATATATTCCCTATTTCCACCCCGAAATATTCCGCATTTCCCGCCGCGCGCACGACGCGGCCGGCGGCATCCACGTCCGCCGAGGCCACGCGCGGCTCCGGCGTGGCCGTCACGGTCGCCGTGGCGGGCAATTCGATGGTTTCCGGCGGCAAACTTTCCAGCGGGCCGTACGGAATCGGCGGCCAGACCATCCAATTGCCGCTTCCAGGCGCGAAATCGTCGCCCGCGGCCAGTTCCCGGTAATCCGGCCGGGTCTGCCGGCCGTTGCCCGCGAATACGTCTTCCGGAACGAATTTCACGACCGGAAAATAGTTGCGGCCGGAAAACCGGACCCACAGCGGCTTGTCGTTGGCGATCCACTCCGAAAACAGGCTGATTCCGTACGCCCCCAGCAGGACCCAGAACGATCCCCAGCCGCGCCGCAGCCCGCGGAACCGCGCCCAGCGCTGCCGCGTGACCGGATGCCAATGGAACGCTGGAAACTTCAAAGCCATTATCAACTACGAAACACGCGAAAAACACGAAAGGGAATCTGGTTTTAGATCAAATTTCATGGTATTTTTCGCGCTTTTCGCGTATTTCGTAGTTTCTGCCGGCTGCTAATCGAACTGGATCCGCGGATCGATCAGGAGGTAACACGCGTCGGACAGCAGCCGGCCCAGCAGGCCCAGCACGGAAGTCACGGCCAGGATACCCATGAAAACCATGTAGTCGCGGCTGACGATAGCATCGAGGCTCAGCCGCCCCATGCCGGGGATTTCGAAGACCTTTTCGATCAGAACCGACCCGGCGAACAGGATGCCCAGGACGCCGCCGAAGCCCGTCGCGATCGGAATGAGCGCGTTCCGGAACGCATGGAACCAGACCGCCCGGCGCAGGCTGCCGCCCTTGGCCAGCACCGTCCGCACGTAGTCCTGCCCGATCTGCTCCAGCAGCGAGTTTTTCATCAGCAGCGTCAGCACCGCGAAGTTTCCGATCACGTAGCACGACACCGGCAGGACGAAATGCGCCGCCAAGTCCTTGAACTTGCCCCATGGCGACAGCAACTCGTAGTTGACCGAGGTCACGCCCGCGGCCGGCAGGAGGTTCCAGAAGCCGTCCCCCGTCCCGGCGAAAAGCATTTTGAGCAGCATGCCGAACGCGAAAGCCGGGATGGCATAGCCGGCGAACACCAGAACGCTGCTGGCGGCATCGAAAACGCTGCCATGCCGCAGGGCTTTGGCGATGCCGAGGGGGATGCAGACCAGATAAGTCAGCACAAAACCTGAAATTCCGAAGACCAGGGAGATCTTGAACCGGTCCACGACGAGCTGGGCGACGGTTTGGTCGGGGTACTTGTAGGAATAGGCCGCCAGCCCCATCTTGTCCCGCACCAGCCAGTTCCAGTAGCGTTTCGGCAGTGGCTGGTCGAAGCCGAAATGGGCTTCCAGTGCCTGGCGCTGTTCCGCGGAGATCGCGGCGCCGGCATGGACGCCGCGGCCGGCTTCGGCGGCCCCCATGCCGCGCATTTTTGCCAGCGCCTGCTCCACGGGCCCGCCCGGCACCACCTGGCACAGCGCGAAACACGCGAACGTGATCCCCAAAAACGTCGGCACCATCAACGTCATCCGCCGCAAAAAATAGGCCAGCCGTTCCATCCGGTCCTATCCGCGCGCGAAGCGGTGCCGAATCCATCGGCGCAAGGGAATTTCGTAAAACGGCCACCCGTTGCAACCATGTCGGCAGGCGCCGGCCGACACCGCGGCGAAAATCCGGATGCTGGTCCGTGGGGCAACGTGATGCCGAACCGTGTCCATGCCCCGGGGATAGTGTCATCAATCGGCCAAGGCATGCAATTCCTATTCGCCGTCGGGCCGCGCATCGGGCGCATCACCGATTCGGTGCATGCTTGGCGTCATCGGGATGGAAATGCTGGCCTTCGTGGCATGCGGCTCCTGCCGCGTGCGGCTGAAATCCGCGCGGGGCGGGAGCCCCACGCTACAAGGGCCAATGCGGATGACACCCAATCGCAGATGCGCCCCCGCGCATCGGGCGCATCTGCGATTCGCACGATCCCGGAACCGGTGGGGTCCGGATTGCCCATCCTGGAGCCGGCGATCCTGTCAGAAACCAGACCGGACGGAGCCGGCCCCCGAGCGCGCATCCCGCTTCCGAATTTGTCGGTTTTGGAAATTTTTCGCTCCCGGGCTTGACGTGCGGGCGAAAGGATGTTTCTATATGCAGAAACATCGCCGCAAAAGATCCGATGAACCCAGGAAAACACATGTTGCTCGAGACTTTCCCGCCCCGCGCGGAGTTCCGCTCCTTGCTGGACTCCGCCACCGTCGTGCCCGTCGGCGCGCGCATCCTCGCCGACACCGAAACGCCCGTCTCCGTGCTGGCCCGCTTCGCCCCCCGCCACCCCCACCTCTTCCTGCTGGAGAGCGCCGAGGGCGGCGAACGCTGGGGCCGCTATTCGTTCATGGGCGTCTCCGCCCGCGCCACCGTCGCCGTCTATCGCCACGACGTCGTCGTCCGCCAGGGCATCGAGGAAAAGCGCATCCCCCACCAGGGCGCCCCCCTCGCCGTCCTGCGCGACCTGATGAAGCCCTACAAGCTGGCGCACCTGCCCGGCCTGCCCCGCTTCTGCGGCGGTCTCGTCGGCTATTTCGCCTACGAAATGATCCATTTCTTCGAGCCGCGCGTGCCCAACAAGCTGCCGCCGGAGCGCCCTCTGGCCGAATTCGTCATTCCCGACACGCTGCTGATCTTCGACAACGTCAACCACACCCTCACCGCCGTCGCCCTCGCGTTCAAGGAAGACGGCGCGCCCGACGCCCTCTTCGACGCCGCCACCGCCCGCGTGCAGGAACTTCTCGCCGTCCTGGCCCAGCCGGTTCCCGCCGGCTCCCCCACGGGCAAGACCCCCATCCGCCTCCCGCAGGCCGTTCGCCCGCCCGAGCACTACAAGGGCATGGTCGCGAAGGTCAAAAACCACGTCTACGAGGGCGACGTCATCCAATGCGTCCTGTCGCAGTCGTTCGTGGGTCCCGCGCCGGACGACCTCGTCAGTCTCTACCGCGCCCAGCGGCACGTGAATCCCTCCCCCTACCTCTTCTTCCTCAAGGCGCAGGGCTGCACGCTCATCGGGTCGTCGCCCGAAACGATGATCCGCCTCGACCACCGCACCGCCACCCTCCGGCCCATCGCCGGCACCCGCCCCCGCGGCGCCACCGAGCAGGAGGACCGCAAGCTGGCCGACAGCCTCCTCCAGGACGAAAAGGAACGCGCCGAACACCTCATGCTGGTCGATCTCGGCCGCAACGAACTCGGCCGCGTCGCCCTCCCCGGCACCGTCCAGGTCACGGACCTCATGATCGTCGAGCGCTATTCGCACGTCATGCACCTCGTCTCCAACGTCGTCGCCGACCTCGAACCCGGTCACGACGCTTTCGACCTGTTCGCGTCGTCCTTCCCGGCCGGCACGCTCTCCGGCGCGCCCAAGATCCGCGCCATGGAGATCATCGCCGACCTCGAGGACGAACCGCGCGGCCCCTACGGCGGGGCCGTCGGCTACGTGTCCTTCGACGGCAACATGGACTTCTGCATCTGCATCCGCACCGCCGTCGCCGAACACGGCCGCCTCACCATCCGCGCCGGCGCCGGCATCGTCGCCGATTCCGATCCCGATTCCGAGCTGCGCGAAACCCAGAACAAGGCCGCCGCCATGTCCCGCGCCCTCGAACTGCTCCAAACCGCCCAGAAAGCCGAAGCCAAACAGCCATGACCAGCCCTTGCTCTCACGGAGATTCACAAAGAGCCACAGAGAAAGATCCATTGGATTTCCCCCTCTGTGAACCTCTGTGCATCTCCGTGAGAGAATTTCTTAATTCTTGATTGGAAAAACCATGATCCTGATGATCGACAACTACGATTCCTTCACCTACAACCTCGTGCAATACCTGCGCGAGATGGCCGCCGACGTGCAGGTGTTCCGCAACGACGCGATCACCCTCGCCGAAATCGAAAAAATCGCGCCTTCCGCCATCGTGATCTCCCCCGGTCCCGGCCGCCCCGAGGACGCCGGCGTCTCGTGCGACGCGATCCGCGCCTTCGCGGGAAAAATTCCGTTGCTCGGCGTCTGCCTTGGCCACCAGGCCATGGGCCTCGTCTTCGGCGGCCAGGTCGTCCACGCCAAGAAGCTCATGCACGGCAAGGTCTCCGAGGTTTCCTGCGACGGCCAAGGCATCTTCAAGGGCCTCGATTCCCGTCCCTTCAAGGCCATGCGCTACCATTCCCTCGCCCTCGCGCCGGAATCCCTGCCCGACTGCCTCGAAGTCTCCGCCACCGCCGTCGACGACGGCGAAATCATGGGCATCCGCCACAAGCAGTATGCCGTCGAAGGCATCCAGTTCCACCCCGAATCCATCATGACCCCCGTCGGCAAGCGCATCCTGCGGAATTTCCTCAAGAATTCCGAGACCGCAGAGGTCAGAGGTCAGTTCACTTGAACATTGGACATTGAATATTGGATATTGAATATTCTTCCCCAATTCTCTTGAAAGGCCCGCCATGAACGTCCCCATCTCCGCCCTGCTCAAAAAACTCATCGCCCGCAAGGACCTGACCGAAGACGAGGCTTTCGA
>RZYG01000160.1 GCA_009930415.1 Spartobacteria bacterium | reverse complement strand
GACTTGGCGGGCTCCGGCGATAAAAGCCATCTGCCGATGCTCTGCAACATGGCGCTCAATCAAGTCCCCGTAAATTCGCGGACGGTAGTGCATGCCGACTAAAATATGCAAAACCATGGAATGGTCAAGACCATTCTGGGGTTTGAGTTGCTTTGGCGCGGTTCCCACCGCCGCCCCATCGCTATGTTCCCCACCGCTTTTTCAGCGCGCGCCGGAACACGGCCAATCCCAGCTGCCAGGAGTCCGGATCAACCTTGGACAGGTAGGCTTCGGGATGGACCAGGTCCAGCGGCAAAGCCGCGTCCGGCAGCCCATCCGGCGCCGAGACCAGTTCCGGCACCCGGCGTTCGGCCACGAACAGCAAGAGGTTCTCCCGATACCAAACCGGGATCGCCGCATCCGTCCACAGGCGCGGCCGGACCCAATCCCGCACGACGAAGCCGCGGCGCGCGAACCGGTCGGCCCAATAGGACTGCCACTGCTCGTTGACGTGGCCATAGCCGCCCTGGAACGGAATCGCCGCGGAAAACAGGACGAAGTCGGCCGCGCCGGTCAACTCCGCGACAAACCCCTCCGCGCGTTCCGGCACCAGATGCTCGGCCACTTCCAGGGAAATCGCCAGATCGAACTTCCGCTCCAGATTCAACGGACCGGACAAATCGACCCGCCGGAATTTTTCCGCGGGAATTTTCAGCAGCTTATCGTCGACCCAGGCGCCATCGACGCCGTGGACGTCCGCCACGCCTTTTTCCCCCAGGACGGACAACCATGCGCCGACGCCGCACCCGACGTCCAACGCGGACCGCACCGGCGGGATACGCGGCAAAACCAGATCCAGGATCCGGCCGGCCGCCTGCGCGGTCCATTCGTAGCGATTGGAATAAAAATAGGATTCGTATGCTTTCATCTCATGTCGTTTTCTGCGCATCCGGGCCTGACAAGTTCTCCGCCTTGCGCTCAATCTTTTTACGTCGCACGTAAAACCGCGCGAAAGTTTTTACGTCGCACGTAAACCCGCCCGGCTCAGCGGTTTTGTTCGTACCAGGCGACGGTGGCGCGCAGGCCTTCCGCGAAGCCGGTCGTGGCCTTGAAGCCGAAGAGCCGCTCGGCGCGGGTCGTGTCGAGCATGCGCCGGGGCTGGCCGTCGGGCTTCGTGGCGTCCCAGACGATCCGGCCCTGGAAGCCGGCCAGTTTCGCGATCAGGGGCACCAGATCCTTGATCTGGATCTCGAACCCGGCGCCGACGTTGACGGGTTCGGCCCCGTCGTAGCGCTCGGCGGCCAGCACGATGGCCTCGGCGGCGTCGGCCACGTAGAGGAATTCGCGCGAGGCGTTGCCGGTGCCCCACACGACGATCTCGGGCGCGCCGGCGTCGCGGGCCTCCACGCACTTCCGGATCAGCGCGGGAATGACGTGGGAGGACGCCGGGTTGAAGTTGTCGCGCGGGCCGTAGAGGTTCACCGGCAGCAGGAAGATGGAGTTGAAGCCGTATTCCTGGCGGTAGGCCTGGCTCTGCACGAGCATCATCTTCTTGGCCAGGCCGTAGGGCGCGTTGGTTTCCTCGGGATAGCCGTTCCAGAGGTCTTCCTCGCGGAACGGCACCGGCGTGAACTTCGGATAGGCGCAGATCGTGCCCAGCGCGACGAACTTCTCGATCCGGCGCCGCCGCGCCTCCTCGAGCAGGAACAGGCCCATCGCCATGTTCTTGAAGTAGAACTCGCCGGGATGCTCGCGGTTGGCGCCGATGCCGCCGACGACCGCGGCCAGGTGGATGACGAGATCGGGGCGGAAGTCGTCGTACAGGCGCTTCACGTGCGCGGGCTCGACGAGGTCGTAGTCCGCCTGGAGGGGCACGAAGACGTCCGTGCAGCCGCGGGCCTTCAGCGCGGCGACGACGAAGCCGCCGAGAAACCCGGCGCCGCCGGTCACCACGATGCGCTTGGATTTGAGATCGATCATCGGCCAGCCTCCGGTCGAGAAAATATATCGCTGGCAACGAAATATCAATTTCATTATAAAGAACCGCGGCTGGAAAAAGGCCGTCCTCGCTTGGTGCGCACCCCAGTGGCACCGTGGCCGGCCAACGCGGATGTTTGAATGGAGCAAGTATGGCTGTCGAAACCAAGGATCAACCCGCCGGCTGAGGGAACCGTTCCGGCACCCGTCGTACAGGCATGGACATGAAATTCCGGCGGAAATTCTATAGCGCGCTGCTGTTGTTTGGAATCGATCCCCGCATGGCGATATTGGCCATTCGCAAATTTCCGCGTTACTTTCGGGATCTCCGCACCCTCAAAGACCAAAGCAAATCCGCCCCGGACGGTTTTCCCCTGAGCCGGCTTTTCCCATGCCTGGGAGACGGATCCGCCAACAGCGGCACGGCCAAAGGCCATTATTTCCATCAGGATCTTTTGGTCGCCAGGCGGATTTTCCTCAACCAACCGAAGCATCATGTCGACGTCGGTTCCCGCGTCGACGGTTTCGTTGCGCACGTGGCCTGCTTCCGCGCCATCGAAGTGTTCGACGTGCGCCCGCTGGCCAGCACGACGCCGAACATCCATTTTGCGCAGGGCGATTTCATGGTTCCGCTTAAAAACGAGTTGCGCGACTATTGCGACTCGCTGTCCTGCCTCCACGCGCTGGAGCACTTTGGCCTGGGGCGATACGGAGATCCGGTGAATTTCTCGGGCCATCTCCTGGGGCTGGACAATCTGCACGGCATGCTGCAAGCCGGCGGCAAGCTCTATCTGTCCGTACCCATCGGCCCCCAGCGCATCGAGTTCAATGCGCATCGGGTTTTTGCCGTTGCCTACCTGCTGGAGTGTTTTCGGGACCGCTTCCGGATCGACCGTTTTTCGTACGTGGACGATGCCGGCGATCTCCACGACAACGTGCCCTTGGCGGACGACGGAGTTCAGGCCGATTTCGGTTGCCACTTCGGTTGCGGCATATTTGAAATGACCAAAGCATGAGCATGCCTGAGCCCGTCGGTTCCCCGCCCCAAGCCGGAATCAACGGCTGGCCGCGGAGGCGACAATGAACAGATTGCTGGAGCGCGCACTCAAGAACGTACGGGCCTATCACCCCCTGCGAAACTGGATCCTGCGCAAGCGCGAACAACGTCGATTGGCCGAATGGCGGGAAAACGGCCGGCCGCTCCCCCCGCCACCCGCGGCCAAACAATTGAATCTATTGGCCTATTCGCAGAAATACGGGTTGCGGGTGCTCGTCGAAACCGGAACCTATCGCGGCGACACGGTCCACGCCTTGCGGAACGATTTCGATCGCATCTACTCCATCGAATTGAGCCCGGCGCTCCACGCAGAAGCCCAAGACCGGTTCCGAGGCTCGCGGAATATCGAATTGATCCAAGGCGACAGCGGAGAAAAGTTGGCGGATCTGATGCCGCGCCTGGATCGGCCCACCTTGTTCTGGCTGGACGGCCACTATTCTGCCGGGGTTACCGCCAAAGGCGACAAGGCCACCCCCATATTCGAAGAGCTCGGACACGTTTTCGCCGACACGTCGAACCGGCACGTGGTCGTCATCGACGACGCCCGGCTGTTCGGAACGGATCCCGGTTATCCGAGCATGGAAGAACTCTGTCGGTTCATTCGCTCGAAAAACCCCGCCGTCGACATCGCGGTTCAAGACGACAGCATCCGGATCACACCGCGTTCGCAAACCGCTTAAGGGGCCCCCGTCGGGCCCGTTCGGCCCGGCGCGCCCACCGCCCACTTGGCTCGGGCACATTGCGCCGTCAACAGAACGCGCTTGGCCAGGCGTTTCGGCGCAATGCGCCATGCCCCGCGCCGCAGCAGCCGGCCCGCCTCCCCGGCGGCGATCGGTTCGATCGGCAGGCGTTGGTCGTACAGCGCCGCCTGATCGTCCGGACCGGCATTCCATTTGCGAACCGGCAGCAAATAAAACGAATAGCGCGAATCGTCCACGGGCAGGCAATGGATGTCGGGCCGTTGCCGCGGATTCAGGAATCCGAAAACGGGCAAATGGATCCGGTCCGCATCGGAAAACCAAGCGGCCAGCCAGGAGAACGAACTGAGGCCCAGGACGATGTTTTTCGAATTCCGCATGGTTTGAAAATCGGCCAGCACGTCGCGCGCCGGAAGGATCTGGGCATCGGGAAAAGCCCGGCGGATTTCATCCAGATAGCGGCCCTCCTGGATTTGCCCCAGGAAGACGGGACGCAAGCCCGTTTGCGCGACGATGCGGACATAGAACTGGATGGGCAACGGGCCATAGTCCGGATGCCCTCCCGTCAGGATGTCCTCCCCGCGCACGTGGATCACCAGTTCATCTTTTCCGAAACCCGGCGGGCTTTCGCTGGGCGGCTGGAACAACTCCGAACATTCTTCGCGGCTGCCGAAGTTGGACATGTTGAGACTGAAACCGGTCAAGTGCGCACCGTCGATCCAGCCGGCGTTCATCAGCCCGGCGACATGGCGCACGTCGAACAAGTTGCCGGTCAATTCGGGGCCGGCCACGCGCAGGTGCGCCGGAGAGGGCGCCGACAAGCGCCACCGCGGCAGGTCGTAGCCGTGGATGACCAAACCCGGCACCAGCTTCTGGAGTTTTTTGGCAATCATGAATTGGATCATTTGATTGGCCAGGCGCCCGCCGGGAGATATGCGGAGATGTCTCATGAGCCCAATATAGGAACCCCGGCAGGCCATGACCATCCATTTTCGCGCAACGCATGCTTCCGGTTTTCCGCAACGGCGGAATCCGAACGTCCAAATCGCTTGCCCGGCCATGCCGGCGCTGGCATGATGCGAGCCGCGTGAATTCTTTCGGGCATTTCATCCTGACCCGCTTCAACGTGCCGCTGCGATTCGATCTGCCGCCGGGGCGGCAAGCCGTCCGCGCGGGGCTCGATCCGGGCTGGCTGGCGCGCCGGTTCGAGCTGTTCGAACGCGTCTGCCTCGCCTCCGTCGCCCGCCAGACCGAACCGGACTTCCAGTGGCTGGTCTTCCTGGACGAAGCCACGCCCGCCGCCTTCCGCGACCGCCTGGCCGCGCTGGCCGCCGCCCATCCGTTTCTCCGGCCCGTCTATTGCGACCGGTTCGAGGAAGGCGCCGTCCTGCCGGAAATCCGGCGGCGCGAAACGCCCGGCCGCCTGCGCATCACCACGCGGCTGGACAACGACGACGCCATCCATCCGCGCCTGATCGCGCAGATCCGCGGGCTGGCGGAGCGCCACGCGCCGCGCCAGGACTTGCGGCGTGGGTTCTTCATCAGCTTCCCGATCGGCTGCTGCGAGCGCGACGGGGATTTCTACCTCCAGCGCTACCGCTACAATCCGTTCGCCAGCTACGTGTCGGCGCCCGAGACCGACCGCACCGTGCTGGGCGCGGACCACCGCTACGTGGCCGACGTCGCCCCCGTGGTGTTCGCCTGGGGCCGCCCGACGTGGTGCCAGGTCATCCACGGGGAAAACGTGGCCAACCGCCTGCGCGGCGTATACTGGCCCGGGGGCGCCCGCAGCGTCTTCGGCCCGTTTGCCGCGCCGGGCCCGCACCGATCCTGGACTTGGAAAACGTCGGAATTCCTGCGCAGTATCCACGCCTATGCCTGCCACCGCTGACATCCCCGCCACGCCCCCCGCCTGTCTCGTCTGCGGCAACGCCGCCGGCAACCGGATCCTCGCGGCCCGGGAAAAGATGGACGGGACGCTGGAATCCTTCGACTACGTGCAGTGCGCGGCCTGCGGCCACCTGCATCTGATCGCGCCGCCGACCGATCTGAGCTCCTACTACGCGAAGGACTACTACTCCTTCCATGCCCGGGCCATCCCCCGCTGGCGTCAATGGCTGTATCGGACGCGCACCGCCGGCCTGCTGGGCGGCGGCGGCGTTTTCGGCCGGGCGCTGAACCGCCTGAAGCCGCCGTATTACGCCTATTGGCTTGGAACAACCGGCCTGCGCTTGGGCAACCGGGTGCTGGACGTCGGCTGCGGCGCCGGCAACCTGCTGCGCATTTTGCAAATCTCCGGGCTGGAGTGCAGCGGCATCGACCCCTATCTGCCGGCCGAATCGACGACGCCCGAAGGCGTGCGATTGATTCGGCGGGACCTGCTGGCGGAA
>RZYG01000427.1 GCA_009930415.1 Spartobacteria bacterium | reverse complement strand
GCCGCGATCCAGCTCTCGATCAGCTCCGGCCCGTTGTTGCGCCCCGGCTCATGCAGATAATCGAAATAGTGCAGATTGTAGCGCCAGAGCTTGTCCAGATCCATGCTGGCCCAATCGAAACGGGAGGGATCGAAGGTCTTGCGCACGCCGATGAAGGTCAGGGCCCATGCCTCGCCGCCGCAGTGGCGCGGCAACGTCGGCGCAAGGCGCAGCCCCAAACTCGGCGTGACGCCGGCCGGAACCGATAAACGCCGCTTGGGCCCCAGCCTGCGGATGAGTTGGTAGGCTATCTGGCGAGGCTTCAGGTGGGAGATGGTGCGCAGGAGGCGCATCTGGCGGCTCAGAACGGAAAGGAGCTTCATGCGGGGGTCACTCAATGCGCAGCAGGGCTGCAAGCTTGGCAACCACCTCTTCGACCACGGCGCTGTCCGCCGCGGCGGCGAAACGCACGCCCCTGGCACGCCAGTCGAGATTTTTGACCTGGTCCGCGAGGACGACCCCGGTCACGACGGGGTTGTCGCCCAGACGCACCTCGAAGGGGTAACCCTTGACCTGGCTGGTGACCGGACAGCACAGCGCCAGCCCGGTCCGTCCGTTGTACGCCGCCGGCGAAACCACCAGAGCCGGACGATGGCCGGCCTGCTCGTGCCCAGCCTGGGGGTTGAACTGCAGCCAGACGACATGCCCGCGATCGGGCACGTATGTCACAACAGCTCCTTGCCCACAGGCGCGTCCATGCCGATTTCACCGTGCACGTTCTCAGGCGTGATGCCGGCCAGCAGCTCGGCCAGATCGTATTTCCGAACCGGCCTGATGACAATCTCGCCCCCTCTGACGGAGACATCGACAAGCGTGTTCTCGGACAACCCGCAATCCTTGACGATGGATTTCGGTATCCTGAACGCCAGGCTGTTGCCCCATTTGACGGTTTTTGTTTCCATATGGACCTCCCTGCAGAATGTATCTACATAATAGATACATTAGCACCCCTTGGCAAGCCTTCCCGCCAGTTCCAGCGTCACCCTGCTCACCTCGAACAGTTCGTCCCGCCCAATGGGCGGCGTGCCGCCCTGGCGGATGGCCTGGAAGAAGGCGCCCATCTGGACGCCCTGCCCCTTGTCCTGGCGCCACAGGCGCATGTCCTTGAAGCCCTTTTTCGGGAAGCCGTAGCCTTTCAGGGTCTTGAAATTGTCCAGGTGCAGGATGCGGCCGCCGCAGAAGACTTCCAGGCGTTCCTTGGG
>RZYG01000426.1 GCA_009930415.1 Spartobacteria bacterium | reverse complement strand
GGCCCGCATCGAGGAGCGCCTGTGAAAGAACTGGTCGTCATCAGCGGCAAGGGCGGCACCGGCAAGACCAGCCTGACGGCGTCGTTCGCCGCGCTGGCCCCCAACGCCGCGTTCGCCGATTGCGACGTGGACGCCGCCGATCTGCATTTGCTCCTCGCCCCCGCCGTTCGGCAACGCGAGGGATTCCGCAGCGGCCACGCCGCGCGCATCCGGGCCGACGACTGCGTCGGCTGCGGCCGCTGCGCGGCCTTGTGCCGTTTCGACGCCATCGCCCCCTCGACCCGGCCCGGCGACGGCGGCCGCGTGTTCACCGTCGATCCCGGTTCCTGCGAAGGCTGCGGGGTCTGCGTCTGGAACTGCCCCGTCCGCGCCATCGATTTCCCCGAACAGGTTTGCGGCGAGTGGTTCGTCTCCGGCACCCGCTTCGGCCCGATGGTCCATGCCCGCCTGCATCCCGGCGCGGAAAACTCCGGCAAACTGGTCAGCCTCGTGCGCGAACAGGCGCGCGCGCTGGCCGAACGGGAAAACCGCGAGCTCGTGATCGTGGACGGACCGCCCGGCACCGGCTGCCCCGTCATCGCCGCGCTGACCAACGCCGCCGGCGTCCTGATCGTGACGGAACCGACCGTTTCCGGCGCGCACGACCTGGCCCGCGTGCTGGAGCTGGCCGGCCATTTCAAGATTGCCACGGCGGTCTGCATCAACAAGTGGGACCTGAATCCCGAGCAAGCCGACGGCATCGAGGCCGCGGCGCGCGCCGCCGGCGCGACGCCCGTCGGGCGCGTGCGCTACGACAAGGCCGCCACCCGCGCCCAGCGGCAGGGACTTACCATAATCGAAGCGGACGGCGGCTCACCCGGAGGGTTCGCCCTACCCAAGACAGATGGATCCAGATCGGGGTGGGGCGAGGCATCCCTGCCGAGCCGGGCTGTTCTGTCCGAAACGGGTTCTGCGGCCACCCTCGCCGGCGAAATCCGCGCCGTCTGGAACAACTGGATGAATTTGGTGAAGGAGACGCCATGAATTCCTTCCGCGTCGTCGTCCTGTCCGACAACTGCGCGAGCGCTCGCGCGGCGCGCGGCGAGCACGGACTCAGCTATTACATCGAAGTCGGGGCCCGGCGCGCGCTCTTCGACGTGGGTCAGGGATTGGTGCTGGCCGAAAACGCGCAGGCCCTCGGCCTCGATCTCGGCGCCGTGGAAGCCATCGCGCTGAGCCACGGTCACTACGACCACGTCGGCGGCCTGCC
>RZYG01000159.1 GCA_009930415.1 Spartobacteria bacterium | reverse complement strand
TTGCCGGAGAGGCGCTCGACGTCGTCGCGCGGGCCGACGTCGATCCAGACGACGTCGGCCTGGTGCCGGAACCAGGTCATCTGCCGCTTGGCGTACTGGCCGGTGCGGAGGGCGGTCCGGCGGATGGCTTCTTCCTCCGGGATCCGGCCGTCGAGGACCAGGCCCGCTTCCTCGTAGCCGATGGCATGGCGGGCGGTGTCGGAGAGCGCGGGGTATTTCGCGCGCAGGGCGCGGACTTCCTCGACGAGGCCGTAGGCGAACATCTGGCGGGCGCGGCGGGCGATGCGCGCGCGCAGCTCGTCGGGCGGCAGGGCCAGGCCGGCCAGCTTGGGTTTCGGACGCTCGGCGGCGACGGGCAGGGGCTGGCCGGCCGCCAGCAGCTCGTAGGCGCGGACGACGCGCCGCGGATTCTCCGGATCGCGCAGCTTGGCGAATTCCGCCGGATTCAGCGCGCGCGCGGCGGCTTGCAGCGCTTCGAGGCCTTCGGCGTTCAGGAGCGCTTCGGCGGCGGCGCGGTGGACGGGATCGGTCGGCGCTCCGTCGAGTCCCTCGGTCAGGCACTTGACGTAGAGCCCCGTGCCGCCGACCACGATGGGCGGCGCGCCGCAGGCGGCGATCGCCGGCGCCGCGGCGCGGACCGCCGCCAGCCAGTCGCCGACGGAAAACGGCCGGTCGGGATCGACCAGATCGAAGCCGAACGACGGCACGGCCGCGCGGTCGGCGGCGTCGGGCTTGGCGGTGCCGACGTCCATCCCGCGGTAGATCGTCATCGAATCGGCGGCCAGCACCGGCCGCGGCGGACGGGATTTGAGCGCCAGATGTTGCGCCACGGCGCTTTTGCCGGAGCCGGTGGGGCCGACGAGGAAATGGGCCGCCAGCGCGCTCATGCCGCGGCCTGCGGATTTTTACGTGGAACGTAAAAACTTTCAGCGGTTTTTACGTGGAACGTAAAAACTTTGGAACGGGTTTTACGTGGAACGTAAAAACTTTCAGGGAAATTTACGTCGTACGTAAAAAGTTTCATGACGGGGTGGGCAGGGCCCATTCGCGGGTTCTGAGGACGGCGGCGGAGAGCAGGCCGAGGAGCAGGGGCAGGAGGAGGCCCTGCTGGACGGCGTTCCGCGCCAAGGCGCGGGGCGGCAGCCACGTGCCGGTGGCGAGGTCGTCGAGGGTGCGGTCTTCGAGCAGCGGCCGGAGGGTCAGGTAGGTGGCGCGGTAGGCGTAGAACAGGCCGGCGGCCGCGGCGCGCGCCAACTGGGAGGGCGCCGGCGGGGCGGCGTCGCCGTGGACGTGCCCGCCATGCCCGAACGGCGCGACGTTTGCGACGAACGTGGCGCGGTCCACTTGCGCGGCGGCGGAGATGAAGCCGGAGAGCTGCAGGACGAGGATGAGCACCAAGGTCAGGAAGGTGGCGACGGGCATGGAGAACAGCGTGCCGAGGGCGACGCCGATGGCGGCGAACAGGGCCAGGCGCAGGTAGAGCTGCGCGAGCGCCCGGAGGTAGTTGCCGGCGAAGGTGCCGGCGGGCCGGCGCAGGACGAGGCCGTCGGCGGGATCGAAGAAGAGCGTGGCGCCGTGGGTGCCGCGGTTGCGGAATTCGACCGCGGCTTGCGCGGCGCCGGCGGGGACGTCGGGGAAGACCACGGTCTGCGGATTCCCGGGCATGGCGCGGACGGAGCGGGTGGCGCGCCATTCGCCGACCTGGAGGTCGAGGACGGAATCGAAATCGGCGGCGCCGAGCACGGAGGAGTCGCAGCGGAATTGCACGAGGAGCGGGCCGGCCGCGGCGGGGCCGGCGGGCAGGTCGAAGGTCCAGCGGCGGGATGCGCCGGGGGCGACGGCGTAGCGGCGGGCCAGGACGGTGCGGCGGATGGAGGGAAGAAGGGCGGCTTCCGGCGCGTCGGGCAGGCGATCGGCCGCGCGGAGCCGTTCGATTTCGGCGCGGACGTCGGCTGCGACGTCGGGCAGCGGCGCGCGCAGGGTTTCGAGCGCGGCCAGCGTGGTCTGGCGGGCGGCGGCGAGGGCTTCGGGCGCGAAACCGCCGCGGCGCAGCTGGACGTGCAGGGTCGCGGCGGCGGCGGCGCCGACGAGCGCGAGGAGCCCGGCGTTCAGGAGCAGCAGGGCGAGCCACTTGCCCAGCCAGATGCGCAGGCGGGACACGGGTTTGACGAGCAGGAGCTGGAGCGTCTTCTCGTCGGCTTCCTGCGCGATGGCCGCGCAGCCGGACCAGAGCGTGGCGAGGGTCAGCAGGAAGGACGCCAGCCCCAGGACGTAGACGAGATGGATGCGGATGAGCCCCTCGGGCGTGCCGTCGCTGCGCAGGCCCAGCGGCAGGAGGAACGCGGCGGCGGCCAGCAGGGCGGCGAGAACCAGCACGACCCGCGAACGGAAGACGTGGCGGAGGGCGAGCAGCGCGATGGCGGCGATCTGGCTCACGGCTCGGGCGGAACGGGATTCGCGGCGGCGAGGCGCTCGATGAGCTGCAAGTCCTTGTAGGGGGCTTGGCGGCGGACGTAGCGGGCCTTGGTTTTTGCGAGCAGGATCTGCCAGTGTTCGGGCGTCGGCTCGAAGGGCTCCCAGCGCTCCATGGCCTTGGTGATCCGGCGCCAGAGCAGGCGGTCGCCGCCGTCGAAGATCACGCGGATCTGGTACTTGGCCTCGTCGGTTTTTTCTTGCCACCCGATGTTCTTGCGCATGACCGGAAACTGTAGCAGGATGATGCCCGAGGGCAAAGTGTAATGAGCGGACAGCCGGAAGCGGAGCGGAAAGCGGACGGGTTCGACGCCGGCGCGATCCGGCGCCAGTTCGCCATCCTGAACCGGGGCATCGCCTGGCTGGACAACGCGGCGACGACGCAGCGGCCGGAAGTCGTGCTGAAGGCGATGGACCAGTTCTACCGCCAGCACAACGCCAACGTGCGCCGGAGCGTGCATCGGCTGGGCGCGGAAGCGACGGCGGCCTACGAGGGGGCGCGGGCGACGGTCGCGCGCTTCATCGGCGCGGCCGCGCCGGAGGAAATCGTCTTCACCTCCGGCACGACCGCCGCCATCAATCTGGCGGTCAGCGGCTTCGCGCGGTGGGAAATCGGTCCGGGCGACGAAGTCTGGATTTCCGCCGCGGAGCATCACAGCAACTGGGTGCCGTGGCAGCAGGCGATCCAAGGCGTGGGCGCCCGGCTGAAAGTCATTCCGCTGGCGCCGTCCGGGCGCCTGGACCTGGACGCCTTCCGCCGAGGACTGGCCGCGCGGCGGGCGAAATGGGTGGCCGTGGCCTGGGTGTCCAACGTGCTCGGCGCGGAGAACGACGTGCGCGCGATCTGCGATCTGGCCCACGCGGCCGGCGCGCGGGTGCTGGTGGACGGCGCGCAGGGCGTGGCGCATCTGCGGGCGGACGTCGCGGCGCTGGATTGCGATTTCTTCGCGTTCTCCGGCCACAAGACGTATGGCCCGCTGGGCATCGGCGCGCTGTGGGGCCGGCGCGAACTGCTGGCGCAGACCCAGCCGATGATCTACGGCGGCGAGATGATCGCGCGGGTGGACGATCTGAAATCGACCTGGGCGGAGCCGCCGTACCGGTTCGAGGCCGGCACGCCGAACGTGGCCGGCGCGGTGGGGCTGGCGGCCGCCATCGAATGGGTGCGGGGATTGCCGGCCGGCGCGCATGCCTACGTGGCGGCCTTGGCGCGGGAAGCCGCCGCGCGGCTGGCGGAACGGTCCGGCGTGCGGGTCTGGGGCCCGGCGGAAGGCCGGACGTCGCTCGTCAGCTTCAGCGTGGCGGGCGTGCATGCGCACGACGTGGCGCAGGTGCTGGATGGCCGGGGCTTGGCGGTGCGCGCCGGCCACATGTGCGCGCAGCCGCTGCTGCGGCGGCTGGGCATCGAATCGGCCGTGCGGGCCAGTTTCGCGCCGTACAACGACGCCGACGAAATCCGCCGGCTGGTGGAAGGCGTGCAGGCCGCGCAGGAGCTGTTCACGTGAACGACGTCTACCAGGCGGCGCTGCTGGCCCACGCGAAAAATCCCTACGGCGCGGGCGCGGTCCCGCGCGGCAGCGAGGACGCCGAGGCGCTCAATTCCGGTTGCGGCGACGAAATCCGCGTGAAGCTCGCCTGGTCGCCGGGCGGCGGCCTGGAACGGCTGACGTACGAAATCCACGGCTGCGCGGTCAGCGTCGCGGCGGCCTCGATGGCCGCCCGGCGGCTGGAGGGAAAGACGCCGGCGGAGATCGCGGCGACGGCCGTCGCGTTCGCGGCGCGCCTCGGCCAGACGGGTTTCGAGGAAGCGTGGGGCGATTTCCAGGCGTTCAACGGCATCGAGAAGTTTCCGGCGCGGCTCCATTGCGCGCGGTTGGTCTGGCAAGCGCTGGAAAAGGCGCTGGCGAAGAAGAACGCCGCGCCGTGAAAACCGCGCGCTACTGGAAGCCGCTGGACGGCGGCGCGGTGCGCTGCGATCTGTGTCCGCACCGCTGCCGCATCCCGGACGGCGGGGGCGGCCTGTGCCGCGGGCGCGTCAATCGCGGCGGCACGCTCCATGCCGCGACCTGGGGCCGGCCGGTGGCCATGCAGGTGGACCCCATCGAGAAAAAACCGCTGAACCATTTTTTGCCGGGGACGGACATCCTGTCGCTGGGCACGCTGGGGTGCAATCTGGCGTGCCGGTTCTGCCAGAACTGGTCGCTGAGCCATCCGGAAGGGGACGTCGCCGCGGCCGGCGAGGAGATTTCGCCCGAGCAGGTGGCGCACCTGGCGGCGGAACGGGGCCTGCCGGCGGTGGCGGCGACCTACAACGAGCCGGCGGTCTGGGCCGAGTACGCCATGGAGATCGCCGATGCCTGCCACGCCAGGGGGCTGCGCATGGCGGCGGTGACGTCGGGCTATTTCACGCCGGATTCCCGCCTGGATTTCTTCCGCAAGATGGACGCGGCCAACGTGGACCTGAAATCGTTCCGCGACGAGTTCTACGTCCAACAGTGCGGCGCGCGCCTCGCGCCCGTGCTCGAAACGCTGGAAGCCATCCGCACCGAGACGGACTGCTGGCTGGAGGTGACCACGCTGCTGATCCCGGGGCTGAACGATTCCGAAGCGGAAACCGACGAACTGACGGCCTGGGTGGCGGAGCATCTGGGGGAGGATACGCCGCTGCACTTCAGCGCGTTCCATCCCGACGGCGAGCTGCGGGAGCGGCCCGCGACGCCGCCGGCGACCCTGCGGCGGGCGCGGGAATTGGCGAAAGAAAACGGCCTGCGCCACGTCTACGTGGGCAACGTCCGCGGCGAGGAAGACGCCACGGCCACCTTCTGTCCGGATTGCGGCGCGCGGCTCATCGACCGGGAAGGCTTTCGCTCCCGGCTCGTGAAGATGGATCCGGACGGCCGCTGCCGGGTCTGCGGCAAAACGTGCGCCGGGGTGTGGCAGTAGCGGAAAGGCCCGCGCGGGGCGGGGGGGGGCGAAGATTATCGGGAATAGACGTCGTCGTGGGATCCGACGTCCACGGGTAAAATGGATTTTCCTTCGACCAGGAACAGGATCGCAATGCGGTAGGCGAAGTTGATCGAAACGGCGTGCAAGTTCCCGAGCGAACCTTTCAGCTTGTGCAGGCGCAAGGCCGGGTGGAAGGGGTTGAGTTCCAACAGCTCGAGAGTCTTTTGATATTGGGCCCGCAACTCCGGATGCCGTCTCAGGAATCGGACTGCGCGGCGGGTGTAGCTGTCCGTGAAGACCAGCTCATAGCTCATGATCGAGCCGCTTCAGGTGCGATGCAATGGAACGGTCCGCAATGCGCCCAGCCCGGTAATCGGCCCGGGCTTCGCGAACCGCTTGGCCCAATTCGGCTTCCCGGAGGCGGGCATAGGCCTCCCGGGTCAGTACGACGTAGCGCTCTTTTCCGCGGATGGTCACCGTGGCTTCGCCGTGTTTTTTCAAGAGCGGATCGAGAACGCCCATCCCGCGCCGTTTGATTTCGCCTGCCGCGATGCTGCTCATAAAAGTACTCCTATAGGTACTCGTAAAAGTACTTGATAACAGGCGGTTCGTCAATGGGCGCAGGCGGCGCCGTCCCGGCCCGGGCGCATCTGCGATTGGGTGTCGTCCGCATTGGCCCTTGTAGCGTGGGGCTCCCGCCCCGCGCGGATTTTTCCAGCCGCACGCGGCAGGAGCCGCATGCCACGAAGGCCAGCATTTCCA
>RZYG01000425.1 GCA_009930415.1 Spartobacteria bacterium | reverse complement strand
TCGGCAGATCGAGGATGTACTGCGTTTCGTAGATCGCGTTGGTGTCGCCCATCCACTCGATCGTGATCTCGTTCGTCGCCGTGTGCGCGACGTTGGTGATCCAGAACGTATTGGTGTCGGGGGCGTGCTGATAGATCGTGAATTCGTGGTCTTCGACTTCGCCATCAGCGGCCAGCCCCGTATAGGAAAGTCCGCCGGAGCTATCGAAGCGGAACCGGCCGACGACCGGCCCCACCTGCGCATCGGCGGGAATCGCGAACGGCAACGGACTCACACCTGCCGCCAAAGAGACGTCCAAAGCGATTTGCTCGGCGGCGTCGGCCCAATCGCCGTCGCCGTTGAAATCCAGCCAGGCATTGAGAAAGCCCGAAATGGGCGCGATGACGCCCAGCAGGGCGGACGGATCCCCGCGGACCAGCGCTTGGCCGGCCCCGACGAACACGCCGTCCTCGTCGTCCACGCCGTTCGCGTCGTCGCCGTCGGCCGCCGCCGTCGGCTGGCCGTCGGGATCGAAATCGGGCGCCGTCGCGCCCAGATAAACGGTCGGCGCGGCCGGGATCAAGTGCCGCGCGCCGTCGTTGGCCAGCAAGGTCGGATAGGACGGATCCGGCGCGTCGCCGAAGTCGAGCACCTGCAACGTCACTTCGTAATCTTCGACTTCGCCATCCGTTTCCGCGCCGGCGAACGAAGGCGTCACCGGCGGATAGCTGGTAAACCGCCACCGGGACTGGGGCCCGCCCGAGACGATGGCGGGCGGCGTTGGCACGGACAGCGGCACCAAGTTGGGCCCTGGATTCAACGGGAAGTTCAAGTGCACCTGCTCCCCGGGATCGAGCCAAGTGCCGTTGCCATTCCAGTCGATCCAGGCGTTCAAGTAGCCGGGGAAAGAGGCGACGACCGAGACGGACACGCTGGAGCCCGCCACCAGCGGCGACGGGATCGTCACGCCGTCTTCGTCGTCGAGGCCAGCCGGCGGATTGTTGTCGTCGCCCGTGGCGGTTCCGTCGGGCTGGCCGTCGGGCTCCGCATCGACAGTCGCGCCAAGGAAGACGCCCGGCACGATGACGTGGCGCGCGCCGTTGTTGACCAGCAGGGTCGGATAGCCGACGACCAGCGGCGCGTCGTTGGCATCGCCGAAGTCCAGCTCCTCTTCTTCCTCCTGCGCGATCGTCATCTGGTAATCCTCGACCTCGCCGTCGGGTGCGAGCCCATATTCGCTGAGCGGCCCGACCTGGGTGGTGAGCCGGAAACGC
>RZYG01000424.1 GCA_009930415.1 Spartobacteria bacterium | reverse complement strand
CCGCTACGGCGATTCCGGCGTGGCCCTGCTCGTGTTTTCCTCCGTCGGCTACGAGCTCCTGCTCTGGTCGCTCGGCGTCATGCTGTTCTCCCGCGCCGAGCGCAAGCGCGACCGGCTCAAGTCCCTGTTCAGCCCGCCGTTCGTCACGCTGCTGGCCAGCCTCGCCCTCGTCGCCGCGCGCGATCTCCTACCCTGGCCTGCGCCGCCGCCGTGGCTGGCCTTGGCGGCCGACACGTTCCGCGGCGGCCTCAAGACCCTCGGCGCCGCCACCATAGCGATCTCCATGCTCGTCGCGGGCAGCCGGTTCGCCACGCTGAAATTCCAGACCATGCTCGGCTGGCGCATCTGGTTCGTCTCCGTCATCCGCCTCGTCGCCGTGCCCCTCGTCATGATCCCCCTGCTCGGCGCGCTCCCCATGGACCCGGTCGCGCGCGGCATCCTCTATATCATCTCCGTCATGCCCTCGGCCATGGTCAGCGTCCTTTTCTCCGAACGCTACGGCGGCGACGTCGATTTCATCGCCGGCGGTCTGTTGCTGACCCACCTCTGGGCGCTCGTCACCGTCCCGCTGTTCCTCGCCTGGGCGTTCTGAACGGCGCCAGCGCCGCCCGCCACGCCGCCAGCTTCTGCGCGAACGTGCGCGCCGCGTGGGCCGGGCTCGTCGACGGCAGCCGCGCGAGGGTCAACCCCGCCAGTTGCGCCCCGCACGCCGCCGCCACGTGCCGCCGGAACAGCGCTTCCGCCGCGCCGCCGTTGAAGACGATCGCCTCCAGCTCCGGATGCCGCACCAGCAAATCCGGGATGGCATTGGGCGCGAGCCGCCGCGGATGGATCGCCGCATCGAGGCTCCCCGGCCGCTGCGCGGCCTGCAGCACGTCCCACAGCATCACCCCGCGCGCCGCCAGCTTCCGCAGGCGCTGGCCGTAGGGCCACTCCCGCCCCGCGCCGAACAATTCCCCCATGATCGGCCAGAACGCGTTGCGCGGATGTGCATAATACTGCCCTTGCCGGATCGATTCCGCGCTCGGCAGCGTGCCCAGGATCAGCACCCGCGCCCGCCGCGGCTCCACCGGCGGAAAGCCCTCCGCCCACGCTTTCGTTTGGCGAGGAACCGTTTTCATTCCTTGGCCGGCGCGGCCTCCGGCTCGAACCGCAACGCGGCGGAATTGATGCAGTAGCGCAGCCCCGTCGGCCGCGGCCCGTCGTCGAACACGTGGCCCAAATGGGCATCGCACCGCGCGCACAGCACCTCCGT
>RZYG01000158.1 GCA_009930415.1 Spartobacteria bacterium | reverse complement strand
CATGGCCGCGCCGCACCAGTTCCGCGGCCAGATCGGCCAGCAAGACGCCGGTCGGAGCCGCCGCCGGCGGGAAAAACTGGTTGATGAGAACGATGTTCACGGGATCGGCCGTCGGGCGGCGCGGATTTTTTCGTACACTTTCGCCCGGACCTGCTCGATATAGGCCCGGCGGATCTGCGAAGCCACAAGGCCCCGCTTCCCTTCCAGAAACGCGCCGCGCAACAGATAATGGTAGAGGAACCAGGCCCAGGCCTCTCCGGGCAGGCGGAGTGCCAGCCGCTTCCGGAACCGGCGGCGCTCCTGCGCGTTCCCCCGCCAATCGGGCCGGATGGACTCCTCGCCGTAGCGGCCCGTGGTCAAGAACCGGAACCGGATTTCCGCCTCCCAGGTCGAATAGGCGTTGTGGCGGTCGACATAGGCTGCCAGCCCCTTCGCATCGCGGTGCTCCAGCGGATGCTTCAAATGGCCGACCGCGCCGTCGACGATCAGCCGCTCGTGGACTTCCATGTCGAGATTCTCGCCGACATCGGGCAGAAGATTCTCGAACCGGGCCGATCCCGTCCGGAAGAGGAAGACGGCGGAATGGCTGAACCCGCCGAACCGCAGGCACCGGCCCATGAAGTGGAATTGCTTCTTCACCAGATAGGCCGGGAGGGCCGAGGGCGATTCCAGAACGGCGCGGATTTCGTCCCACAGCGCCGGCGGGATCGACTCGTCGGCGTCCAGCAGGGCCACCCAGCCGGTATCGATGGACAGATGGTCCAGCGCCCACTGGCGCTTGCGGGGATAACGGCCGTTCCAGCGGAAGGGCACGACCTCGGCGCCGCGGGCCGAGGCGATGTCCGCCGTGCCGTCTTGGCTTTGGGAATCCACCACGACGACACGCGCCGCCGGCGACAGGCTGTCCAGGCACGCGGCCAGGTTGGCGGCTTCGTTGCGGGCCGCGATGATCACCGTGAGATCCAGTTTATCCGCCATGGCCGACCTTTCGTTCGCGGAGGCCGCGCGCGGGGTTGCCGCCGACCACCTGCCCGGGCGGCACGTCGTGGAGCGCCACCGCCCGGACGCCGACGACCGCATCGACTCCGACCAAGACGCCGGGATGCACATAGGCCTCAGCGCAGATCCACACGCCGTCTCCGATCCGGATTGGCGCGGTCTTCAACGGCATGTGCGGGTGGTCGATTTCGTGCGTGGCCGTGCAGAGGAACGCCCGCTGGCTGATGGTGGCATGGGCGCCGATTTCGATGCGGTCCACGGCGTAGAGATCCACGCCGTGGCTCACGGTTGAATATTCGCCCAATGCAAGATTCCACGGCGCCCAGATTTGTACGGACGGCATGATCTGGACTTTTTTGCCGACTTTGGCCCCGAACAGCCGCAGCAGCGCGCGCCGCGGCGCATGCCAGAACCACGGCGATGGGCGGAACAGCAGCAGCCACGCCAGTTGCCACGCAAGCCGCGCCAGCTTGTTGGCGGCCGAATGGGAGCTCGGGCAGGCGGCCCGATCGGTCCGGATGCGGGAAATGGGCGGATCATCCATGATTTTTCATTCGCTCCAGCACATTGTTATACCATTCCAGCAAGGACCACCCCATCGTGGCAACGTCAAAAGCGGCGGCGCGGGCCAGGCCGCGCGCAATCTGTTCGCGCCGCAACCGCACGTCCGCCAACAACCGGCGGCATTGGCCGGCCAGCGCGTCGGCATCCTCCGCCGGCGCGCAGAGTACCGCCTCCCCCGCCACTTCGACCAAGGCCGGCGCAGTGGAACACACGACCGGGCAACCCGCCGCCATGGCTTCCAGCACGGGCATCCCATAGCCTTCGTAGAGACTTGGGAACAGGAACAAGGCCGCGCGGCGATAGAGATCGTGCAACGCCGCGTCGTCCACCGGCCCGACGAAATGCACGTTCGCGAGAGCGGCGGACCGGGCGCGCAACTCCGAAGTCGGCGGCGGGCCGACCAGCACCAGATGCAGATCCGGCACGTCGCCCAGCCGGGCGAAAGCGTCCACGACGCCGGCGCGGTTCTTGTAGGCCGCGTTGTGGCCCACGTGCAGAATGAACCGGGCGTTGGACGGCAGGCCGGCCACGGGGACCGGCCGCGGCGGCGGCAGAGGCCGCAACGGTACGGGCACGACCGCGACGCGCTCCGCGATGCCTGCCAACCGCGTCAGATCGTCCCGCGTGGCGGCGGAATCGGCGCAAAGCGCAGCACACCCGCGCAACGCCTCCACGCCGCGGCGGATCAACCACCCCGCGGGCCAGCTGGGTTTTCCGGGCAATTCGCCGCGCCATTGCAGCAGCGGGATCAGATCGTGAACTGTCGCTACGCTTCGGCTGCGCAAAGCCGGCGGCATGAACGCCGCCATCGAACCGTCCAGCCAGTGGTAAAGATCAGCGGGATGCGACGCCAGAATCCGGCGGGCATGCCGCAGGCGCCACAGGTGGTGTCGCCACATGGAACCGCCGCCGCGCGGATCGAACAGGTCGCAGACGGTGAACTCCCAGCCATCCGCGAACGGCGCGACGGCGCGCCGCACGAGCTCGGCGTAGGCCGCCATGCTGCCGGGCGCGTCCGGCGGCGCGGTCCGGATCCAAACCAGCCGCTTCATGGCGCGGTCTCCGTTCCCGCCGGCGGCGCCAAGCCGGGGCGCGCGTCGGACAGCAGCAATCCGGTCAGGAACGCCAGCAGGAAGGCGACCAGCGGATCTCCGAAAATCTGGGCGGATACCACCGAGGACGCCACGTTGGCCACCAGGATCGAAAAGATGCCCGCCGTCAGGTAAAAAGAATCGCGCCCTTGGCCTAAACGGACCACGTGGTAGGCCGTGATGAACATCACCGCGCCCATGATCAGATAGAGAACGTTGCCCGGCACGCCGACCTCCGCGACGATCTTGCTGGGACCGCTCTCCTGCCAGAGACGCGGCGTTTCCACGTTCGGGATGTTGTGGACTCCCTGCTGGGACATGCCCAGGCCGTAGCCCCAGAAGCCGGCTTGGCCAATCGTGCCGACCGCCGCATCGTACCCGTGGGTCTGCACGCTGTCCGCGGCCTGTTCAATCGTGGTGAGATAAAACCGCTCGACGGCGTCGCTGCGGAACAGCGAGGCAATCACGTACCACCCGATCCCGCCGATCAGCAGGGCCGTGCCGGTAGCGGAAAGGATTTTCTGGATTTTTTTGAACCGGAACACGAGGAGGACGTAGCAACCGACAAAAATGGGAACCATGGAAAGCATTTTGCGCCGGCCGCACAGCCAGATGTTCGGCAGGCCCCATACTGCCACCAGAATCCAAAACCAGCGCGCCGGACCTTTGAAACAGAGCGCCATAATGACCGCCACCATGAACGTCAGCGACGCATGCCAGCCCATCACGTCGGGACTTCGGAACAACCCGGCCAGCATGTACACGGCGGATCCCACGCGATGGGTCACCCATACGTGGCCCAGCGCTTTCGTGCCGATCGCGGCATATTGCTCGCCATAGCCCCAGGAATCCAAAGGCCCGCCGATCAGCATCAGCGAACAGACGACGGCATAGAACACCAGGACCCTTTTCGGAGAAAACCCGCGGGCGGCGTATTGCCAACCCGCGACCATCATCAAGAACATCATCCCGTACACAAAGGCACCCAGCAGCGTGATCAGCCAACTGTTGCGGCCATAGGTGGCGGAAATCGCCGCCGGAATCAGCAGATAGGCGGCAAAGACCTGCAGCCAGAATCCGAGCCGCGGGAATTGGTTCAGAAAGCGCTGGATGCGGAGTTCCCGCGAATAGGCCGCCGACAAGACGGTCGCCAACCAAATCGGCATGGCCACCATCACCAGATAAGCCGGCGCTCCGGGAATCAACTTGCGCAGGGGGTCTTGGAGAAGACTGACCAGAATGGCCGCCAAGATGCCCCAGCGCCAGTTGAACAGCGCCACCAGGCACCCCGCGCCGGTCAACAGCAATACAACGGTCAGCATGGCCCCGCCCCCTCTCCGCCGCAGATCGGATTGGACCGAACGCATGCCGACACGCCCGCCAGGATGCCGGTGGCAATCCGCTCAAAGCAGAACGACTGGACATGGCGGGAAGCCGCCAGCCCTTGGCTCGCCGCCAGGCCGGGATTCCGCAGATACTCCGCCAGAATCTCCGCAAGCGCGGGCACGTTGCCGAGGTCGAAGGCCTGGCCCGTTTCGCCGGCGACGACCAGATCGGCGCAACACCCCGCCGCGCGCGAGACCACGGCCGGCCGGCCCGAGGCCATGGCTTCGTTCACGACCAACCCCCAAGTCTCGCCCGCATCGGACGGCAGCACGAGGACGTCCGCGGCCGCATAGGCATCGGGCAAGCGGGATTGGTTGAGAAAACCGGCGAACGAAACCGGCAGGTTCCGCTCGCGGGCCACCTGTTCGCACGCGTCATGCAACGGGCCGTCGCCTGCGATCAACAAATGGGCTTTCGCTCGCAGATCCGTCGGCAAGAGTGGAAAAGCTTCCAGCAAATCCAATGGCCGCTTTTTGGCCTCTATTTTGCCGGCGAACAGAAAGACCGTGGCCTCCGGCGGAAGACCGAACCCGGCACGGATTTCCGCCCGCCGCCCGGCGCGCACGGCGGCCTGCGCGGCGAAGAAATCGTTGTCCACGGCGTAGGGCGTCCAAAAGATGCGCTCTTCGGGACAGTCGTGGAAGCGATAGAACTCGCGGTTGGCGGAACCGATGGCGAGCCATGCATCGTATTGCCGTATCAGCATCCGATGGAGCGCATGCTTCCACCAGGCGCGGGGCCGCAGCAGATTCGCCTCGCCTCGCACCAGGCACGGGATGCCGAGCCTTTTGCATGCCCAGAGGGCCTGCAGACACGTTTTCACCACCCAGCCGTTCACCAGCACCGCGTCCGGCCGCAGCACCCGCAGACGCTCCTCAATCCCCGGGGTATCGCAACCGGAAAACGCCGTCACGGAGGGATGCTTCGCGCGGTTTTCCAGCACTTCGCTGCGATAGCCGTCGCGCAACGGAACGTCCCATTCGAACGGCACGCCAAACCCTGCGCCCTGCTGCGCCGCGTCGGGCAGCATCGCGTAGAGCACCGCCAGATCGAGGCGCGGGTCCAAGGCCAGCCGCCGGAACAACGGCGCCTTGTATTGGATCGGATGCGTCTCAATTGCGACCAGGCCCAGGCGCCGGCAGATCATGCGCCACCTCCCCGGCCGGAACGCCGGATCGCTCGCCAAGCCCAACCCATCGCGCGGATTTCCGTCCACAGCTTGAACGGCAGTTTCCACGGATGCCGGAGATAATAGCGGTTGCACGTTTCGCGGACCAGCCGCCGCGCGACGTACCCGCGGAGTTCCGCGCCGCGCGCGTGGCGCAAGGCGAATAAGTAGTCGCCAAACGAATGCAAGGGCGAAGGCCGCTCCAGGTGGTCGCCGCAACTGCGCGTGCCGCCCGTAGGCAAGCGCAGATGGCGAACCGACGCTTCCGGCGCAAACAGGATCCGGTGGCCGGCGGCGATCCAGCGCCGGGCGAAATCCGTTTCGAAACGATAGGCGGCGCCGATGAACCGCTCGTCGAAACCGCCGATGGCCAGCGCGGCCGCGCGGTCCACCGACAGGTTGCCGGCCATGACGTTGCGGATTTCAGCGGGCATCGTGCCGTTGAAGCGAAAATCGAGATCGGCCCGGAATCCGCTGCCGCGCGGACCATGATTCGCCGCTGGATCGGGTCCCTCCCCCGGTTGGAGCACCTGCCCGCACACGGCGGCATATTCTCCGCCGTGCCGCGCCGCATGAGCGGCCACCAAATTCGGCGCAGGTTCGACGTCGTCGTCCAGATGCAGCACCACGGAGCCCTTCGCTTCCCGCAGGCCCGCGTTCATCGCACGGGGAATGGACGGAGGGGAAAGCCGCAGAAGATGGATGCGGCCCGCGGCGGACAACCGGTCCAGCTCGCGCGCCACTTCTGGGGGGTGCGCCTCCGTCTGGTCCATCACGAGGATTTCGCCCGGCGGCGGGTCGAGCCGGAAAAGCAGATCCAGCGTGCGCAGCAGGACTTCGCCACGCCGATAGCTCGGGATCGCCACGCTGATCTGCCGGGCATCAATCGGCACGGTCCACCTCGTTCCTCATGCGAATTACGCGGGCGGGATTGCCGGCCACGACGGCCATGGGCGGCACGTCGCGCGTCACCACGGACTGCGCGCCGACCAC
>RZYG01000157.1 GCA_009930415.1 Spartobacteria bacterium | reverse complement strand
TGGACCTCGCAGGCCGGCCTCGATCTCGGCGTCGGCATCCCGCAGATCGCCGAAGCCGTCTTCGCGCGCTGCCTCTCCGCCATCAAGGACGAACGCGTCGCCGCGGCCAAGGTGCTCGCCGGGCCCGCCGGAAAGTTCGCGGGCGACAAGGCCCAATTCCTCGCCGATCTCGAACAGGCCGTCTACGCCGCGAAGATCTGCTCCTACGCGCAGGGGTTCCAACTGTTGCGCGCGGCGTCCGCCGAGCACAAATGGAACCTGAATTTCGGAAACGTCGCCCTGCTGTGGCGCGGCGGCTGCATCATCCGCGCCCGGTTCCTCGGCCAAATCAAGGAAGCCTTCGACGCCGACCCCGCGCTGGCGAACCTGCTGCTCGCGCCGTACTTCCAGAAGGTCGCCGCGGACGCCCAAGACGCCTGGCGCCGCACGGTCAAGGCCGCCGTCGATCTCGGCATCCCCCTGCCCGCCATGTCCACCGCGCTCGGCTACTACGATTCCTACCGCTGCGCGCGCCTGCCCGCCAACCTGCTCCAGGCCCAGCGCGACTACTTCGGCGCCCACACCTTCGAGCGGACAGACCAACCCCGCGGCCAGTTCTTCCACGTCAACTGGACCGGCCACGGCGGCACCACCGCCTCCACGACCTACGGCGTGTGAAGACCGAGCTCAATATCCAATAACCAATATTCAATGTCCAACGTCCGGACGACCCCCGCGGCCTTGCGCCGCGGGTGAATCAGGTCCGCCCGACGAGGGCGTCGGGTCTCCAAAAATCATAATCGTCCGGAATGGAGCCGGGACGCCCTCGTCCCGGGTTCGCCCAAAAGGAAAGGCCCGCTCGATGAGCGGGCCTATCCGTGTGCATCCGTGCCTATCCGTGGTTGGCTCTGCTTCCCCCTACTTCTTCGCCGCCGCGAAGCGCGCGGCGACTTCGGACCAGTTGACGACGTTCCAGAACGCGCCGACGTAGTCCGCGCGCTTGTTCTGGTATTTCAGGTAGTAGGCGTGTTCCCACACGTCCAGCCCCAGGATCGGCGCGCCGCGCTTCTCCACCACGTCCATCAGCGGGTTGTCTTGGTTCGGCGTGGAACTCACGAACAGTTTGCCATCCTCGGCCACGCTCAACCAAGCCCAGCCGCTGCCGAACCGCGTCAGGGCCGCCGCCTCGAACTGTTTCTTGAAGTCGTCGAACGAGCCGAACGCCTGGTCGATGGCCGCGAGCAACTCGCCCTCGGGCATCCCGCCGCCGTTGGGCGACAGCACCTTCCAGAACAGCGTGTGGTTCCAATGCCCGCCGCCGTTGTTGCGCACCGCGACCGGCAACTGGCTCATGCGCCCGAAATACGCCTCCAACGGCTGGCTTTCCAGATCCGTTCCGGCCACGGCCTTGACCAGGTTGTTGAAGTAGCCCTGATGATGCCGCGAGTAATGGATTTCCATCGTCTGCGCATCGATGTACGGCTCCAGCGCATCGAACGCGTACGGCAACGGCTCGAACCGCAAGACCGGTGCCCGATCGCCTTCCTGCGCCCACGCCCCGGCCGCAACGCTCGCGACCATCATTCCCAGCAACCATGTTCCGATGCTTTTCTTCATGTGTACCTCCGGTTTTAGATTATAATAACCTACCCCATGTCGGCGGCATTGCAAGACCCCCGCGGCCTTGCGCCGCGGGTGAAGCAGGTCGCCCGACGAGGACGGCGGGTCTCCAAAGAGCGAAATCGTCCGAAAAGGTAGGGCCCGCTCACCGAGCGGGCCGGGCTGTTCGATTCCGATCCCGGCGAATTGGGCCCGCCTACGCCAAGGCTACGTTGGACAAGCCAACCCGCCCTACCCTTCATCCCATCCGTGTCCATCCGCGTTCATCCGTGGTTGAACCGGCTGTTCGTCCCACAGGTAGGGCCTGCTCGCCGAGCGGGCCGGGCTGTTCGATTCCGATCCCGGCGGGTTGGGCCAACCCGCCCTACCGTTCAGATCCTAAATCCGTGTTGATCCGTGTCCATCCGTGGTTGAACCGGCTGTTCGATTCTCCCCTTTAAATAAACAGCGTCGGCCCGCTTTCCTTCGCGCGCGCGATGAACGTGGCCACGCCGGCGACTTCGTCGACGTCGATCAGCTCTTCGCGGGCGATGCCCATGACGCCCATGGCCATGTCGCAGGCGATGAACTTCACGCCCATGGCCCGCGCGTTCTGGAGCATGTCCGGCAGCGACGCCACGTTCTGGCTGGCCATGACATGCTTCATCATCGCCGTGCCCATCCCCGCCATGTGCATCTTGGAAAGCGCGAGTTTCTGCGCGCCCTTCGGCAGCATCCAGCCGAACATCGCGTTCAGGAGGCTCTTCTTGACCGCCGGTCCCGGATTCTTCCGCAGCACGCTCAGACCCCAGAAGGTGAAGAAGATGCTGACCTGCATGCCGGCCGCGGCCATGCCCGTCGCGATGATCAGCGCCGCCAGCGCCTTGTCGAGATCGTTGCTGAACAGCACCAGCGCGCCGGCATTGGCGCTCCCGGTCGCCGTGCACGATACGGCCGCCCCTTTGCGCACGACGGCTTCCAGCCGGTCGCCCTTTTGCGCCAGCTTCACGACCTTGTGGCCGCTGCACTTGGCCCAGTTGTTCAGGTCGGGCGCGAAGCCCGGCGACGCCACGACCTTGATCGCCGCGCCGACCGCCAGCCCGTCCAGTTCCTTCTTGATGCGCACCACCGGCCCGGGGCATTGCAGCGCGCGCACGTCCACCACCATGCCCGGCTCGGCCTCCTCCGACTCGATCTTCGGACCGCCTTCGCTGCCCGTGCAGGACACGGCGATCTCGTCGTCGGACGGCATCCAGCGGTCGGGCTGGAACTGCATCCAGGTCTGGTAGCCGCCCGACAGGTTGGCGGCCTGGTAGCCGAGCTGCTTCAGGATGCGCTCGGCGACGTAGCCGCGCAGCCCCTGGTGGCAATAGATCACGATCAAGCGGTCCTTCGGCAATTCGAAGGCGCGCGCGCGCAACTGGTGCAGGGGGATGTTCACGGCGCCGGCCAGCACGCCCTGGGCCGTTTCGGCGGGCTCGCGCACGTCCAGCAGCAGGGCGCCCTCCGGCAGCGCGTCGGCTTGCACCGCCGTCGAGGCGCCGTCCAAGACGTTCGTCGCGATCATGCCCGCCACGCTGATCGGATCCTTCGCCGAGCTGAACGGCGGGGCGTAGCACAGCTCCAGCTCCGCGAGCTGCCGCACGTCCATGCCCGCGCGCATCGCCGTCGCCAGCACGTCGGCGCGCTTGTCCGCGCCCTCCGCGCCGATCACCTGCCCGCCGTAGATTTTCCCGTCGTCGCCGTACAGCAGCTTGATGTGCAGTTCCCGCGCGCCGGGATAGTAGCCCGCGTGCGAACCCGGATGCAGATAGACCTTCCGGTACGGCTTGCCCATGGCTTTCAGCCGGGCTTCCGTGTGTCCGCAGCTCGCGGCCGTCAGCCGGCCGACCTTCACCACCGAGGCGCCGAAGGTGCCTTCGTAGCGGGTCGCGCGGCCGGCGACGTTGTCCGCCGCGATGCGTCCCTGCCGGTTCGCCGGCCCGGCCAGCGGCACGGCCGTCGTCTCGCCGAACGTCGGATCGACCACCGACACCACGTCGCCCACCGCGAAGATGTCCGGATCGTTCGTTCGCATCTGCGCGTCGGTCGCGATATGCCCCTTGGGTCCGACGTCCAGCCCCGCGGCCTGCGCCAGCGCCGAATTCGGCTTCACGCCCACGCACATCGCCACCAGATCCGCCGTCCAGGAGCGCCCGTCCTTCACGGTCGCCTTCACCCCGCCGCCCTCGGCCGGCGCGAACGCGGAAACCGCCGCGCCCAGTTCGACGACGATCCCCGCCAGGCGCAGTTCCTCGGCCAACAGCGAGCTCATCTCTTCGTCCATCGTCGGCAGGAGCTGGCGGCCCATTTCCAGTAGGGTCACCTCGAGCCCGCGGTGGCGCAGGCTCTCGGCCAGTTCCATCCCCACGAACCCGCCGCCGACCACGATCACGCGCTGCGCGCCCGCGTCGAGCTTCTTGGCGATGCGATCCATGTCTTCCAGCGTCCACAGCGGCAGCACCTCGGGCAGATCGATGCCCGGCAGCTTGAGCTGCATCGGCGAGGATCCCGTCGCGATGACCAGCTTGTCGTAGCGCTCCTCGCGTTCCGTCCCGTCCCGGCGGTTCAGGATCTGGACCGTTTTCTTCGCGCGGTCGATGGCGGTCACCTCGTGGTTCACGCGCACGTCGACGTTGAACCGCGCGCGGAAATTCTCCGGCGTCATCACCAGGAGCCAGTCGCGCTCGGGGATGATCTTGCCGAGGTGGTACGGCAGACCGCAGTTGGCGTAGGACATGTGCGGGCCCTTCTCCAGCAGCACGATTTCCGCCTGCTCGTCCAGCCGCCGCAACCGCGCCGCCGCGCTCGCCCCGCCCGCCACTCCGCCGATGATGATCGTTTTCATTCCAAGTCCTTTCCTTGAATCGCGTTCCACGATACCACGCCACCGGCCTTTGCGCCATGTGCGAAACGGACCCGGCGGTCTTTCGTTCCCGACCCCCACGGGCTTGCTTGTCCGCCGAAGCCTTGGCGAAGGCGGGTCCCGTGGGTGAAGAAGGTCGGCGAAACGCGGAGCGCCGACCTTTCGCAGACCTCATTCACCCACGCCGCAAGGGCGCGGGGGGGGCGCGAATCTAATCCGCCAGCCGCAGGCCGTCGCGCGCGGTTTCGCGCGCAAGGCGCGCGAGCGTCATCTTGCGGAACAGCTTTTCGATGCGCGCGCGTTCCTTGGCCCAGTGGCGGTGCAGCGGACAGGGCCGCTTTTCGCCGCAGCCCGCCAGCCCCAGCAGGCACTCGCGGAACAGGTCGTCCCCCTCGACGCTGCGCACGATGTCCAGCAGCGTGATCTTCGCCGCCGGCTGGGCCAGCGCCAGGCCGCCCTTGGCCCCGCGCGTGGACGCCAGCAGCCCCGCCCGCGTCATCCGCTGCAGGATCTTCGTCAGGAAATGGAACGAAATGTCCATCTGCGCGGACATTTCCCGGACGGACACGTGGGCCTCGTCCGGCCGCGCCGCGATGTAGAGCGCCGCCCGCAATCCGTATTCGCTGCTTTTCGAGATCAAGGCCATTTTCAGACTCCCGGGTCTTAAAATAACAGGTCTCCCGGCCCCGTCAACTGCCGGGAGGAATCTGCAATGGGGTGCATTTGAGGTTAAACGAGAAAACAGCCCGGCTCGGCGAATTCCGCATCGGCTGCGTGCCTACGCCCTCGGCGGCTACCACGCCGAACACCTCAAGGGCAAGGCCATCGCCATCGCCTGCCCCAAGCTCGACGACGGCCAGGACGTCTACGCCGAGAAGATCTGTTCTTGGTTCGACGACGCCAAGATCAACACCCTGACCGTCATGATCATGGAAGTGCCCTGTTGCCGCGGCCTCAGCGCCCTCGCCCGCCGCGCCCTCGAAAGCGCCGCCCGCAAGGTTCCCGTCAAGGAAGTCGTCGTCGGCCTCGACGGCACCATCCGCCAGTCCGAGTGGCTCGGAGCGTAGTGCGCGGGGTCTGCCTTTCCGACCCCCATGGCCTTGCGCCATGGGTGAAAAAGGTCGGCAAAAAGCGGAGCGCCGCCCTTGAGCAGACCTCATTCACCCGCGCCGCAAGGGCGTGGGGGTCTTCCGGCCTTCCCCGACCCCCATGGCCTTGCGCCATGGGTGAAGAAGGTCGGCAACGCAGAGCGCCGCCCTTGAGCAGACCTCATTCACCCACGCCGCAAGGGCGTGGGGGTCTTCCAGCCCTCCCCGAAGAATTTCCACTTTCCGCTTGCGCCCCGTCCATATTCTGGTATTGTGATACCAATTTAAGCCCATCCCCCCCATGCAAGGCCTGCTCAACATCCCCGAAAGCCTCTCCATCGCGCTCCACGTCTGCCTGTGGATCGCCGACGGCGACCGCGCGTTCCGGCCCTCCGCCCTCATCGCGCGGGAGCTGGGATTTTCCTACCACCATTTCGCCAAGATCGTGCAGCGGCTCGTCCACGCGGGCGTGCTGGAGGCCGAACGCGGCCCCAAGGGCGGCATCCGCCTCGCCCGCGATCCGAAGACGCTGACCCTGCTCGACGTCTACGAAGCCGCCGGCGGCGAGCCCCTGCGCCCCCACCGCTGCCTGCTCGATCCCAAGATCTGCGCCGGGCGCGCCTGCGCCCTCGGCC
>RZYG01000423.1 GCA_009930415.1 Spartobacteria bacterium | reverse complement strand
GAAAGCGCGCGTGCGAACTCCGAGAGTTCGTTTTCATCGGACCAGAGGATCCGGGCATCCGCTCCGGAAAGAGCCTCTCTCCACGCGTCGTGGAGGCTTCCGGCGTCCGACGACGCTGTTTTCTTCTTTCTGCCCTTCGGCGCCTCTTCCTTCCGTCTTTCTTCGCCGCGCATCGCCAGATCGACGAAGCGCCCCAGAAAGGCCGCCAGAACGCGCCGGGGAGAGTGGTCGGGCGGGCCTTGCTCATCGGAAGCGATGCTCCGGCAGACATGGGGCATCGAGGCCGCCAGCTCTTCGAGCAGACGCTGGGCGGAGTCGTCGGGCGCCGGAATCCAGCGGGCTTCCCATACGCCCTCCGTCCGCGCCGCCGCAGGGAGGACGGATTCTCCGGCCGTGAGCAGCCGGACGGCCCGCATCGCCGCGGCGAACCACCTGACGGACGAGCCGAAGAGAACGCCTGAGCCTCGCGGAGAGCTTCCCTCGAACCGGTACGCGAGCGCAGCCGCCTCCGCGAACGTAGACGGAGACCGCCCCTGCGTGCGGAAGGGGACGAGCGCGACCTTTCCGCGCCCTTCCGCCTCTCCCAGCAGAGATGACGAGGGGAACGGGACGCCCTTTCTCCCCGGCAGCCAAAGGGTCATGGCGCTCAGGGGGGCCGAGCGGGGAAGGGGAAATTCGATGGCTTCAAGCGCGTCGAAAAGAGATCCACCTTCGCACCAGACGACAGGGTTTCCGTTCAACAGCGAGATGTGCAGTGCTTTCAAGGGGTTCAGCTCCTCAAGGGCGGATGGTCAGGCCGATCTCCCGGCAGAAGTCCACAAGGGACGTCCACCGGTCGGCCGCGATGGCGCGAAGCACCGACATATCAAGTTCGCGGTATTCATGGATTGCGACGTTGCGGAACCCCGTCATCGCAACCATCGCCCGCGCCGTCGTCTCGGAGAGGCGTCCGGCCCGATGGAGCAGACGGAAGACGTCCGCGCTGTTGCGGGGCATGCCGAGGTGATCCCGCGCCGCAATGTGCATTGCCGCGTCGATGGCGGCTTGGCAGGCGCGTTCTATGTTCAGCGTCATGGCGTCGATGTGCGTGAAGCTCTTCAGCTCCGGGTCGGCGGCATATTCTTCCTTCATCCGGCGCAGCGTCCGCTCGATGATGGAGCCCTTGTTCCTGCATACATCGTCAACTGTAGGCATCGACGACCTCCTTTCTGTCCTCGCAAAAGCGAAGGTACATGGCGCGCAGCGCCGCTTCGCGCAGTTCCGTC
>RZYG01000422.1 GCA_009930415.1 Spartobacteria bacterium | reverse complement strand
GCGCGGGGCGGAGCCCCACGCTACTGGAACCGGCGGCCTACGGCGCCAGCGGCTGGGCGCCTTGGACCAGCCGGTAGTAGCGCGGCTGGGCGGCGGACACGCGGTCCATCACGACGATCGGCTCGCCCGTCGCCAGCCCGCGCACGTTGATGGCATCCGGCAAGAGCTTCCACTGCGCCTTCGCGCCGCGCGCGTCGGTATACATCACGCTGTAGTAGGTGCCGCGGACGCCGATCCACGAGAGGGTCACGTCGCCGCCCGAGCGCGCCACGGTCAGCGTGGTTTCGCGCAGCGGCTGGACTTCTTCGCGGACGGTCCGGCAGCCGGCCAGGCCGGCCAGCGCGGCCAGCGCCAGCGCCAATGCCCACGTGGTCCGCTTGTGGCGCGGGATCATGATGCGCCGGCTACGGGGCGGGCGTTTCGACCACGTCGCCCGGCGCGACTTCCACCGGCTGGATCGGCGCGGCGGAAGCGTTGCGGCGCGAGCGGGTGAAATACTTGAAGAAGGACGGCGGCGCGTCCTGCGGCTTGCCCGCGTCGTCGTACCACGTCTCGTGGCGGGCCGCCTCGGCCTTTTCGGCGTTGGCGTTCTTCAGCGTCAGGTTGTAGCGTCCGGCGAACCAGCGCCAATCCGCCGGCGTGAAGGGCAGGTAGCTGCCGATCGCGTTCACCAGCGCGTGCCGCTCCAGCACCGGAATCTGCGTGGACTGCGGACACCAGGCGTTGATTTCGCGCAGGCTCGCGGGCAGCAGATCGTCGCCGCCGAGGAAAATCGTGCGGCCCGGATAGGACTGCAGGAACGCGCCGCCGCGATAGTCTTCCAGCGCCAGCGCCATCCATTCGTAGCCGTTCCAGACGTGCAGCGCCGGCGCGTCCGGCGCGCCCTGGTAGCTCACCAGCACGGTCGGATAGCGGCGGGCCACGTCGAACGCCACCTGCATCACGTCGAAACGCGCCGGCGCGACCAGCAACACCGCATCGTCCTGCGCCGTAGCCGGCGTCGCCGCCGCTCCGCCCAGGATCACCGCCGCCACCGCCAAGATCCAAATCGCTTTCTTCATCTCTCGTACTCCTACAGAATTCCGGGAACGGGCGCATTCAACCATGCCGCCCCCGGGTTTTGCAAGCTTCTCCGCCACTTGCGATCCACTTTACCCCCGCCGCCGCGCCGCCGCCACCGCCAATTGGCCGAAGGCGATCCCGGCGTCGTTCGGCGGCACGTCCCGGTGTCGCCAGACCCGGCAGCCGGCCGCCGCCAGCCGGCG
>RZYG01000017.1 GCA_009930415.1 Spartobacteria bacterium | reverse complement strand
TTTCACCGCGTTGCGGTTGCCGTTCTTGCAGGCCAGATGCAGGGCCGAGCAACCGTTGTAGTCAATCCGCCCGACGTCCGCACCCGCCTTCAGCAGCAGATCGAGGTTGCCGGATTGTCCGCTCTCGGCGGCGATCATGAGGGCCGTCTGACCCCAGCGGTTGGTCGCATCGACATCTGCTCCGGCCTTCAGCAGAATCTGGACGTTGCGGGGCGGCAAAGCGGACGCCGCCCGGTGCAGCGGAGTTTGGCCGTATTTCAGATCGGCAGCGCCGGCGGCGGGCCTCCGGAAATCCACGTCTTCCACCGCTTCGTCGCGGTGGTTTAGCGCGACTGTTTTCCGGTCTTCGTCGCCAAAGCCCAGTTGAACTTCATAGGTGCCGAGCGGCAGCCGGCCGATGCGGTAACGGCCGTCCCGGCCGGTCATGGTCCCATGCCGATCATCAACGTCCCCGCCCACCAGCGAACAGACCACCGACGCATGCGCCACGGGCGCGCCAGCGTCGTCCCGCACCGTGCCGCTCAGGGCGCCCATCGCCTTGGATTCCGCCACGGAGCCGGGCGCGCCAAGTTCGCGGAGCTGTTGCTCCACTTCCTCGCGCCCCTCCCAAACGGCGACGTCCAGCGGGGTGCGGCCGGCCCGATTGGTCGCATCCAGTTTCGCCCCGGCCGCGATCAGCCGCGCGGCGATTTTCTTGTCTCCCCGCTGGCAGGCCAAATGCAAGACGGTCTCGCCTTCCGGATCCGTCGCGTCCACGTTGGCTCCGGCGTCCAGCAACGCCTGGACCGCTTGCGGGTATCCGTTTTCCGTCGCGATCATCAGCGCCGTCTGTCCGAGGGCATTGGTGCGGTTGGCGTCGGCCCCGGCTTCCAGCACGTCCGCGACGTGCGGCGAATCCACCTGGAGGTGGAGCGCCAGCGCCACGTCGGCCGCCGCGGCGCGCGCGCAGCGAAGCACCGCGTTCGTAACGGCGAAATCCGGCGCGGTCAGCCTCGCCGTCAGCAAGATCCCGGGCGTGGAAAACAAGCGGACGTCGTATTCGCCGGGTTCCAGCCGGACAAAACGGAAAGTCCCATCCGATTCGGTGAACGCCAACGGATCCAAAAGTTTCGCTTCCTCCCCGGCCGAGCATTGCAGGGGAATGCGCGGCAGTGGCCGGTCCTGCTCGTCCAGCAGGACGCCACCGATGCACCCCGGCGGCGGTGGCGGCAACAAGCTGGGCCGCGCGCCTATTTTCCGCAGATAAGCGACGACGTCCGTCCGGTCGACCAGCACGGCCAGATCCATGGCCGTGCAACCATCGTCGTCTTCCGCGTCCAGAGCGGCGCCGGCCTCCACGAGGGCGCGCACGGCATCCAGCTTGCCCCATTGCGCCAACCGCATGAGCGGCCTCTGGCCCCCGACGCCGGCGCCATCGACGTCGGCGCCGTCGGCCACCAGCGAGCGGATTTCGTCCGCCGACAGCAGCAGCAACGCATGCCCCAGCAATTTTTGCGTGCCGAGCACGCGCCGGGGAATGCGCAACGGCGGCAGGTCCGCCGTCGGCGCATCCGCGGTCAACGCGACCGGCCCAAACTCGTTGGACGCCAAGCCGGGAACATGGATGTTCCAAGCGCACGGTTCCAGCGCCGGAAAGAAAAATACGCCCTGCGCATCCGTCCAGGCCGATTTGCGGACGGGATCGTCCGGCGCGCGCGCCCGCACCAAATCGACTTGAAACTGTTCGAGAGGCTGGCCGTCTCCGTCGACGACGGATCCCCGGACCGCGCCCGGCGGCGGCCGGATCAGGTCGTTGGTCTGCGCGCCGCGTTCCAGCAGAAATTGCGCCGTTTCCGTTTTCCCGCGCCACAGGGCGTTTTCGAAGGGCGTCAAGCCGTTCACCCGGACGTAGTCCGGATAAGGTTCGCGCATTTTCGCGCGCGCTTCCGGTTCCGGCGGCGCGCAGACCGCCGCGCCGGCATCCACCAGCAGACGGACCACGTCCAGGCCGGCCTGGGCGGCCACCTGCGAGAGCAAGGACGTTTCCGGCTCGTCCGGATTGGGATTCGCCCCCAGCGCCAGCAACTTCCGGACTTCGTCGGCCCGATCAAGCCTCGCAGCGAACCAAATGCGCCAACCCAGATCCTTTTCCCGGCAAACCGGCACCCGGACGTCGTCCCGGAGCATCTGCCCTTCTTTCAACTCGATTTCGATCGGCGGGACCCGATCGCTGACGCCTTCGAGGCGATAGACGCCCGGTAAAAGCCCGGTGAATTCGAAATCCACCGCCGGATCGCGCGGCGCTTGGTCGTTTTTGCTCTGATTGGACAATCGCAGCGGCGGCTCGCGACCGTCCGCGGTGCGCAGCCAAACTCCCGCTCCAGGCAGGCGCACGCCCTGCTCGTCCACCGCGATGCCCCGGATGACGCCGGAACCTTCTTCCGCGGCCCGTGCCGGCCAACCCGGCGCCATAACGGCCATCCAAACGGCAAAAACCGCGATTCTTCCGGGCAAACGGCTCATCCAGGAAACCCGCGCGCGATCGCTCCCTTTTGGCCGTAGGCGCTGCGCGGCTCAGCCACGGATAGCGGCTTCGCCTTCTTGAGCGAGAGGGCCAGCGCATGCAACTCGCTCAAGCGGCGCAGCCGGCGCGCAATGCCCTGGGCGGACATGTCGCGATCCAGCTTATGTTTCAATTCAGCCGCCATGGTCCGAATCCTCTTCAAGCCGCAGGTTGGCGATATCCGCCAAATCTTGCGGCCGCCCCGCGTTCCGTTTGAGGCGATGCAACCCCGCCCGCGATACGACGCAGATCGCCCGCCCCTCCCACTCGTATTGTTCCCGCCCCTCCCAGACGTCGCGCATGGCGTCGCCGACTTCGATCAGATCCATGACCAAATAGTCTTCCCCCTCGAAATGGATCAGTCGGTGAATGGTCACCGGAAAGGTCTTGTTCGGGAAATGCATGGCGACCGGATTGGTTTGGCGGAAGCCGGCGGCTTTCAAGGCTTCCTTGGCGCGCCCGATGTCCTCCGGCAAAACGAGCAAGTCGATGTCGTCGGTCGTGCGCACGTAGCCGTGGAGCACCACCGCCAGCCCCCCGCACAAGGCATAGGAAATCGCCTGGGCGTTCAGGGCATCGATGGCATTTTTCAGTTCGTTCTCGATATTCATGCGGGATCGGCCACCCAACCGCGGCAAGTTTCGCCCAGGCCACTTCGGCTCGCAACTAAAAACGCTTCCCATGCCGCCGGTTTTGCAGAATAACCCTAAGGAAACCCGCTTCCATCCGTTAACATGGCGAGGTCCGACATGCATCGTCTGAATTCCAAATGAGCGCCAACCCGGAAAAACCGATGAAATCCGCCTCCTCCGAATGGATCGAAGCCGTCGTGGCGCGCTACGAGCGGCCGCTGTGCCAGTACGCCTACCGGCTGACCGGCAACTTCGACGCCGCCCGCGACGCCGTCCAGGACACGTTCCTGCGGCTGTGCCGCGCCGGCGTCCTGGAGGAGGCCCGCACCGCGCCGTGGCTGTTCCGGGTGTGCCGCAACCGCTGCATCGACCTCCTGCGAAAGGAACGCCCCATGCAACCGCTCACCGATGCCCACGCCGCCGTCCTGCCCGCGCCCGGCCCCGACCCCGCAGAGGAAGCCGGCCGGCGCGAAAGCGCCTCGCTCCTCCTGCGCAAGCTGGCGGAGCTGCCCGCCCACCAGGCCGAAGTCATCCGCCTGAAGTTCCAGCACCAGATGAGCTATCGCGAGATCGCCGCCGTCACCGCGCTCAGCGAGTCCAACGTCGGGTATCTCCTCCACGTCGGCATCCAAACCCTCCGCCAGCAGGCCGCCCAATTCTAGGAGCACGACCATGAAGCCCACCGCCGACATCCAGCTGACCGCCTACGCCCTCGGCGAAGGCACTCCCGCCGAACGCGCCGCCGTCGAAACCCGCCTCCGGACCGATCCCGCCGCGCAGGCCGCCGTGGATGACGTCCGCGCCTTCGCCGCGCGGCTCGAATCGGAGCTGCAAGCCGAGCCCGACATCGCCCTCACCGACGACCAGCGCCGTTGCATCCGGCAGGCCGCCGACCGGTCCGCCGGCCGCCTCCTGCGCTTCCCCTGGCGGCGGCTCACCGGTTTCGCCGCCGTGGCCGCCGTCGTCACGCTCGTGTTCGGCGGCACCCTGTGGCACGCGGCCCGGCAGATGCTCGAAAACCGGTTCGCCAAGGCGCAGGATGCTTCGATCGCCTGCGAGATGGTCGAAATCGACGACCAGCAGCTCGACGAACTGTTCGCGCCGGAAGAATTGCCGGACATGGTGGACGTCGTCACGCCGCCCGACGTGGATCTGGACATGTCGGCGCCCCCCGATATCCAGGACTTCTGCGCCGCGCCCAAATGCGTCGTGACGGAACTCGACGTCGCTTCGGACGCCATCTCCCCCATCGTCTTGAGGAGCTTGGCGCCGGGTGCGATGGCGAACCGGTCGGGCGCGGGCCGGGCCGCCAGCATCGGCGTTTATGGCGGCCAATGGCATCCCTATCCGTATCCGCCGCCGGCGGACAACACCGAATCCTACGCCCCCATCCAAGGCAACACGTTCAAGCAAGTCGCCAACGAACCGCTTTCGACCTTCTCGATCGACGTGGACACGGCGTCGTACGCGAACGTCCGCCGCTTCCTCCGCGCCGGCCAACTGCCGCCGCCCGACGCCGTGCGCGTGGAGGAAATGATCAACTACTTCCCGTATGCCTACGCCCCGCCCAAGGGCCAAACGCCCTTCGCCGTGCACGTCGAATCTGCGGCGTGCCCCTGGGCCCCCGCCCATGCGCTCGTGCGAATCGCCCTCAAGGGCAAAATGCTCGATGCCGAACAACGCCCGCCCTGCAACCTCGTCTTCTTGATCGACGTCTCCGGCTCGATGACGCCCGACAACAAACTGCCGCTGGTGAAGAAATCCATCCAGCTACTTGCCCGCCAGCTCGACGCGCGGGACCGCGTGACGCTGGCCGTCTATGCCGGCGCGGCCGGGCTCGTGCTGCCCGCCACGCCCGCCGGCGACCTGGCGACGATCGACGCCGCCATCGAAAATCTCCAAGCCGGCGGCAGCACCGCCGGCGGCGCCGGCATCCGCCTGGCCTACGACGAAGCCCGCAAGAGTTTCCTGCCCGACGGCAACAACCGCGTCGTGCTCTGCACCGACGGCGACTTCAACGTCGGCATCGTGGATTCCGAAGAACTGGCCGGCTTCATCGCCGACCGCGCCCAGCAGAGCATTTTCCTCACCGTGCTCGGCTTCGGCATGGGCAACTACAAGGACGACCGGCTCGAAACGCTGGCGGACAAGGGCAACGGCAACTACGCCTACGTCGACAGCTTTTCCGAAGCGCGCAAGGTCCTCGCCGAACAGGCCGCCGGCACGCTCTTCGCCATCGCCAAGGACGTGAAGCTCCAGATCGAGTTCAATCCCGCCCAGGTTTCCGCCTACCGCCTCGTCGGCTACGAGAACCGCCTGCTGGCCAAGGAAGATTTCAACGACGACCGGAAGGACGCCGGCGAACTCGGCGCCGGGCACGCCGTCACCGCCTTCTACGAGATCGTGCCCGGCGGCGCCGAATCCGCGCCCGGCGTGGATCCGCTCAAGTACCAACCCGCCGCGGATCGCGCGCCGGCCGCGCGGAAACGCGCGAACGAAAATCCCGAGTGGCTGACCGTCAAGCTGCGCTACAAGCTTCCCAAGGCGGACACGAGCGCGAAGATCGAGATGCCTTTCATCGGTTCCGCCGCGCCGTTCGCGGACGCCTCGCGCGATTTCCGTTTTGCCGCGGGCGTGGCCACCGCCGGCTTGCTGCTGCGCGGCGATCCGTCCGTCATGGACCTCCGTTTCGGCGACGTCGCCGCCTGGGCGGCCACCGCCGTCGGCGCGGACCCCGGCGGCCACCGGCAGGAATTTCTCGGCCTGCTGCGCGACGCGGCCGCCCTCGCGCCGTGAGGGCCGGACGCAGCTGCGATTCGGTGCACAAACCCAGCCTGAAGGCTGGACTACGAACAAGCTTGTATGTAGTCCACGCTTCAGCGTGTGGCTGTCCATTTTGGCCCGCAACGACGCTGGCAACACCGAATCGCAGATGCGCCCGTGAGGGCCGGCCTCGTTTCCGGCTTCTTGACGATCCCGCCCGCGCGGCATAGGGTTGGGTCCCGGAAGGAACCTTGCCCCGCATGAAAAAGATCCTGTCGCCGTTCGTTCGTTGGGTGCTCGTTGCGTTGGCTGGCGCCGTCCTGGTTGGCTGCGGCGACGACGGCGGCGGGGCCGGCGCGGACTACGCGGGCGTTTGGCAAGGCCGCACCTCCAACGGCGGCACCATCGTTTTCACCGTGGAAGGCAGCCTGGTCGTCGCGCTGCGGTTGTCCGATCCCGGCGGCGAAATCTGGTTTCCGCAGCCGACGGACGTCCGCGGCGATTCCTTTTCCGCCGAATACGCCACCGACACCGCCGCGACCGACGACGTGTCTCTCCAGGGCACCTTCGTCTCGGATTCCGCCGCGACCGGCCGCTACGCGATGCGCCAAGGCGGCACCGTCCTGAACGGCACCTTCGAGGCCCGGCGGCAATAGGCCGGCGATGAAGTCCATCCGGACAGAGTCCGATCCGCGCCGCGTGCGGGTGCTGGTCAACCCCAAGTCGGGCCTGGGGACGTCGTTCGACGTCCTGCGCGAGGCGGTCGAAACCCACTTTGGCCGCGCGGCGGACGTCGCCTACCAGTTCAGCCGCGACGTGGCCGACGGCCGCCGCAAGGCCGAACGCGCCGCGCGCGACGGCGTCGACGTCGTGCTCGTCGCGGGCGGCGACGGCATGGTCAACAGCATCGGCGGCGCGCTGGTCGGCACGCCCGTCGCGCTCGGCGTGATCCCCACCGGCAGCGGCAACGGCTTCGCCCGCCATTTCGGCATTCCGCTGGACGTGGCCGAGGCCGTCGCGGCGCTGGCCCGCGCCCGCCGCCGCGCCATCGACGTCGGCACCGCCAACGGCCGGCCGTTTTTCGTCACGTGCAGCCTGGCCTGGGACGCGGCCATCGCCCAGCGGTTCGCCGCGTTTCCGTTCCGCGGCATCGCGCCCTACGTCTTCGCCGCCGCCGCCGAACTGATGACCTACGCGCCGCAGACCATCCACGCCGTCCTCGACGGCGCGCCCGCGCAGGTTTTTCCCGACCCCATCCTGTTCACCGTCGCCAACCTGACCCAGTACGGCGGCGGCGCCCAGATCGCCCCCAAGGCCCGGCCCGACGACGGCCTGATGGAACTCGTCGTCGCCCTCCGCCCCGACCTGCCGCTGCTGCTGATCAACGTCGCCCGCCTGTTCAACGGCACGCTCGACGAACTGCCCCAGGTCGCCACGCGCCGCTTCCGGCAACTGGATCTGCACCGCGCCAAGGCCACGCCCATCCAGCTCGACGGCGAACTCGTGGAGGCCGGCCGGGACGTCCAGATCCGCCTGCTGCCCCAGGCCCTCGCGGTGCTGGTACCGACGGTTTCCCGCTGAGCGACCACACTCCGCGCGTGCATTTCGAGGAAGCCCGTGGTAGTTTGATGACCAAGCAAAGAGACCGATGAACTCGTATCTCGTCCGCAAGACCGCTTTCGGCCCCGTCGCCATCGCCTGGCGATCGACCCCGCGGGGTGCCGTGGTCTGCCAGGTTTTCCTGTCGGATTCGGCCTCCCCGGCCGAGGACAAGCTGCGCCGCGCCTATCCCGGCGCGGTCGGCGCGGCGTGTCCGGACGTCCGTGCCATCGGCGCCGGCATCCGCGCGCTGCTGGCGGGCGCGAACGTGGAGTTCGATCTCGACCTCGTCGATCTGGAAGCGTGTCCCCCGTTCCAGCGGGCCGTTCTGCGCGCCACGCACCGGATTCCCCGGGGACGCGTCAGCGCCTACGGGCTCGTGGCCGCGCATCTGGACAAACCCGGCGCCGCGCGCGCCGTCGGCAACGCCCTGGCGGACAATCCGTTCCCCCTGCTGATTCCCTGCCACCGCGTCGTGCGGGGCGACGGCCACCTCGGCGGATTCGGCGGCGGCCCGTTCCTGAAAAACGCCCTGCTCACCCTCGAAGGCATCGCCATCGACGAGGCCGACCAGCTCCGCCGCCGCCGGTTCCACTACGCCGGCTGAGCCGCGGTCCGCCGCGGGCCAACGAAAACGGCATCCGTTTCCGGATGCCGTTTCGCGCGGAACCGAGAAAAGAACTACTTCTTCTCTTCGTCCTTCTTGGCCTTCTTGGCGGCCGGCTTCTTGGCGGGCTTTTCGGCCTTCTTCTCGGCCTTGGGCGCTTCCTCGGTCTTCTCCTTCTTGGCCTTGGGGGCCTTGGGGACGAAATCGACCCACTCGAGGATGCACATTTCGGAGCTGTCGCTCATGCGCCGGCCGAGCTTGACGACGCGGGTATAGCCGCCGGCGCGGTCCTTCATGGCGGGGGCGACGGCCGCGAACAGCTCGGCGACGGCCTGGTCCTGCTTGAGCAGCGACAGGGCATGGCGCCGGGCGGCCAAGGTGTCCTTTTTGCCGATGGTGACCATCTTGTCGGCCAGGCGCTTGGCGGCGCGGGCCTTGGGCAGGGTGGTCTTGACGCGCTTGACCAAGATGAGGTTGCTGACCAGGCTCGCGAAGAGCGCCTCGCGCTGCGAGGACGTGCGGCCCAGTTTGACGGTGTTTTTGCGATGGCGCATGGAAGGGCTCCTGTCTCGGTTATTCTTCGGCGGCCGCGGGCGACTTCAGCAGGTCGGCCTCGAACGTCATGCCCAGGGACAGGCCGAGTTCCGCCAGCTTCTGCTTGATTTCGTTCAGCGACTTCTTGCCGAAATTGCGGTACTTGAGCATCTCGGCCTCGGACTTCTGCGCCAGTTCGCCCACGGTGGTGATATTGGCGTTGTTGAGGCAGTTGGCCGCGCGGACGCTCAGTTCGATCTCGTTGACGCTGATGGCCAGCTTCTTGGCCAGTTCTTCGCGGGCCGGGTCCACGGCCTTCTCGCTCTCCTGGAACTCGACGATGTCCTTGTCATAGTTGACGAAGACGTCGAGATGGTGGCGCAGGATCGCGGCGGAGAGCGTCAGGGCCTCGTCGGGATTGATGCGGCCGTCGGTCCAGATTTCGAGCACGAGCTTGTCGTAGTCGGTGCGGCGGCCGACGCGGGTGTCGTCCACGGAGTACTTGACGCGGCGCACGGGGGAGAACAGCGAATCGATGGGGATCAGGCCGATTTCCTGGTCGGCCTTCTTGTTCCACTCGGCGGGGCAATAGCCGCGGCCGATCTTGACCTCGACTTCGGCATCGAAGACGCCGTCGCCGTCCAGCGTGCAGACGTGCTGGTCGGGATTGAGCACTTCGACGGAGGGGTCGGTCTGGATGTCGGCGGCGGTGACGTCGCCGGGGCCCTTGACCTTGATGCGCAGCATCTTCGGCGTGCGGACGTACATCTTGAAGAGGATCTTCTTGAGGTTGAGGACGATGTCCGTGACGTCCTCGACGCAGCCCTTCAGGTGGCAGAATTCATGCTCGGCGCCCTGGATGCGCACGGACGCGATGGCGGCGCCTTCCAGCGACGACAGCAGCACGCGGCGCAGGGAATTGCCGATGGTGCGGCCGTAGCCGGCCTCGAACGGCTCGGCGGTGAACTGGGCATAGGTCGCGGTGGCCGTCTTGTCGTCCTTGAGGACGAACTTGGGCATCTCGAACCGGTTGAGACGGGTACTCATGGGGGACTCCTTCCAGTTCCGGGCGTTGGCCGGAACGTATGGCGGGGTTGCGGTTGTGCGGATCTTACTTCGAATACAGTTCGACGATGAGCTGCTCGTTGACGAGCGGCGCGATTTCCTCGCGGGTGGGCACGTGGTCGATGGTCGCCTTGTGCTCGGCCTTGTCGACGCTCATCCAGACGGGCCAGCCGCGGCTTTCGGCCGCGTCGAGGTGCGCCTTGGAATAATCGCGGCTGCGCTTGGCGTCGCGCGCCTGGACGACGTCGCCGGGCTTCGTCTTGTAGGACGGCACGTTGACCTTGACGCCGTTGACGCGCACGTGGCCGTGCAGGACGAACTGGCGGGCGGCGCGGCGCGAGGGGGCCAGGCCCATGCGGTAGACGACGTTGTCGAGGCGCATTTCGAGCGCCTGCAGCAAAATTTCGCCGGTGACGCCGCGGGAGCGGAGGGCGCGTTGGAAGAACAGGCGGAACTGGCCTTCCTGCATGCCGTACATGTTGCGCAGGCGCTGTTTTTCCTGCAGCTGGATGCCGTAGTCCTTCAGGCGCGGGCGGCGGCCGCCGTGCATGCCCGGGATGGAGTGGCCCTGTTCGATCGGGCACTTGGCCATGTAGCACCGGTCGCCCTTGAGAAAGAGCTTCATTCCCTGACGGCGGCAGCGCTTGCACGCCGGTCCAATGTATCTGCCCATGAGTGGTTCCTTCCTCTTGAAATCGGATTAGACGCGGCGGCGCTTGCGGGCGCGGCAGCCGTTGTGCGGCACCGGCGTGATGTCGCGGATGCCCGTGATGACGAGCCCCGCGGCCTGGACAGCGCGGATGGCGGATTCGCGGCCGGAGCCGGGACCCTGCACGAGGATCTCGACTTCGTGCAGGCCGTGGCCGAGCGCCGTCTTGCAGGCTTCCTGCGTGACGATGGTGCCGGCATAGGCCGTGCTCTTGCGCGAGCCCTTGAAGCCGCAGCGGCCGCCGCTGCTCCAGGAAATCACGTTGCCGCGCAAATCGGTGATGCTGACGGTGGTGTTGTTGAACGAGGCCAGGATGTGGACCACGCCCACGGGCACGTTCTTGGAGCCCTTGACGCGGCGGCGGACGGCCTTGCCCTCGCCTTCGGCGGCGGGGGTTTCGGCGGTCGCGGCGGCGGCTTCGGCGGCGGCCGGCGCAGCGGCCTCCTTCAGTTCGTCTTTTTTCTCTTCGGCCATGTGGGGGTTCCTCGATTACTTGCTGGCGGGGGCGGCGGGGGCGGAGCTCTTGGCGGCCGAGCGGGCTTCCTTGCCGCGGACGGCGCCGACGGTCTTGCGCGGCCCCTTGCGGGTGCGCGCGTTGGTGCTGGTGCGCTGGCCGCGGACCGGCAGGCCCTTGCGGTGGCGGATGCCCCGGTAGCAGTTCACGGCGATCAGGCGGCGGATGTTGCCCGACACCTCGCGGCGCAGGTCGCCTTCCACCACGTATTCTTCCTGCAGCATCTTCGACAGCGCGGCGATTTCTTCGCCGGACAGATCGTCCGCCTTCTTGGCCGGATCGATCTTCAGCCGTTCGACCAGTTCCTGCGCGCGGGCCGGACCCACGCCATAGATGTACCGCAGCGCGTACGCGACGCGCTTCTTACCGGGAATATCGACACCAATCACTCTGGGCATTGCTTTGCTTCTCCATTAACCTTGGCGCTGCTTGTGACGCAGATTGGTGCAGATGACCCGCACCACGCCCTTGCGACGCACGATCTTGCAGCGCTCGCAAATCCGTTTGACCGACGTTCTGACTTTCATGTTCCAACCTCTTCTTCCAAGATTTTCACGATTGCTCCGCGCGACAGGTCGAACGGCGACAGCGCCACGCGCAAGCGCGCGCCCGGAGCACAACCGGCCCCGGACGCGGGAGTTTTCTCCCGCGGCACGAACGCCGTAAACTCGTGTCCGTTGTCCAGTCGGGCACGGAAAGTGCGAAGTTCTAGCACACCGACCACGACCGCGTCCAGCTCAATTATTTCTTTTCCGCGCACGTCAGGATTTCCGCCGGACCGTCCGCCACCACCAGCACCGTGTGCTCGAAGTGCGCGGACCGCTTCCGGTCGCAGGTCCGCACCGTCCAGCGGTTCGGCAAGACCTCCACCCGGTGCGTGCCCTGGTTGACCATCGGCTCGATCGCCAGCGTCATCCCCGGCTTCAGGACGGGGCCCTTGCCCGGCGTCCCGTAGTTGGGGATCTGCGGATCCTCGTGGAGCTTGCGCCCCACCCCGTGCCCGCAGTAGTCCCGCACCACGGAAAATCCGGCGGCCTCGGCGACGGTCTGCACCGCGTGCCCGACGTCGCCCAGGCGGTTCCCGGCCCGCGCCGCGGCGATGCCCGCCGCCAGCGCCGCCGCCGTGACGTCGCACAGCCGGGCCGACTCGGCGTCCACGGCGCCCACGCGCACGGTCGTCGCGTTGTCGCCGATGAACCCCTCGGCCACCACGCCGAGATCCACGCTGACGAGGTCGCCCGCGTTGATCGCGCGCGGTCCGGGAATCCCGTGCACCACCTCTTCGTTGAGGGAAATGCACGTGTAGCCCGGAAAGCCTCCATATCCAAAGAACGCGCTCGCGACTCCGAGCTCCCGCATCCGCGCGGCCGCGAACGCGTCCAGCTCGCCGGTGGTCGTGCCCGGCCGCACCTGCGCCGCGACGTCCGCCAAGATCCGGGCGGACAGGCGGCAGGCGACCCGCATGCGCGCCAAATCCGTTCCCGTCTTGATCGGAATCATCGGCCGGGCCGGCTCAGGCCAGCTTGGAAAGCAGTTCGGCCGTGGCCGCCTGCGGATTCGTCCCGGCGTTCACGCGGACCAGCACGCCCTTCTGCTCGTAGAAATCGATGAGGCTGGACGTCTGCCGCCGGTAGACCTCCAGCCGGTTCAACACGGTCGCTTCGCTGTCGTCGGGCCGCTGGTAGAGCGGGCCGCCGCACTGGTCGCAGATCCCCGCCACCTTGGACGGGATGTTGGTCACGTGGTAGACCGCGCCGCAGCTCTTGCAGATCCGCCGGCCGCTCAGGCGGCTGACGATGACGGGCGTGGGCACTTCGAGCAAAAAGACCTGGTTGACGGCGCCGCCGAGTTTTTCCAGCACGGCGTCGAGCTGCCGGGCCTGCTCCAGCGTGCGCGGGAACCCGTCGAACATGTATTGGTCGTCCGGCCCGCCCTGCGCGAGGCGTTCGCCCACGATGCGCAGGATCACGTCGTCCGGCACCAGTTCGCCCTTCTCCATGAAGGCCTTCGCCTCGAGCCCGGTCGGGCTGCCGGCCTTGATCGCCGCGCGCAGCATGTCGCCGGTGGACACGTGGAGGAACGCCGTGGCGTTCTTGACGCCTTCGGCCAGGGTGCCCTTGCCCGCGCCGGGCGCGCCGAGGAGGATGATGGCTTTCATGCGTGCTCTCCCGTGTTCGGCGGCCTAGCGGCGGCCGCGCAGATGGCCCTTGCGGAGGAACCCGTCGTAGTGGCGGGTGACCAGGTGCGACTCCACCTGCCGCATGGTGTCGAGCATGACGCCCACGATGATCAGCAAGCTCGTGCCGCCGAAGAACTGCGCCACCATGCCCGGGATGTGGAAGGAGCTGGCCAGGATCATCGGCAGCACCGCGATCGCCGTCAGGAAGATCGCGCCGGCCAGCGTGATGCGCGTCATCACGCGGTCGAGGAATTCCGCCGTCGGCTTGCCGGGGCGGATGCCGGGCACGTAGCCGCCGTACTTCTTCAGGTCGTCGGCGATCTGCACCGGGTGGAACTGGGTCGCGACCCAAAAGTAGGAGAAGAAGAGGATCATCAGCGAGTACAGGACCACGTAGAGCGGCCCGCCGTAGCGCAGGTGGACCTGCGCGAAGGCCTTGACCGCGTCGATGGGCACCATCATCAGGATGCGCTCGGGGAACATCAGGATGGCCTGGGCGAAGATGATGGGCATGACGCCCGAGTAGTTCACGCGCAGGGGCATGTAGGTGCTCTGCCCGCCGTAGGTCTTGCGGCCCACCACCCGCTTGGCGTACTGCACGGGGATCTTGCGCTGCGCCTGCGTCACGGCGATCACGCCGCCGATCACCAGGAACGCCAGCACCAGCATCGCCACCAGCATGAAGACGTTGGCCGAGCCGCTGCGGAACATGTTGACCGTCTGCTGGATCGCGCCCGGCAGCCGGCTGACGATGCTGATCGTGATGATCAGGGAGATGCCGTTGCCGATGCCGCGGGCCGTGATCTGCTCGCCCAGCCACATCAGCATCATCGTGCCGGTCGTCATCGTCAGGATGGCCAGCAGCAGGAACGGCACCCGGGACATGGTGACGATCGTCTCGCCTTCCAGCACCTGCAGGCCGAGCGCTTCGGGGCGCAGCAGCACCGAGGCCATGGCGTAGCCCTGCACGATGCACAGCGCCACCGTCAGGTAGCGGCCGTACTGGATGATCTGCTGGCGGCCGGAATCGCCTTCGCGCGCCAGCTTCTCCAGCGACGGGATCACCGCCGTCAGCAGCTGCAGGATGATCGAGGCGCTGATGCTGGGCATGATGCCCAGCGCGCCGATCGCCGCCTGCGTCAGGGCGCCGCCGCTGAACAGGTCCAGCAGCCCCATGAAGCCGATGTCGCCGCCCTGCGCCGCCATCCGGTCCATGATCGCCCGCAGCGTATCCACGTCCACGCCCGGCACCGGGATCACGGACACCAGGCGGCAGACGAAGATCAGCGCCGCCGTGAAGAAGATGCGCTGGCGCAGCTCCGGAATCTTGAGGCTGTTGGTGAAAGCGGAAAGCATGGGAAGGCCCCTTTCGGTTCAGGTCAGGACAGAATTTCGCAGGACCCGCCGGCCTGCTCGATCTTGGCCTTGGCCGTCGCGCTGAACGCGTGGGCCGCGACCTTGCGCGCGCCGGAGACGTCGCCGCCGCCCAGCACCTTGATGAGGCTCTTGGGGCCGACGCGGCCGGCCGCGACGAGCGCTTCGGGCGTGACGTCGCCCGGCAGGATCTTCATCAGTTTGCCGACGTTGAGCGCCGCGTATTCCACGCGGTTGGGGCTGGTGAAGCCGCGCTTGGGGATCCGGCGGATCAGCTTCATCTGGCCACCTTCGAACAGCGGCTTGTGCTTGTGGCCGGTGCGGCTCATCTGGCCCTTGTTGCCCTTGCCGGAGGTCCGGCCCTTGCCGGAGGACTCGCCCCGGCCGACGCGCATGCGGCGCTTCTTGGCGCCGCGGGTATTCTTCAGCGAATGCAGATTCATGGTGGGGATGCCCTTTCCGGTGCTATTGCCGCAGCGCGGCGATCTCCTCGCGGGAGCGCAGCTGCTGCAGGCCGTCCATGGTGGCCTTGACGACGTTGAGGGCGCTGGAGGCGCCGAGCGACTTGGCGAGCACGTCGCGGACGCCGGCGAGGTCCAGCACCGCGCGGGCGCCGCCGCCGGCGATGACGCCCGTGCCCTTGGACGCGGGCTTGAGCATCACGCGGGAGGCCCCGCAGCGACCGATCACCTCGTGCGGGAGGGTGCGCTCGTTCATCGTCACCTTGATCATGCCGCGGCGGGCCATCTCGGTGGCCTTGCGGATGGCGTCGGCGTTTTCGCGGGCCTTGCCCAGCGCGAAGCCGACCTGGCCGTTGCGGTCGCCCACGACCACGAGGGCCGAAAAGCTGAAGCGCCGGCCGCCCTTGACCACCTTCGCGCAGCGGTTCACTTCGACCACGCGCTCCATGGCCTCGCCGGGGCTCTTGGAATCATCGTTTTTCTTGAATTCGCGTTTCATGCGTTTTCCTCGGGTTGGGAAGCTCTAGAACTGCAGGCCGCCGGCGCGGGCGGCGTCGGCCAGCGCGCGCAGGCGCCCGCCGAAAGCGAACCCGCCGCGGTCGAACACCACCGCGGAGATGCCTTTTTCCTTCGCGGCCTGGGCGGCCAGCTCGCCGAGCTGCTTCGCCGTGGCGACGTTCAGCGGCTGGCCCTTGAGGGGGCCGGCCACCGTGGACACCGCCGCCAGCGTCTTGGCCGCGGCGTCGTCCACGAACTGGACGTAGAGGTGCTGGTTGGACACGAACACGCTCAGGCGCGGCCGCTCCGCCGTGCCCTGCACCTTCCGGCGCAGGCGCAGATGCCGGCGGACTCGATAATCTTTGAGGTTTTTCATTTTCATGGTTACGCCACCGTTTTGCCCGCTTTCCGGCGCACGCGTTCGTCCTTGTACCGCACGCCCTTGCCCTTGTAGGGCTCGGGCGGCCGGAAGGAGCGGATGCGGGCGCTCACTTGCCCCACCAGCTGCTTGTCGATGCCGCTGACTTTGATGTTCGTGCCGTCGGACACTTCGACCCGGATGCCGTCGGGCACGCCGTATTCGACCGGATGGGAATAGCCCACGTTCAGGGTCAGCTGGTTGCCGGCGACGCTGGCCTTGAAGCCGACGCCCTGGATTTCCAGTTCGCGGACGTAGCCGTCCTTGACGCCGACGGCCATGTTCCGCAGCAACGCGCGGGTCGTGCCGTGGTCGGCGCGGCTCTGCTTGTCGTCGCCCGCGCGGGCCACGGTCAGCTGGGCGCCCTCGACGGCCACCGTCACGGTTTCCGCGACCTTCAGGGCCAGTTCGCCCTTGGGGCCTTTCAGGGTCACGACCCCGTCCGCCACCTGGGCGGAGACGCCGGCCGGCAGGACCACCGGCTGTTTGCCAATTCTCGACATGATGTTACCTCGCCTCCCGGTTACCAGATCTGGCAGAGCACTTCGCCGCCCACGTGGGCCGCGCGGGCTTCGCGATCGCTCATGATGCCCCGGCTGGTGCTGAGGACCGCGGTGCCCAGGCCGCCGCGCACGCGCGGAATCTCGGCCGCCGCCACGTAGCGGCGCAAACCGGGCCGGCTCACGCGGCGGATCTGCTGGATGATGGGCTTCTCGTTGTAGTCGTACTTCAGGACCACGCGCAGGCGCTTCTTGCCGGCGTCGTCGCTCTCGGCCACGTCGGCGACGTAGCCTTCCTTCTTGAGGATCCGGGCGATCTCCGCCTTGAGGCGGGAATGGCCCATTTCGGTGGCCGGCAGGCCGGCGCGGCTTGCGTTGCGGATGTGGGTCAACATGTCCGCGATGGGATCAGAACAGCTCATGGTTTTCCTCCCGTCCTACCAGCTGGCTTTCACGACGCCGGGGATCTTGCCCGCCGACGCCAGCTCGCGGAAACAGATGCGGCAGAGCTGGAACTTCCGAATATAGGCGCGCGAACGCCCGCACCGCCGACACCGGCAATACCCGCGCACCGCGAACTTGGGTTCGCGGGCCGCTTTCACCATCCAAGAAATCTTAGCCAAGGTCTTCCTCCTGTTCCAAACGTTATGCGGTGGCGAACGGCACGCCGAGCAGCTTGAGCAGCTCCTTGGCGTCCGCGTCGGTCTGCGCGGTGGTCACGATCGTGATGTCCATGCCCTGGACGCGCTTGACCTTGTCGGACTCGATCTCGGGGAACAGGGTCTGTTCCTTGAGGCCGAGCGTGTAGTTGCCGCGGCCGTCGAAGGCCTTCGGCGACACGCCGCGGAAGTCGCGGATGCGCGGCAAGGTGGCGTGGATCAGGCGTTCCAGGAAATCGTACATCCGCGCGCCGCGCAGGGTCACCTTCGCGCCGATGGGCATGCCCTCGCGGAGCTTGAAGTTCGAGATGCTCTTCGTGGCCTTGCGGATCGTCGGCCGCTGGCCGGTGATCTTGGCGAGGTCGTCGGCGACGAGCTTGAGCGTGTCGCGGTCGACCTGGGCGTTGACGGACATGTTGACGACCACTTTCGCCAGCCGGGGCACGTCCATGACGGACGGGAAGCGCCCGGTGTCCTTCAGGGCCTTGACGACTTGGTTCCGGTATTTCTCTTTCAGGAGCGACATGGCCTATTCCTTCTCCGTCTGCTTCTCGGCGCGGGTCACCACCGCGAGCTTCGAGGCGGCCAGGGGCGCCTCCTTCTCGACGATGCCGCCGTTGGGATTGTCCTGCGACTTGCGCAGGTGCTTCTTCACGAAGTTGAATCCTTCCACCAGCGCGCGGCCGGTCGCGGGATACGTCTTCAGGACCTTGCCGGTCTTCTTGCCGGCGGCGTCCTCGCCCGAGATCGCCCGGACGACGTCGCCGCGGCGCACGTGCATTTTCTGCTGCGGGGCCTTTTTCTTCATCACAGCACCTCGGGGGCCAGGGACACGACCTTCATGTAGTTCAGATCGCGCAGCTCGCGGGCCACGGGCCCGAAGATGCGGCTGCCGCGCGGATTCTTCTGGTCGTCGATCAGGATCACGGCGTTGTGGTCGAAGCGGAGCGTCGAGCCGTCCTTGCGGCGGATCGGCGCGGCCGTGCGCACGATCAGCGCGCGGGCCACCTCGCCCTTCTTGACCATGCCCAGCGGCTGCGCCTCGCGGATGGACACCCGGATGACGTCCCCGATGCGCGCGACCGTCTTGCGCTGGCCGAGCACCTTGATGCACTTGGCCAGGCGGGCGCCGGTGTTGTCGGCGACCGGCAGTTCGGTTTCCATCTGGATCATGCTACACCTCGTTCCCGCTCGCGCGGATGCTGATTTCCACCAGCCGCCAGCGCTTCGTCTTGCTCAGCGGGCGCGTCTCCGCGATCACCACGCGGTCGCCCTGCTTCGCCTCGTTCTTCTCGTCGTGCGCGTAGTACTTCTTGCTCTGGCGCATGACCTTGCCGTAGAGGGGGTGGACGTAGCGCTGATCGGCCCGCACCACCACCGTCTTGTCCATCGCGTCGCTGACCACGACGCCCGTGCGCTCCTTGCGCGTATTCCGCTTTTCCGTCGCCATTTCGCTTACCTCGCGGCTTTCGCCTGGTTCATGACCGTTTTGACGCGCGCGATTTCGCGCCGGGCCGCGCGCAGGCGGTCGGGCTTGTCCAGCTGGCCGGCGGTCTGCTGGATGCGCAGGTTGAACAGTTCCTTTTCCAATTCCGCCAGCTTGGCCGCCTGTTCGTCGGGCGTCAGGTCGCGGACGTCTCTTGCCTTCATCGGTCGCTCTCCTCGGGACTACAGGGTGACGCCGCGGCGCACGAACACCGTGCGGATCGGCAACTTGGTCGCGGCCAGGCGCAGGCATTCCATGGCCATCTTCTCGGGGATGCCGTCCATTTCGAACAGGATGCGCCCGGGGCGGACCACGGCCACCCAGCCTTCGATGGCGCCCTTGCCCTTGCCCATGCGGACTTCGAGGGGCTTCTTCGAGTAGGACTTGTCCGGAAACACGCGGATCCAGAGCTTGCCTTTGCGCTTCATTTCGCGGTTCATCGCCACGCGGCAGGCTTCGATCTGGATGTTGGTCATCCAGAAGCGCTCCATCGCGCGCAGGCCGTATTCGCCGAACGCCAGGGCGTTGCCCGACTGGGCGTTGCCTTTGCGCGAGCCGCGCTGGCTCTGGCGGTACTTCACCCGTTTAGGCATGAGGGGCATACGACTTCTCCTTTCCCGGGGCCTTGGCCTCTTCGGGTTTCTGGCAGATCCAGCACTTGATGCCGATCTTGCCGGCCAGGGTGTTCGCCTCGGCGAAGCCGTACTGCACGTCCGCCCGCAGCGTCTGCAGGGGCACCTTGCCGACCATGTAGTGCTCGACGCGCGCGAGTTCCGCGCCGCCGAGGCGGCCGCAGGCCTGCACGCGGATGCCCAGCGCGCCCATGTCCATCGTCAGCTGCAGCGCGCGCTTCATCGCGCGGCGGAAGGCCACGCGGCGCTCCAGCTGCAGGGCGATGTTTTCCGCCACCAGCTGCGCGTTCGTGTCCGGGCTGCGGACTTCCTTGATCTCCACGTAGATTTCCTTGCCGGTCTTGGCGCTGAGCTCCTCGCGGAGCTTGTCGATGCCTTCGCCCTTGCGGCCGATCACCACGCCCGGCCGGGCCGAGTAGACCGTCACGCGGGCGCGCTGCGCATAGCGTTCGATCACGACGTCGGCGATCGCCGCGTCCTTCAGCTTGGCCGCCACCATGTCGCGGATCAGCAGATCCTCGTTCAGCAAATCGCCGAATTCTTTTCTCTCCGCGAACCAGCGGCTCTTCCACTGCTTGTGGACCGCCGTGCGGAACCCGATCGGATTGACTTTCTGGCCCAAAACGTGCCTCCTTCTTTCTCTCTACGTCCCGCCGCTATTTCCGCCGCGGCTTCTCGTCCGTCAACGTGATCCGGACGTGGGCCGTCTTCTTGCGGATCGGCGCCGCCGACCCGCGCGCCCGCGGCCAGAACCGGGAAATCGTCGGCCCGTTCTCGACCGTCGCCTGCGCCACCCAGAGCTTGTCCGCGGACAGCTCCGCGTTGTTCTCCGCGTTGGCGATCGCCGACTTCAGCGTCTTGCCGATGCAGACGGCCGCCTTGCGCTTGTTCAGTTCCACCGTCCGCAAGGCTTCGCCCACGCTCCGGCCGGTGATGGCCCGCGTCAGGTCCCGCGCCTTGGTCGGCGTCATTCTCACGTATTTGGATGTTGCTTTGATTTCCATGTCTCGTTCCTCACGGACCGTCCGGCCGCATCAGCGCCGCGCGGTCCCCGGTTTGGGGATACTCGCCGCGCGCCGTTTCCTCGACCGCCGCTCCGGCGATGTTCTCTCTCACGTCCACGACCCGGATCCGCGCCACGCGCCGCCGGTCCCGCAAGACCGTCAGCGCCAGCCCGTACCGGACGCCCTGCCGGGCGCCCCGGTCCAGGACCACCAGGCCCAGGTCCGCGTCCACGGCCGCGATCCGGACCTCGCCGGGCGCGTCCGGCGGCGGCTCCGCCGCGGCGCCGGCCGCCTGCGCCCGCCGCGCTTCGTTCACGTCCAGCGCGGCTTGCGCGTCGGCCAGGGCCTCGCTCAGCTTCCGGATCCGCGCCGCGCGGTCGTCCAGGTCCGCCCGCAGCCGCCGGTTTTCCGCCGCCAGCCGGGCCGTCACCAGGCGCGACTCGCTCGTCACCAGGTCCAGCAATTCATCGTTCAGGCCATCCGCCGCGCCGCCCACGGCCCGAGGATCGGGCCCGTCCACGCGGATGGGGTTGGTTTCCTCATCCCTCGCGGACTGCACCGAACGTTCGGCCGTCTCCGCCTCAATCCGGGTTTCCGGGTCGAACCCGGTCCCTTCTTCAAGACGCGCCGGCGCGGTCGCCGGCCCGGTCGTCAAAGAACCACTTTCCGCCGCCGGCCGCGCGCCGATGAACCAGCCCGCCGCCAGCGCGGCTCCCACCACCGGAACGGCCCACAGCGGCCGCATTCCCTGACGGAAGCCCATCGTCCGAAATCTCTACTTCAGCGCGATCGTCTTGTCCGTCGCCGCGCCGTGCTTGCGGAACGTCCGCGTGGGCGCGAATTCGCCCAGGCGGTGCCCCACCATGTTTTCCGTCACGAACACGCTCGTGAAGACCTTGCCGTTGTGGACGCCGAAGGTGTGGCCCACGAATTCCGGCAGGATCATGCTGCGGCGCGACCAGGTCTTGATCGGCCGCTTGGCGCCGCTGCTCGCCAACGCCTCCACCTTCTTCATCAGGTGGCCCTCGACGTACGGTCCCTTTTTGATTGAGCGCGTCATGTTACTTCTTTCTCCGTTGCACGATGAACTTGGCCGACGGCTTGCGGCCGCTGCGCGTCCGCTTGCCCTTGGTCAGCTGGCCCCACGGCGTCACGGGGTGGCCGCCGCCGGAGCTGCGGCCTTCGCCGCCGCCCATCGGGTGGTCCACCGGGTTCATCGCCACGCCGCGCACGGTCGGGCGGATGCCCTTCCAGCGCTTGCGGCCGGCCTTGCCCAGCGAAATGTTTTCGTGTTCGAGGTTGCCGACCTGGCCGATCGTGGCGTAGCAGCCGACGCGCACCTTGCGGATCTCGCCCGAGGGCAGCCGGATCTGCGCGTAGACGTCGTCGCGCGCCGCGATGCGGGCGACCATGCCCGCGCTGCGGACCAGCTTGGCGCCGCCGCCGGGAACCAGTTCCACCGCGTGGATTTCCATGCCCATCGGCACCGCCGACAGCGGCAGGGCGTTGCCGCAGACCGGCTCCGCCTTGGGGCTGGCCACGACCGTGGCGCCCACCGCCAGGCCGTTCGGGGCCAGGACGTAGCGCTTCTCGCCGTCCGCGTACGCCAGCAGCGCCAGGCGCGCCGTGCGGTTCGGATCGTACTCGATCGCCTGCACCTTCGCCGGCACGTCGAGCTTCTCGTAGCGCTTGAAATCGACCGTGCGCAGGAACTTCTTGTGGCCGCCGCCGCGATGGCGGACCGTGATCCGCCCCTGCGCGTTGCGCCCGGCCTGGCTCTTCTTGATCCGCACGAGCTTGCGCTCGGGCCGCTTCTTGCTGACGCCCTCGAAATCGGACAGCGTCGTGAAGCGCAGCGCCGCCGACCGCGGCTTGTATTTCTTGAGACCCATGTTCGCTCCTCGCTTATGCCATCTCGATGGTTTGGCCGGCCTGGAGCGTCACCACGGCGCGCTTCCAGTCCGACGTGCGGCCGTAGGCCGCCGTGCGCAGCCGCTTGGCCTTGCCGCGGCGCGTCATCGTGTTCACGTCGGCGACTTTCACGTTGAAGCGGCGTTCCACCTCGCGGCGGATTTCCAGCTTGTTCGCGCCGCGGTCCACTTCGAACGTGTACTGGTTCCCGGCCTCTTTGAGGCGGGTGCCCTTTTCCGTCACCAGCAGTTTCTTGACGATCAGCTTGTTCATGTCACTCCGCCCCTTCCGCCAGGCGCTTCGTCAGGCCGGCGAGGCCCGCGGCATCGACCAGGATCGTCGGATAGCGCAGGATCTGATAGACGCTCGCCTGCGCCGCCGTCGTCACTTCCGTCTTCGGCAGGTTGCGCGCGGCCCGGTTCAGGTTGGCGTTCGCCGCGCCCGTCACGAACAGCGCCGCCCGGCCGCCGGCCAGCTTCTTCAGCAAGGCCGCCACCGTCTTCGTCTTCGGCTCGATCGCCTCGAGGCCGTCGGCCACGACCACCGCGCCCGCCGCGAGCTGGTCGCTCAGGGCGCGCCGGAACGCCAGCGCCGCCGTCTTCTTGTTGAGTTTCTTGGAGAAATCGCGCGGATGCGGCCCGAACACCACGCCGCCGCCCCGGAGGATCGGCGAGCGGATGGAGCCCTGGCGGGCCCGGCCGGTGCCCTTCTGCTTGTAGGGCTTGCGGCCGCCGCCGCTGACCATGTCGCGCGTCTTGGTGGAGGCCGTGCCCGCGCGGATGCCCGCCCGGTACGCCGTCACCGCGTCCGCCACGGCCTGGGCGCCGCGTTTCGTTTCCAGCAGCGCGTCGGCGATTTCCTGTTCGCCGGCCGCTTCGCCGTTCAGCTTGTAGATCGCAATTTTGCTCATGACCTGTTCTACGCCTTCTTGATCGCCTTGCGCACCAGCACGATCCCGCCCACGGGACCGGGCACCGCGCCTTCCAGCAGCAGCGCGTGGTCGTCGGCCAGCACCTGGACCACCCGCAGGTTCTGCGTCGTGACGTCCACCGAGCCCATGTGGCCCGGCAGCTTCTTGTTCTTGAAAATGCGCGCGGGCCATTCGCGGTTGCCGATGGACCCCGGCTTGCGCAGCCAGCCGCCGCCGTGGCTCGCCCGGCCGCCGCCGAACCCGAACCGCCGCACGACGCCCTGGAAGCCCTTGCCCTTGGTATGGGCCAGGACGTCCACGAACTGCACGCCTTCGAAGACCTGCGCGGTGACCACGTCGCCGGGCTTCGCGCCCTCCGCCGCGTCCACGCGGACCTCGCGCAGCACCTGCGCCGGCTTCGCGCCCGCCTTTTTGAAATGCCCCTGCTCGGGCTTCGTCAGGCGGGCTTCCTTCTGCTCGCCGAAGCCCAGCTGGACCGCCTCGTAGCCGTCGGCGCCCTTGGACTTGCGCTGCACCACCGTGCAGGGCCCGACCTGGACCACCGTCACCGCCACCTGGACGCCGTCCGCGTCGTAGACGCGCGTCATGCCGATTTTCTTGCCGATCAACGTTTGCATGGACTTCGCCCCCTTAGATCTTGATCTGGATGTCCACGCCGGCGGGCAGGTTGAGCTTCTTGAGCTCGTCCACCGTCTTCGCCGTCGGATCGATGATGTCCAGCAGCCGCTTGTGGGTGCGGATCTCGAACTGTTCCATGGATTTCTTGTCCGCGTGGACGCTGCGGTTCACCGTGTAGCGCTCGATCCGCGTCGGCATCGGGATCGGTCCCGCCACCCGCGCGCCCGTGCGCTTGGTCGTTTCCACGATCTCGCCGGCCGACTGGTCCAGCATCCGGTGGTCGAAAGCCCGCAGCCGTATTCTGATTCGTTGTCCGCTCATGTTTTCTCTTTCAACGGTTCATCAACTCTCGGCACAGGCTTTCCGGCACCACGTCGAACCGGGTCGGTTCCATCGTGTAGCCGGCGCGTCCGCGTGTCAAAGAACGCAACGTCGTCGCGTAGCCGAACAGCTCCGCCAAGGGCACCGTCGCCTCGACCACCCGCACGCCATCGCGCTGCGCCACGTCTTTCACCTGGCCGCGGCGCACGTTCAAATCGCCCAGCACGTCGCCCAAGTGTTCCTCGGGCGCCACGATCTCGAGCGCCATGATGGGCTCCAGAAGGGCCGGGCGTGCCGTTTTCGCCGCCTCGCGCAGCGCCATCGAGGCCGCCGATCGAAACGCGATTTCCGACGAATCGACCGGATGCCATTGGCCGTTGACCACGGACACCCGGACGTCGACCGTCGGGAAATTTCCCAACACACCTGTGCTCAACCCGTCGCGGATTCCTTCCTCCACCACGGGTCGAAAATCGTGCGGCATTAAATCAGATGGAATTTTGAAGTCAACACTATTTCCCGCGCCGCGTTCGTTTTTTTCCAACCGCAAGCCCACCATCGCGAAGTGGCGCTTCCCGCCGAGCTCCCGGTCGAAGGCGAATTCGGCCGCCCCGTCCGCGGTGATCGTCTCGCGGTAGGCCACCATCGGCCGCCCCGCGTTGGCCTGCACCTTGTACTCCCGCAGCATGCGGTCCTTGAGAATGTCCAGGTGCAATTCGCCCATGCCCTGGATGATCGTCTGGCCCGTTTCCGGGTTCTGCCCCACGCGGAACGTCGGATCCTCGTCCGCCAGATCCGCCAGCGCCGCCTGCATTTTTTCCTTGTCCGCCTGCGTCTTCGGCTCGATCGCCATCGACACCACCGGTTCCGGGAAAACGATGCGCTCCAGCACGATCGGCTTCTGCTCCGCGCACAGCGTGTCGCCCGTGCCCACGCCCTTGATGCCGGCGATCGCGCCGATCTCGCCCGAGAACAGCGCCTCGACTTCCTCGCGCTGGTTCGCGTGCAGCCGGATCAGCCGCAGCACGCGCTCGCGCTTCTGCGTGCGCGGGTTCCAGACGTTCGCGCCCTTGCGCAGCTCGCCTGAATACACCCGCGTGAAAATCAGTTTGCCCACGAACGGATCCGTCGCCACCTTGAACGCCAGCGCGCACAGCGGCTCGAAATCGCCCGTCGACCGTTCCAGTTCCTCGTCCGTCTTCGGGTGCCGCCCCTGCACCGGCGGCACGTCCGGCGGCGCCGGCAGATAATCCACCACCGCGTCCAGCAGCGGCTGGATGCCCTTGTTGCGCAGGCTCGTGCCGCACAGCACCGGCACGATCTGGCCCGCGATCGTCGCCTTGCGGATCCCGCCTTGCAGCGCCTCGACCGACAGATCCCCCTCGTCCAGGTACGCGTTCAGCAGCGCCTCGTCGCTCTCCGCCACCGCTTCCAGCAATCGTTCGCGCGCCTGCTGCGCGGCTTCCGCCAGCTCCGCGGGCACGTCCTGCTCGCGCACCTTCGCGCCCAGCGCGTCCTCGTCGAACGTCAGCGCCTTCATGCGCACCAGATCGACCGCGCCCCGGAAATTCTCCTCGCGGCCCCACGGAATCTGCACCGGCACCGCGCGCGCCCGCAGCTTCGCGCGCATCTCCCCCACCACCCGTTCGAACGACGCCCCCGTCCGGTCCATCTTGTTCACGAACGCGATCCGCGGCACGCCGTACTTGTTCGCCTGCCGCCACACCGTCTCCGACTGCGGCTGCACCCCGCCCACCGCGCAGAACACGCCCACCGCGCCGTCCAGCACCCGCAGCGACCGCTCCACCTCCGCCGTGAAATCCACGTGGCCCGGCGTGTCGATCACGTTGATCTGCCGGTCCTTCCAGAAACAGGTCGTCGCCGCGCTCGTGATCGTGATGCCGCGTTCCTGCTCCTGCGCCATCCAGTCCATCGTCGCCGTGCCGTCGTGCACCTCCCCCATCTTGTGCACCTTGCCGGTGTAGAACAGGATGCGCTCCGTCGTGGTCGTCTTGCCCGCGTCGATGTGCGCGACGATCCCGATGTTGCGGATCGCCGCCAGCGGATGCCCGCGCCCCGCCGCTTCCAATTTCACTGCCTTCGCCACGTCGTGCCGTCTTTCTGTTCTTCCCGAAAAGCCCCGCAACCTACCACGCCCCCCGCCCCGCCCGCAAGCCCCCCCCGACGGATGATTGGATATTGGAAATTGGATATTGGATATTGGATATTGAACATTGAATATTGAACATTGAATATTGAATCCCCGCCCC
>RZYG01000421.1 GCA_009930415.1 Spartobacteria bacterium | reverse complement strand
GGTGTCGACATAAACTCTTCAACCGCTACTACCCCCACAGCTGGCATATCGACGTCATCAACTGACATCAACTGCACCCCAGTCATGAGCGGTGAAGTTACTCTAGTGGGCGACAAAGCTTTCCCACTTGCAGTCTCCAAAGACCAAATACTAAATCCAAACGACTTCTATATAGACACTCACGAAAACTACACCGCCTACGATATACTGGTCGCCGAAGGAAACAAGGTGGTCGCTTATATGTCAGGCAAGGTCATATCGGCTATAACAACCGGAGGTGATAGGTGTGGTGGAGGTATAGTTTCGATCTATAACACCGAAAACAATCTAACGGTTACCTATATGCATATGAGTAGTATAACTGTTTCAGTAGGCCAAGAAGTATCAGCTGGTGACCAGATAGGTATAACTGGAGACGCAGATGATGGTTGCGGTGTAGCCCACCTGCATATCGACGCCATTTCTGGTGAAGGCCGTCCAGGTTGTTCGCGACTCGGTTGTTCGGTTCCTGAAGGTTCGTTTACACCGATAGGGGATGATTTAAAAAATCTTTACGACTCGATGGGTACGGAAGTGTCATAAAAGCAATCTAAAGGATGTTAATGTCATGATATACGAGATAATAGACTATCTAAATAGCAACCCGAAGATCAAAAAAATTATAATAGTTAGTTTTTTTGCGGTTATTTCAGTTTTTGTATTGCTTTTCCTAGCCGATACACCCACATCTAAACCTCTTGAACTAACGATCTCGACCTTTCCTAACGATTCTTTTGCAAAACTGCAAGGTTCTTATCTATATAGTTTCAACGGTCTATATTTCCAAAAAACCGACGTCCGATCAGGCAAGACTACAACATTATCTAAAGGCGCTAGATGGCCAGTCGTTAATTCGGTTTATTGGGCTGGTGATTCGGGTGCGATAGTAACGATTTCAAGAGGTTTTTCGTATTCACCCGCCGAACAGTTAGTTAATAATCTACCCGTGAAATCAACCGAACCAAACGTACTACAAAATTCATATATCTGGTATATCGATTTTGCCTCCGGAACCATGTCGAGTATTGACTCTAGACGACCCGAAAACAACTCTTATTCTTACGACAACTCTGTTCAAAAACTATATTATGTTGCGGTTGACTCTCCGGTTGATAATCAAACCGAACAGTCTATATCTCCTAGCAACCAACTAGACCGAATATTGTATAGCTTTGATACTAAAAATAAATCGTTGACAGAACTGTCTAAGATTGAAAATATTAGCTATA
>RZYG01000420.1 GCA_009930415.1 Spartobacteria bacterium | reverse complement strand
CGGGCGAGCAGCCCCTTCAGCTCGGATCCGGCGCGCGCCTGCTCCGCCCGGGCGGCCTCCGCATCGGCGCGCGCGGACGACCACGCGGCGGCGGTCGTCCGCCGCTCCTGGCGCTTGGCGTCGGCAGCCTCGACGCTTACCGCCTTTTTCTTCAACAAGTTCTCGTAGCGCGCGGCCTGCGCCTCGGCGTACTCTTTTCTCGCTTTCGTCTCGGCAACCCGTGAATCAGCCGCCGCAACGAGAGACTCCAGCCGCCGTACGGCCGCCCTCTGCCCCTCTATCCGGTCGTTCAGGTCCACCGGATCCAGCTCACCCAAGACCTGGCCCGCTGCAACCATTTCTCCGACCTGCGCATCAAGCCAGAGCAGCCTCCCCGGAGATGTCGCGCCTATTCTGTGCACCGCACGGGACTCCACGACGCCGATACCGTAGAGCGCCGGGGAGATCGATCTGCTTTCGACCTCGGCCACCGTCACGGGGACCGGGGCAAGAGGCCCGGAGTTCGTCATCACATAGACGAAGAGCCCCGCAAGAGGAAGCAGCAGCAGAACAAGCAGCAACGTCCGTCCCTTCATCGATCCTCTTCTCATGAGCGTCCCGCCTCCTCTATGCCTCTGCGGAAAATCGCAAACGCTTCGGGAGCAAGCCGGAGTATCGCCTGCGCGTCCCCCGCGAGAAGCGACTGGAGCACAAGCCCCTGGACGACGCCGATAAAGAGATGCGCCGAGGCTTCGGAAGAGACGTCATTACGGATCTCCCCTCGCTCCTTCCCCTCTTCGACGATCAGCCGGAGACGCTCGGCGTACCGTTTCATCAGCGCCCTGGCGATATCGCGGGGAACGCTCTCGCCCGTGCGCTGCAGCTCGCTGAAGAGCAGCCTCGGCGCTCCCGGATGCTCCGCGGCGAAGCGAACATTCGCAGTGAAGGCGGCCTCCAGGGCGGCAAGAGGCGTTGACGCGCCTTTCATCGCCCGCGAAACCAAGAGAAGCAGGCGCTCCGCGACCCACTCCATGACTGCGCTCCACACAGCATCCTTGCTCTGAAAATGGCGAAACAGCGCCCCCTGCGTCAGCCGCATCCTCTCGGCGATGGCCGCAGTGGTGATCTCGGCGGGATTGCCCTCGGCCGCCAGTTCAAGCACCGTTTCGACGATAACCGCGCGCCGTTCCTCGGCAGGAAGATGTTTTCCGTTGCCCGCCATGCTGATCCCCTCTCTCGTTTCAAAAGTAAGTAATTGATTACTATCTTATGCGCCGGCATTCATTCTGTCAAGCCCC
>RZYG01000419.1 GCA_009930415.1 Spartobacteria bacterium | reverse complement strand
TGATATTGTCAATAATGGTTGGCATATTTATCTCAAAGATATTTGTACCTATGCTACCTTATCCAAAGTATCGTAGTATTGCTTACGCTTAACAACAGGAGGAAGACCTCCATTAGCAGAACAGATTCTTCTGTTATTCCAATAGCTAATGAAGTATCTCCAGATAAGCACCTTAACTTCTTCGACTGTCATTTCCTCAGTTTTATATCTGCCATATAGAAGTTCCGATTTCATTCTGGCCCACATGCTTTCGCAGCGTGCATTATCGTGGCATCTGCCACCATCACTATTCATGCTTTGAATAATTTTGTGTTTATTAAGCTCCTTGCGATAAAGTTCACTGGTGTACTGTGTACCTCTATCACTGTGAATAATACAGCCCTTAATCTCCGGATATGCTAATACTGCATTCTGTACTGTCTGGGCACATAATGGAGCTTTCATGTTGGTGTCCATGGCTAAACCGAGGACTGATAGATCGTAGCAATCAAAGATTGCAGAAGTATAAAGCTTACCATCCTTACATTTAGTCTCGGTTATGTCTGTAACTGCTTTGACTAAAGGCTTGTCCGATCTGAAATCTCTCTTAAGCAAATCATCAGATTTACGGGCTTTACGGTCAGCTTTGGTGATTCCATTAGGCTTATGCTTGGGCCTGTGACTAAGACCGATTTCTTCCATTACACGGTATATGGTACGTTCACTCGGAATTTTTATTCCTTCAGGATTTTTAAGCATAAGCGCCTGGAACATACGAATACGACCATAAGTATCATTGCATTCATCTTCGGAATTAATTTTCTTCATTTCTTCTGCTAATGCATCATACTTCCATGGTTTATCCTTATTCTTAAGGTACTTACGGAAGCCTTCACGGCTAACCTTAAGCATATGGCAATAGAAGGTGATTTCGCCCTTAATCCGGCCGTCATCTGTCTTTATAGCAATGAATTTCATTCGGATGTTCTTTGCGACTTCAAACGGCTCGCTGCGAAAAAAGCGCTTGCTTCTTCAAGAAAGGCATTCTCTTTTTTGATACGATTAATTTCTTTTTCCTGTTCCTTAACCTTCTTACGGAGCGTTATAAGTTCTTCGTTTAATGTAAGTGCATTATCAGGTGTATGTGCACCCGTACCTACATCTAAGCAACCTTCTTTTACAGCTTTAAGCCAGCCAAATAATGTATTAGGTGAGATACCTAATTCATCAGCCGCCTTTTTACAAGAACCCATTTCCTGGGCGAGTTTAACGGCCTGAGCTTTATACTCGAGATCGTAGTGACG
>RZYG01000156.1 GCA_009930415.1 Spartobacteria bacterium | reverse complement strand
GTCATGCTCCGCAAACCGTTTAAATTGCCCGGAGCGCCGCGCTACGTGCCGGACGTGACCAATGCGGTCCAGACCAATCGGGTCTATTTGATCGAGGACGTCGTCGCCGCGGCGGACGAAGACGGCGACGGCATGCCGGACCAGTTGGAACCCGACGAGGAAGATTATCCGGGTTGGGACGGGCAAGGTCCCGACGACGATTACGACGGCGACGGCATTTCGAACTTCGGCGAACTGATTGCGGGGACCCATCCCGGGAATCGCGACTCCGTGTTTGAGATCAGCGACTACGATCTGCCCTCTCCGGGGAACAACGACGAGTTTACGCTCATCTTCAAATCCGTGCCTGGGCGCCGCTACTTCATTCGGGGTGCGACTTCCATGGGAAACAATACGGAGTGGTACAACCTGAGCGGCGTCATTCTGGCCACGGAGACCGAAACCGACTGCGTGGTTCAGTTCCCGGAAGGGGTTGTCATTCGCTTCTTCCAACTGGTCGTGTGGGCGCCTTGACCGCATGCGCCGCGTCATCCTCGGGATGATCTTGGCGGGGGCCTTGCCGGCGGGAGGGGCGTCGACCGCCCCCCTGCCGGCCCGATCGCTTCCAGTCGGGGCGTCCATGCCGGAACCCGCGGCGAGGACCTTGGAAACTCGGCGCGCTCGCTCGGCCTTTTTCGGATTTTTCGGCGGGGTGGCCGGACTCCGGCCGCCGGCAAACCGTGTCCCAGCGGATTTGCCTGTCTTTCAATACTTGGGCGCATGGCAAGAGGTGGCTGGCGGCCGCAGCACGATCCAGCCCGGCAGCCAAGTGCGGTTTCGCCTGAAAGGACCGGCTCGCCTCGTGCTTGAGGCCGGTCTGCCCGAAGGCATTCTCGTGGGGATTCGTCGCAATGGCGCCGAGGTTTGGCGGGGCCGGCTTGGTTCCGAGGTGCCGTCGATCGATGGCGGGGCTTGCGGGGCCGAGTTTTCCGTCACCTATTTGGCGGCATGGCATAGACGATCTGAACTGGCACCGGTTGACCGGGGTGAAGGCGAACTTGTTTGGGCAGGATTGGATTTGGTGGGCCATGGGCGATTGGAAGCCCGACCGGTACCGCAAAAGATCTTCCGGATGGATTTTATCGGAGATTCCATCACGGCGGGCGACGGCATTTTGGGCCGCACCCGGGATTGGGGGCGCAATTTCGATGCCAGCCTGACCTTTTTGTTCCAACTGGCGGAGCTGCTGCAGGCAGACTATCGGATTTGGGCCTTCGGCGGGGCCCGGGGAGAACATCTCGTTTCCCAGTTGCCGACGGTGCCGGCGGAACCGGGCGGGGTGACGCCAGATCTGACGTTCATCAACGTGGGCGCCAACAACCGGTCCACTGATTCGATGCAATATCGCGTCCTGATGAGCCAGTTGCTCCGCCAAGTTTTTTCGGCACATCCCCAAACGCGGGTCGTGCTGCTGAATTTCTTCCGGATGACGCCCAACCGGTTGCCGATCTTGCAGGAATTGGCCAGGACCTATCTGCCGGGAACTGTACGATGTTTCGATGCGCGGGCTTGTTTGGTGGGCTACAGCGATGGCGGTGTCCATCCGGATCCCGAAAGCCATGCGCGGTTGGCCAAAGCGCTGGCGGCTTTCGTGCGCGAAGAGTTTCCGGAAGCGCAACGATCCCTGGACCCGATTGCGAGCGCGCACGGCGATGAATGATGGATGGATAGCCGGCTCGAGGCACGCAGTGGATCGGACATGGCCGGGGCTTATCGTGGGAATGGGCGTTCTGTTGGCCGTTGTTGTCCACGTGCCCGCCAGTTGGGACAGCTTGGATTATTTCGATGCGCCCAAGCGATTGGTCTGGTCGCTCTTGCTGCTGGTAATGGCGGTGCGCTGGCGCTGGCCGATGACATGTTCCGCGCGGCGGTTGCTGGGGGGCGGGGGAGTGCTGCTGGCTTGGATGGTTGGGCGGAGCTTGGCGCGTCCGCATCCGTTGATTGAGCTGGAAGGCCTGATTGTCTGGTGCTTGCCATTGGCGTGTTTTCTGTTGGCGCTCGGGGCCAGTGGCAGGCCGGATTTCCGTTGGCTGGGGCGGCTTCTTCTCCTTGCCGGTGCGCTGCAAGGCGTCCTGATGGTGCTGCAGCGACTGGGCTGGGATCCGGTGTTCGCGGAGACGACGACGGCGATGGCCTACAAGCCCGGACGCATGATCGGCACCATCGGATATCAAAACCAAGCCGTGGATTTTCTGGCGCTATCCGTCGTCGGCGCGATCTGGATATTCCGGAAATCCTCTTTGCGGTGGGCGTATGGCATTCTGGCCCTGCTGGTCGTCGGTCTGGCCGGGAATCGGGGGGGGATTCTGGCTTTTCTTGCGGCGGGCACGCTCGCGGCGGTGCTGGCGATGGCGGCAGGCCGACCCGGGACCATGCGCAAAAGACGGGTTTTGGCGCACTTGGCCGTGGTTGGGGCGATCGTGTTGGGGGGGCTGCGGCTGATTCCGGAAACCTCCGCGCGTTTTCGGGAAATGGTTTCCGGAACGCGGTATTCTCCGGCGGTGCAGTCGCGGGTGTACATGGGCCAAGTCGCCCTCGCCATGTTGCGCGAGCGTCCGGTCATCGGTTGGGGTGCGGGCGAATATGCCTTCCAGTATTTGGATAGGATAGGACCTGTTATGCCAGAGACGAAAACCCATGGAATTTTGCAGTCGGTGGTTTTTGCGCGGGAAGCGCACAACGATCCGCTGCAGTTCGCCGCCGAATTCGGCGGCGTCGGGGCGGTCATGGCCTTGGCGTTGCTGGGTTTCCTTGCGGCAACCATTTGGAAAGTCCGGAAAGATAACCTCGAAGTCTGGATTGGCTCCGCATTCATCCTGATCTACATGGCTGTTTCGTCGTTGTTTTCCTTCCCTTGGCAGACCAGCGTGGCCGGGCCTTTGGCCGGTTTGCTGCTGGGCAGGGCCGCAGCGGGGCCGCGAGGGGCCGCAGTTGCGCAGGAAGGCGGGGGCGCTCGTCTGGGAGGGATCTTGGGCCGAATTGGCGGCATCGGTGCGGGCTTGTTGCTGGTGGGCTGGTTTGCGGCCGAGACAGAACGGAATTTGGCCGTGCCCGCCCGACTGGCCATGGACGACGTTGCCGGGGCCGAGCGGATGTTGCCCGCCTGGGCCTATCGTCATTGGGCGTTGGTGGGGGCGGCTTATGCCAAGGATCAAGATTGGGCGAATGCCGCGCGCGCTCTCGAACGGGCCCATTCCGGCTTTCGGGACGTTTTGCTGTGGAACAACCTCGGTCACGTCTATGCCCAAACCGGACAGTGGGAAAAAGCGGTGGATGTTTACTCCAGATGGGTCGCCAGCGGCTTGGATCACGCCGCCGCCCTTGAAAATGTCTCCATTGCCCATGAACAACTGGGGCATGCGACCGAGGCCGTTGCCGCCTTGCGCGCCCGGGCCGCCCTCTTTCCGCGTTTAAGCATCGACGAGCTCAAGCGCCTGGCGGTCCTGCAATTGCAGGCGGGAGATGCTCAAGGGGCGGATGATACGCTCGTCCGATACGGCCGGATCTGGTCTGCGGCTCCGGCGGAAACGGCGGCGATCTTCGAAAATCTGCGCGGAGCCGTTGCCTTGTCCAAAGGGGACAAGGAAAAGGCGGCGTTCTGGTTCCGATCCGCCTTGGAGCGCGACCCGAGTCTGGCCAGCGCCCGGCGCAATCTGGAAGAACTGCAGATCAAGCCCTGACCCGACCCGCGGGCGGGTGGAATTTCTACGCGCGGCGCCTCTTGCCGCCGATTCGCCTCGCACCGTTTGGTCGAAAATGCAAGTTGCAGTTATTATAATACATGCAACAAACCGAACGGGCGGGCGGCTTCAGGCGGCGCCGCGCGGCAGCCCCGCGCATTCCGTCTTCATTCCACTGATGCTTGGGGCACATTTCCGTTTCCCTGACCGCAATGGACAGGATTCAAACTGTTTTCATATGGAGTGCGGCGGCATGACGCCGCTTTGGGGTCGCGACCCGCCGCCGCCAAGGCTATGGCGGACAAGCATGTCGCGGCTCGGGAAAGCGCGGTCATGTCCGCGCACTCCAAAACGGCCAAGCCACGGAGCAAAGTCGTTTTGACTCCATTCAGTCAATGAAACGGGGATGCGCCCCCGGCGTCGTGAGGCCCAAATCGGGAGTTGCGCGGGGCGGGGGGGGCGGGGTATGATCTGCCTAAATCATAAACCTGCGGTGCGGGGTCGCGCCGTCGAACGAAGGAGAGGCGATGATGAGTCTGCGAAAGATGTTGTGGGTCGCGACGGCGCTGGGCGTTCTGGCGGGGGTGGCATGGGCGGATCCGATGCGCACGGTGTTCACCAAGGAAAACAAATTCCCCGGCGCCCTGAAGCCTGAATTGTCGCTGGCGGCCGGCGGGTCGTCGTACGAGGTGGATGAAGCGGACGCGGACATCGAGCGCTACTTCGTGACGCCGAGCGCGCGGTTCGGCCTGACCGATCGCCTGACCCTGCTGGCGGCGGTGCCCTATGCCGGGTACTCGGACGAGGTTCTCGACGAGAGCGGTCTGGGCGACGTCGAAATCGGCACGGAATTCCTGTTCTACGAGGACATCTTCGAATACGCCTGGATCATTCCGCACGCGACGGCCATCCTGTCCACGGGCGACGAGGACAAGGGCCTGGGCGCGGGCGAAGGCCAGGGGCGTTTCGGCCTTTCCGTGGGCACCACGATGCACGACGTGCTGCATTGGGCGGTCGACGTGAGCTACACGCTGAACGGCGCGGCGCCGGAGGTCGATGAATTCGCGCTGGATGGCGACGACGACCGCGACGATCTGCTGACCGGCGCGCTCTCGCTGGTCTGGGACCTCGACGAGCGCTCGAGCGTCCTCGGCGAAGTGCAGTTCCGGGACGATGCCGTGGACGAAGAAGACGACTACGCCTTCCGTGGCCACTTGGGCATGGCCTATCGGATCAACGAAACCTTCAGCATCATGGGCTATCTCGGCGGCGCGTCCGGCCTGGAGGAAGACTACTACGGCATGGGCCGGCTGGTCGCCCAGTTCTAATCCCGGCGGCCCAGCGGCCGTTTTCACGAACCGGTTTTGGCGACAAAACCGGTTCTTTTACCATCCGGCCCCGGCCGGAGGAGCGATGAACCATGGACATTCGGTTGGACGACCTCGGACGACATTTTCCGGCGCAATGGGACGAAGCCCGGGTCGCCCGCGGGAAAACGGCGTTTTTCAAGGCGCTGGCGCTGGAGGCGCACCGTTTCTACGGCGGCAAAATCCAGGTGCTGCCGCGGGCGGCGCTGCCCGGATTCCAATGGTTCAACGCGTGGTACACGCCGGGGGTGTCGGCCGTTTCCACGGGCATCCGGGACGACAACGCCGAATCCTTCGAGCTGTCGTGGCGCGGCAACGTCGTGGCGGTGGTCAGCGATTCCACGCGGGTGCTGGGGGATGGCGACGTGACGCCGCCGGGCGGCCTCGGCGTCATGGAGGGCAAGGCCTTCCTGATGAAAGTGCTGGGGGGCGTGGACGCCGTGCCGATCTGCATGGACAGCCGCGACGCCGCGGGCCGGCACGATCCGGAAATCCTGATCGACTTCGTGCGCCGCCTGGCGCCGTCGTTCGGCGCGATCAATCTCGAAGACATCAGCCAGCCGAACTGCTTCCGGGTGCTCGACGTGCTGCGGGAAAACTGCGACGTCCCGGTCTGGCACGACGACGCGCAGGGGACGGGTTGCGTGACGCTGGCGGGCCTGCTCAACGCCCTGAAGGTGGTGGGTAAGGAGTTGGCGGACGTCCGCCTCGTGTTCAACGGCGCGGGGGCCTCGAACACCACGATCGCGCGCTTGATCCTGCAGGCGGGAGCCGATCCGGCCAAGGTGGCCATGTTCGATTCCCGCGGCGGGCTGCACGCCGGCCGCGCGGACGTCGCGGCGGACCCGCGGTTCTACCGCAAGTGGGAAATCTGCCAAGCGACCAATCCGGACCGGATCGCCGACGTGGCGACGGCCCTGCGAGGCGCGGACGTGCTGATCTCGCTCTCCCGTCCGGGGCCGGACGTGATCCGGCCGGAATGGGTGCGGGCCATGGCGAAGAACGCCATCGTGTTCGCCTGCGCGAATCCCGTGCCGGAAATCTATCCCTACGCGGCGAAGGCGGCGGGCGCGCGGGTGGTGGCGACGGGTCGCGGCGATTTTCCGAACCAAGTCAACAATTCGCTCGGGTTTCCCGGCATCCTCAAGGGCGCGTTGCTGGTGCGCGCGAAAAAGATCACCGACGCGATGGCCATCGCGGCGGCGGAAACCATCGCAGGCGTCGCCGAACGCCAGGGACTTTCGCCGGACCGCATCATGCCGTTGATGACCGACGACGGGGTGTTCGCCGAGACCGCGGCGGCCGTGGCGCGGCAGGCCG
>RZYG01000418.1 GCA_009930415.1 Spartobacteria bacterium | reverse complement strand
ACCGCGTCGAGGTCGAAATCGCCCGGACCCCACTCGGGCGTCGGGTCGTAGATGGGGTTGCCGTAGGAGTCGGGCGTGTCGCCGTCGCCGCGGACGTCGGTCAGGCGCACGTGGGTGACGCGGCGGACGTCGAGTCCGGGCGCGCCGGCCAGCAGCCGCAGGTCGAAGGGCGTGCCGACGCTCCGGACGTGCCGGCCCGCGAAGCCGCCGTAGGCCGTCGGATCGGTGAAGTCCGCGATGGGTTCCGTGGCGAGGCAGTGGCCGCGGAAGCGGACGAAGTTCGTGCCGTCGGAGGACACTTCGCACCAGGCGAGCTCGAGGAAGGTGTCCGCGAAGGCGTTTTCGAACACGGCGAAATCGGGGCCGGGTCCGTCGGCGATGGGGACGGGGAAGGTGAGCGTGATCGACCCTTGGTCGCCCAGGCCGGTCACGTGGAACTCGTTGGTCTGGCCGTCCGCGCCGAACGCCGCGCCCAGGGCGTTTTCGGCGTTGAGGTACTGGTTGCTGAGGACGGGGCCGGGCAGGTAGTTGGTCCAGCCCGTTGCCCAGCAGAGAATGGCGGGGTTCGTGGCGGCGATGCCGTCGGAGCCGTCGGAATAGGCATAGGTGAAATCGGCCAGCGCGAAATAGGTCGGCGTGTTGGGGCCCCATTCGCCGACGTCGGTCGTCGTCAGCGTGCCGACGAGCGAGGCGACGCCGGGGGGCATCCACGACAGATCGAGCTGGGACCAGTTGGTCTGGACGAAGGTTTTGCCGGCGCGGTAATCGGCCAGGTAGTGGTTCGTGGCGGCGAGGACCTGGCCGTCGGCGTCGCAGGCGGTCAAGGTCAGGATGAAGGTGTCGTTGCTTCCGAAAGGCTGGGCATAACCGTTTCCGTCGCGGACGGTGAGCGCGGCGTAGGTCGTGTTGTTGAGCAGGACGGATTTCGGCGCCGCGGGCGGGTCGAAGGCGATTTCGGGCGCGACGCCGTTGTAGTCGTCGTGGTAGCCCACGGCGTAGGCGCGCGGAAAGCCTTGCGCCGCGGCGTACTGGTTCGTATACCAGTTGAGCGTGACGTTGCTGACGGCCGAAAACGCGAAGCCCGCCCACAAGTATCCGTAATCGACGTTTCGGAACGTGGCGGCGTTGGTGGAATACGAGGCGTTGTCGACGTGATGTCCGGGCAGCAGGCCCAGGCCATCGAAGGACACGGTGGTTTGCGCCGCGGGGGCGGCGAGGACCAGGAACGGAACGAGCAGGAACCAACAGCAACGCCGCATGGCGGCATCCTTTCTGCCCCAGGCTGCGAGGGCATCAGGTTGATTTGG
>RZYG01000417.1 GCA_009930415.1 Spartobacteria bacterium | reverse complement strand
ACGCCGGCCATGCTGCGGCCCCGCCTCATCCATTTGGCTCTCCTCGCCGCCCTCCTCTGGGGCGGCGAGTACCTGCGCCGCGACTGCTGGGAACCCGACGAAGCCCGCGTCGCCTACGTCGCCCGCGAAATGGCGCAGGATGGCCAGTGGCTGGTGCTGCATCGCCACGGCGAGTACTACGCCCACAAACCGCCGCTGCTCTACTGGCTGATCAACTTGTTTTCGCTCGCGACCACCCTGCCCGTCGGCCGCCTGACCGTGCGCCTGCCGGGATTCTGCGCCGGCCTCCTGACGCTTTGGACCACCGCGCGCCTCGCGGAACGCTGGGCCGGCACCAAGGCCGCCTGGCCCGCCGCTCTGACGCTCCTAACCACCTATCTGTTCTGGCACGAGATCGGATTCGCGCGGCCCGACGGCCTGCTGCTGGGCTGGACCACCGGCGCGTTGGCGCTGCTGTTTTGGAACGACGACGAGCCGGCGGCCTGGAAGCCCGTCTTGGCGTGGACGTTCATGGGGCTGGGCATCCTGACCAAGGGCCCCGTCGGGCTCATCGTTCCGGCCGGCGCCTATGCCGCCGCGCGCCTCGCCGCCGGCGAAGGCCGCTTGCTGCGCAAATCGCATTGGTTTTGGGGCCCGTTGCTCGCGCTCGCCCTGCCGGCGGCTTGGCTGGGCCTGGTCTGGTGGACCGGCTCGCCGGAAGGCTATTTGCGCGAACTGCTCATCGGCCAAAACGTCGAGCGCGCCGCGGGCGGACTCGGCCACCTCCAGCCTTTTTACTACTACCTGCCCAGCGTCGCCGGCGATTGGATGCCCTGGACGCTCGCCCTGCCGACCGCCGCGCTGGTCCTGTTCCGCGACCCGGATCGCCGCCGGCTGCTGCGGCGCCTCGGCGGCTGGATCGGCTTCATCGTGCTGTTCTTTTCCCTGCTGCCCACCAAGCGCAACGTCTACGTGCTCGGCGCCGCGCCGGCGTTCGCCATCCTGATCGGCTCGGCCTGGCCCGTGCTCGACGCCGGCGCGTTCCGCTGGGCGCGGTTCGCGCGCGGCGCGTTCATGGTCTTGCTGCTGGTTGCCGGCTTCGGCTTGCTCGCCGCCGGTTGCTGGCCGCGGCTGCCCATCGCCGGCTGGACGCTCTGGCCCGCCGGACTCGTCGCCTTGGCCGGCGGAGCCTCCCTGTGGTACGAACTCCGCTGGCGCACCCCGCCAACGTTCTTCCTGCTCGCCGCGCTGGTTTGGCTGGTTGCGGAAGCCGCCGTCGGCGTCTTCGTGTATCCCGCCGTCAATCCCCTCAAAACGCCCGTGGCCTTGGCCC
>RZYG01000416.1 GCA_009930415.1 Spartobacteria bacterium | reverse complement strand
TGGGCGTTACTGGACTCGAACCAGTGACCTCGTGCATGTGAGGCACGCGCTCTAACCAAGCTGAGCTAAACGCCCTTCGTCGATGAAGCGGGGAAAGAATACGGGCTGGCCGCCAAATGTCAAGCGAACGGGCCGCCCCCGCCGCATCTTGACGACCGGACACTTGTGAAACATGATTCAGGCGGAGGTCCGCCATGATCATCGCCAGCTGCCGGAAATATTTCGACTCCAACCGGTTTCTCGCCGCCGATTTGCGGTATCGCGACGTTTCCGCGGCCGCGGATGCCCCCGATCTGACGCTCGCCGGACTTCGGACCCGGGCCCGGAATCGCCATGTCTGCATCCTCGTCCACGGCTACGGCAACCCGTTGCCGGACGTCGTCGCCGCCTATGCCGAATTGCACGCCGGCATGAAGGCGGCCGGCGTCGTTGGACCGGCGAATTACGGCTTGGTCGTCGGGTTCACGTGGCCGGGTTGGCGGGGGCCGGCCTTTCCCATCGCGCGCGCCGCCGCCAACAAAGCCGGCCGGCACCTGCGGCAGCTCGTCGAACGCCTGCGCCCCGCCGCGCTTTCGATCGACGTCCAAACCCATTCCCTCGGGGCCCGCGTCGCGCTGGCCGCCCTGACGCCTCCCGGCGGCATCTTCGTGGACAACCTGCTTCTGGCCGCGCCCGCCGTCGATCGCACCCTCCTCGAATCCGGCCGCGAATTCCACGCCGCCCTCGACGCCTGCAACCGCTGCTTCGTCTATCACTCCCGCCGCGACGCCGTCCTGCGCAAGTTCTATCCCCTCGGCGACGCCGCCGACGGCATCGTCCACGCCCTGGGATTGAACGGCCCGCGCCGCCCCGCCGTGGCCTTCCGGCAGCACTCCAACCTCTACGTCGTCGACTGCACCGCCTGCGTCCCCAACCACGGCGCCTACCGCCAAGCGGCCCCTTGGCATGCGCATTGGGCCCGCGTCCTGAGCGGCGCGCCGCTCCCCCGCGCCGAGGCGCTCAAGCCGGATGCCGCCGCATGAGGAGGATTGGGCGCATCTGCGATTCGGTGCAAATTCCCATCTGGATTTGCATCCAATGGGGATGTTCTGGAGGGGCAGGCTCTGTCCTGCCCATTTTTGGCGGAATCGCCGTTGCCAAGGCGGGCAACACGGAGGTTGCCCCTCCAGTTTCAGGATTGCACCGAATCGCAGATGCGCCCAGGAGGATTTGGGTGCAAGACGGATTTCGGGCTCTGAATCGTAGGGGCCGAGCTTGCTCGGACCGGGTTTGGAGAAATTGGGGAACAGCTGCGGTCTCAGCAAGCTGAGCCCC
>RZYG01000155.1 GCA_009930415.1 Spartobacteria bacterium | reverse complement strand
GGGTTTGGAGAAATTTGGGAATAGCTGCGGTCTCAGCAAGCTGAGCCCCTACAAGCGAGGGCCGAATCTACCGTGAAGAATCCGGTCATGCGCCCCCGCCCGCCGACTTTCGCCTTGTCCAATCCGTCGGACGCGAAATCCGCCGGCTTTTTCTCGCCATTGTCGAGAAATGGAGTAGAGTACGGAAAGTTCACCCCGCGAGGCTTCCATGAAAATTTCCACCAAAGGCCGCTACGGATTGCGCACGTTGATGGACATCGCCATCCATCAGGCGGACGGTCCGGTCAACCTCCGCGACATCGCCGAGCGCCAGGGCATCTCGTCCAAGTACCTCTGGCAGATCGTGAATCTCCTGAAAACGGCCGGTCTCGTCCGCGGCCTGCGCGGCCCCAAGGGCGGCTACGTTCTCCTGCGTCCCCCGGCGGCCATCACCCTGCTCGACGTCATCCAGATCCTCGAAGGCCCGATCTCGCTCGTCGAGTGCGTGGACGATTCCAGCTATTGCGACCGCATGCGCAACTGCGTGACCCATTCCATCTGGTCCGAAGTCAGCCAAGCGGTCCGCGACGCCCTCGCCCGCGTCACCTTGGCCGAAATCCTCCGCCGCCACGTCTCCTCCGGCGATTCGGGGCAATACGTGATCTGAGTCCGCCTTTTTCGGCCGAGGCCGCCATGAAGAAATGCCCGTTCTGCGCCGAGGAAATCCAGGATGCGGCGATCAAGTGCCGCTACTGCGGCGAATTCCTGGACGACCGCCCCGCCGCCGCTGGCTCCGCCCTGCCTTGGTATTTCCGCACGGCGACCGTCGTGATTGCGGTTTGCTGCGTCGGCCCATTGGCGTTGCCGCTGATCTGGTGGCACCCGCGCGCGTCGCGCGCGCGGAAAATCGGTTGGACGATCGTCGTGCTGGCCGCGACGCTCCTGCTGGTTTGGGCCAGCAAGAAATCCTTCGATCTGATCGCCGAAACCCTGCCGCTGTTGGAAAATCCATATGGTTTCTAAAAGGCTGACGCCATGAATCCGGCTGTTCCCGTTTTGGCTTTGGTTGTTCTGGCGCTGGCCGCGGCGTTGGCTTGGTGGTTCGTGGCCGCCGCGTTCCTGCTGTGGGGCGCCCGGCTGGCGGGCGTCGAACGGCGTTCGTTCGGGCGCGCCCTCGCCACGATCCTGCTCGGCGGTCTCGCCTGGGCGGCCGTGCAGGCGCTCTTCTTCTCCGCGCCGCTCGTCGGCACCGGCGCGGGCCTGCTGCTGGGCTTCTGCGTTTCCGCCGCCGTGATGACGCCGATTTTCGACACGTCGTTCGGCAAGGCCTTCGCCGCGAACGTGCTGGCCTGGGTGTTGCCGTTCCTGCTTGCCGGCGCGCTGTTCCTGCTGGGCATCGCCCTGCTCGGCGGCCTGATGCTGCTGGCCTAAAGCTGATTTCGGGATCCGTTGCCGCTTCATGCCCCCCGACGGGGTCGTCGGGGGCTCCAAAGACGGAATCTTGCGGCTGTTTGGATCCGGGACGACCTCGTCCCGGTTGGCGTCAGCGGCGGCCCAGCAGATGAGTTTGCCCTAGCCGCCGCAGATCAGGCGCCAGGCCATGGAGCCCCGCGGCGGGATCTTCGGCAGGGCCGCCGGATCGAACCAGCGCGCCTCGGACAATTCCTCGGGCTGCAACGTCAGTTCGCCCGCCTGCCACTGCGCCGCGAAGCCCACCATCATCTGGTTCGGATACGGCCAGTGCTGGCTGGCGACGTAGCGCACGTCGCCCACCTCGATGCCGGTTTCTTCCTTCACCTCGCGCCGCACGCAGTCTTCCAGCGACTCGCCCAGCTCGACGTAGCCCGCCAGGCAGGTCCACAGATCCGGAATGCGCTGCACGTGCCGCGCCAGCAGGATCTTCCCCTCTTTTTCCACCCGCACGATCACCGCCGGCGCCAAACTCGGATATTCGGTGCATCCGCACGCGCCGCAGGTCCGCGCCGTCTCGACCGCATGATCCGCGAGCGCCCCGCCGCACGCGCCGCAGAAGCGATGCGCGGCGCGCCAGTTCAGCAGGCCCAGCGCCCGGCACGCGGCCGCCGCGTGCGGCGCATCCGCGCCCAGCAGCGTCCGCAGCCGCACCCATTCGCAGCCCGCCGGCGGATCGTCCGCCGCGCCGGCGACGCCCACGGCGCGGACGCCCTGCGGCCGCACTGCGAAATCGTCCAGCGTCGCGCGCGTCTTTTGCAGCGCCGCCAGCGCCTCCGCCCCCGCCGGTTCCAGCCCGCCCGCGCGGACCAGCAGCTGGCCGTCGCCGAAAACGAAAATCCGTTCGGGTCCCTCCATGCGCGCGCCCCTATTTCACGATCGCGATGTTGGCGCCGAACCAATGCACCGCGAGTTCCGCCAGCGAACCGTCCCGGGCCATGGCCGACAATTCCGCCTGCACGGCGTCGCGCAGCGCGCGGTCGCTCTTCCGGAAGGCCACGCCGTATTGCTCGACGGCAAACCGGTTGGCCAACACGCGGTAGGGCTTGCCGCCCGGCCCGATCCGGTCGTAGGCCATCAGCTCGTCCATCAGCACCGCGTCCACCCGCCCTGCCTCCAGGGCCTCCAGCGCCGCCGGAATGGTCTTGAACGCGACGATTTCCGCCAGCAGTTCCTTGAAATTCGGCGTCGCGTCCAGCACCTCCGCCGCGCTCGACCCCGCCTGCAAGCCGAGCCGCCGCTCGGCCAGGTCCTTCCGCCCGGAAATGGGGGCGTCATCCCGCACCACCAGCACCTGGGCATTGGCCAGATAGGGTTCGGAGAAGTTCCAGCGCGCCCGGCGCGCCGGCGTAATCGTGAACCCGCTCCAGATGCAATCCACCCGGCCGGATTCCAGTTCCTGCTCCTTTTCGTCCCAGGCGATCGGTCGCAGCGCCAGGTCGATGCCCAGCCGCGCGCACGCGGCGCGAGCCAGATCGACGTCGAACCCCACGAGCGTTCCGCTCGCGTCGCGGAACCCCAGCGGCGGAAACGCCTCGTCGAGCCCCACGACCAGCTCCCCTTTCGCCCGCACCCGGTCCAGCGACGGATCCGGCGACTTCGCCGCCGGCGGCGCGCCGCCCCGCGCCAACCCAACGAGCCCCAGCCAAGCGATCGCGATAACGACCCGGTTCACGCATTCCTCCGGATTCGTCAGCCTTCTTTTTTCCAGCGCGGCAGATTGTATTCCAAAATCTCCGCCAGGATGTCGCGGACGTTCTTCGTCAGCTTCCAGTCCGGGTAGTGCGCCTGAAACTTGGAGACGTCGCTGACCCACCAGATGTGATCGCCGATGCGGTTCGTCTCGACGTAGGTCGTCTGCATCTTGCGGCCGGTCAGTTCCTCGCACAGCCGCACGGCTTCCTGCATGGAGCAATGGCTGAAGCGGCTGCCGCCCATGTTGTAGACCTCGCCCGCGCGCGGCGCGGCGTGGAACGCCGCGAACGACGCCACGAGATCTTCGCTGTGGATGTTGTCGCGCACCTGCTTGCCCTTGTAGCCGAAAATCTTGTACGCGCGGCCCGTCGCCGCGCACTTCATCAGATACGCCAGGAATCCGTGCAGTTCCGCGCCCGAGTGCCGCGGGCCCGTCAGGCAGCCGCCGCGAAAGACGCCCGTCTTCATCCCGAAATAGCGCCCGTATTCCTGCACCATCACGTCCGCCGCCACCTTCGACGCCCCGAAGAGCGAATGCGTCGTCTGGTCGATGCTCATCGTCTCGTCGATGCCCTTTTCCGCGTACGGCCCGCTCGCGCACTCCCAGCGCGTGGCCTGCTCGACCAGCGGCAGGCGGTTGGGCGTGTCGCCGTACACCTTGTTCGTCGACGTGAAGATGAACGTGGCCTGCGGCGCGAACTGGCGCGTCGCCTCCAGCAGGTTCAGCGTGCCCTGCGCGTTCACGCCGAAATCCGTGAACGGCTCGCGCGCGGCCCAGTCGTGCGACGGCTGCGCCGCCGTGTGCACCACCAGATCGATCGCCCCCGCCGCCTCGAACGCTTTCCGCACCGCATCGAAATCGCGGATGTCCGCGGCCACCGCCGTGAACGCCTCCCCCAGCGCCGCCTGCAGCTCCTCCACGGCCCACTTCGTCGAGGCTTCCGGTCCGAAGAAATATTCGCGCAGATTGTTGTCCACGCCGATCACGCGGTAGCCCTGCCGCCCGAAATGCAGCGCCGTCTCCGAACCCACCAAACCGCCCGAACCCGTAACCAGTATTGTTTTCATAGGCGGATCACTTTGCCATAAATCGCCCAAAACGTCTCGCCCAGACTTTCCAACGGCGGCGGCACGTCCTAGACTGGCGCGCATGGAACGATTGCTGGACCAATTGGCCGCCGCGCTCCTTGCGCGCCAACAGACCCTCGCCACGGCCGAATCCTGCACGGGCGGCCTCGTCGGCGCCGCGCTCACCGGACTGCCCGGCAGCTCCGCGTGGTATCTCGGGGGCGTAATCGCCTATGCCAACGACCTCAAGGTCCGCCTGCTCGGCGTGCCGGCCGACGTTCTCGCCGCCCACGGCGCGTTCAGCCTCGAAACCGCCCGCGCCATGGCCGCGGGCGCCCGCGCCGCGACCGGCGCCGATTTCGCGGTTTCCATCACCGGCATCGCCGGCCCCGCCGGCGGCACCCCCGAAAAACCCGTCGGACTCGTTTTCATCGGCGTGGCCGCCCCGCACGGGACGGCCACCTTCAAACACCACTTTTCGGGTTCGCGCGCCGAGATCCGCCAAGCCGCGACCGAAGCCGCCCTGCGGCATCTGCTCGAGGCCGTCGCCTCCTAGACCCCCGCGGCCTTGTGCCGTGGGGGAGCAAACTTTGCCTCCCACGGGACAAGCCCGTGGGGGGGCTTAAGACCCCCGCGGCCTTGTGCCGTGGGGGAAACGTGGGGGGGCTTAAGACCCCTGCGGCCTTGTGCCGTGGGGAAATCGTGGGGCGGGCTTAAGACCCCCACGGCCTTGCGCCGTGGGGGAAACGTGGGGGGGCTTAAGACCCCTGCGGCCTTGTGCCGTGGGGAAATCGTGGGGCGGGCTTAAGACCCCCACGGCCTTGTGCCGTGGGTGAATCAGGTCCGTCGCAACGGGTGACGAAACCAGCAAAACAACCCGCCGGTCAGCGCATCAGCAAATCCGGCGGCGGCGGGGGGGCATTCCGCCCCGGCACCACGATCTGCGACGCCCGCTCGCGCTGCATCGCCGCCATTTCCTCGCGCAAATCCGCGATGGCCTGTTTGATCGCCGGGGCGAAGCCCGCCACGGCGTCCGCCAAGGTCTTGGCGCCTGCGACTTCGCCGCTCAGCGGCAGCACGCCGCCGGGCGTCATGATCTGCGTCGCGGCCGTGAAAATCGGCTCCCGCGACGGATCGTCCGATCCGTCCGCCTTCACCGGCACCAGCTTGCGCATCGTGCCGGCTTTCAAATCGGTATAGCTTTCCTCGCGGTAAAGGTTCGCCGCATCCATCTGGACGTCTTGCAGTTCGGATTCCGCCATGGTCGTTCTCCTTATTTGAAATCGCTGCGTTCGGGGTGGCGCGCGCCGGCCCCGGGGCCGCTCAGTCTTTCAGCATCATTTCCCGCAGGGTCGCCAGCGCCTGGTTCTGCAGTTGGCGCACGCGCTCCCGGGTAATGTTCAGCCGCGCCCCCACTTCTTCCAGCGATTCCGGCGCCACGCCCCCCAGCCCGAACCGTCGCTTCAAAATCAATCGTTCCCGCTCGTTCAAGGTCTGGATGTGTTCTTCCATTTCCTCGAGCAATTGACTGTCGTTCAGCTCGTCGAACGGAGATTTCGCCTCCGGATCGCTGACCGTGTCGCCCTGGCTTTCGCGGCCGTCCTCGCCGATCGGCGCATCCAGCGACGACGGCCGCTGGGACACTTCCAGCCAGTACCGCACCGTTTTTTCGGTCACGTCGAGCCGCTTGGCCAATTCCGCCGCCGTCGCCACCCGGCCCAGTTCGTGCGAGAGCGTTTCCTGCGTCCGCCGCATGCGGAACAACTTGTCCACCATATGCGACGGCAGCCGGATGGTCTTGCCCTGGTTCGCCAGCGCCCGGCGAATGCCTTGCTTGATCCACCACGCCGCGTAGGTGCTCAGTTTGCCGCCCTTTTTCGGGTCGAACCGGTCCACGGCCTTCATCAGGCCCATGTTGCCTTCGCTGATCAAATCCAGCAGCGGCAACCCCAGCCGCGCGTAGTCCCCGGCGATCTTGACGACGAGGCGCAGGTTCGCGCGAATCATCTGTTGGCGAGCTTTTTCATCGCCTTTCTTGATCCGGCGCGCGAGCTTCACCTCTTCTTCAGGCGTCAGCAGGTCCACCTTGCCGATTTCGCGCAGGTAGATCCGCATTCCTTGATCGTCGCGTTCGTCCATGTCCTCATCCTCCCAAGCCTGCCTTGAAAATGCAAGCCCGCGGGTAGACGAAACCCGCCGCGGGGGCGCATGACCGGATTCTTCACGGTAGATTCGGCCCTCGCTTGTAGGGGCTCAGCTTGCTGAGACCGCAGCTGTTCCCAAATTTCTCCAAACCCGGT
>RZYG01000154.1 GCA_009930415.1 Spartobacteria bacterium | reverse complement strand
TTGCTGATGCCTTCGTTGGCGTAGCCGAAGCGGTAACTGAGGACGTCGTCGGACGGCACGACGTACATCTGCTTGGTCGCGCCGGTGTCGGGATTCACGTACTGCGCCTTGTGGAGCTGGTAGGCGAAGGGGGCGACGTTCCACGCCGCGTTGCCGGGGTTCGGCTGGCCGTACCACCAGCCCGTGGTCGGCGAGGGGCCGAGCTGGTCGGCCTTGTTGGGCGGGCTGGAATTGATGTTGTAGGAGCCTTCCGGATCCGCCTGGTCGTTGTAGGTCGGGCAGGTGCGGCTCAAATGATGGCTGGCCACGATGGACCACTCGTAGCCTTCGTCCACCAGCACGTCGATCAGCGACTGCGAGAAGGCCATTTCAGTCGGGAAAAAGCCCTTCGAGTGGTCGCTGAGGTCGCCATTGCCGCCCCAGGCCTTCCACCAGGCCTGCTTGAAGATCTGGAGCTCCTTGCGGAACACTTCCTTGGGCAGGAGGGGGGCGAGGGAGTGGTGGTAGGTGAAGCCGACGAGATCGAGCCGGCCCCAGCCGCGCGCCTCGGTGTTGCCCGCGTTCCAGTTGCCGCCGTAGCCGAGATGGCCGCCGCCGCCCAGCTGGCGGACGTTGTCGATCAGCGACCCCGAATAGCTCAGCGCGAAGCCGCCGCCGGAAAACGTGCCCAGCGAATTCTTCGGTCCGAATTGGTAGGCGTTCTTGCGGTCGTCGAGCCCGAAGATGTCGGTCAGGTTGTTCTGGGGATGGTAGTTCGGGCTGAGCCCGCCGTAGTTCTGGCTGGGCTTGAGCACGATGGAATCCCACGCGTACTGCACGCGGCTGTTCTGGTCGCCGTTGCTGTTCCACTCCGGCCAGTAGGTGGGCTGGTGGTTGTGCCAGAAGCGCGTCACGTGGACGTTGCCGTTGGCGCGGACGTCGGCGGGCAGGCCGAAGCCGAGGGCGAATGTCGCCAAGGCCCAGGCGGCCAGAGGGAGAATGCGGCGTGCTGTCTTCATGTCTTTGAACCCTACGTTGCTGGAGCCCGAATTGCCACCCGGAGACACGCGTCTGCCGGAAGTATGAAGACCATGTTAGCCGAAGCGTTTTACCGGCGCAAGCCCAATCTTCAGCGGTTGGGGTCAGCCCTTTAGATAGAAGATAATAGGGTTTGGTCCAGTTGCATCAACTGGTTACTCAAGACCGGCGAGGGGTTTTGAAGACGCCGAATTTGCTGGCTGACGGCGGAACCGCTCCCCATGTGCAGCACCTCCGCTACCGTGCGCTGGTCCAGTCCGGCAAACTTCACCAAGGCTCGCGCCGCGGCGGCGCGATCCGAAGCATTTCTTCTTCTCCGGAGCAGTTCCGCTCTCGAAATCCCAAAAATCTTGTTCACGGCTTTCAACACGTCTTCAACGGTTTTGCGGCGGCCGACGTGCCGGAACGCGACATCCTCCCGCCGCTTGGCTTTCTCTGCTTGCAGCTGGTAGCCCTTTCTCAATTCTGCCAAAAAGGTGGCCGATCCCATGCCCAACGGAGACGCTTCCTGCCATTCCGACCAGGACGACTTTTCCTCGGCGAGGCCCTTTTCCACGTATTGCCGATACTGCTTTCCTCCGCCACCCCAGCGTTCCGCCACTTGAGCCAGAATCGGGCCGGTATCGACAACGTCTTCTTTTGCCTGGCCCGTGTAGGAGCGCAGGCTGCTCCAGCGATAATTCCGCAAATACTCGATCCGTTCTGCCTTGGATTTGTCTTGGAGGTCGCGCACGTGGACTGGATTCAGATGCAGGTAGCGGCTCAACCGGAGCAAATACGCATCGCCTTCCACCAGCCATGCGCCGTAGCGGCCTTGCGTTAGATGGCCGCTGCGCCGGTGGCGTTGATTGAAGTAAACCGCGTAGGAGGTCGTCAAGCCCCCCATGAAATCGCTGAGGTTCCCCAACGGCGTTTCCACCAGCAGGTGGAAATGGTTGCTCATGAGGCAGAACAGATAGAGCCGAACACGATAGGTTTCGACGGCCGCAGCCAGGCTCTCCAAAAACCGCTCCCGGTCGCGGTCGTCCAGAAAAATGTCGTGGCGGGCATTGCCGCGCACGGCCACGTGGTAGATGGCCCCTTCGAACTGAATGCGGAGTTTGCGTGCCATGGGCGAGGAAAACTATCTGCGCCGTCGCCTTTTCCGTCAACCCCTAACTTCTAAATCAAGGGCTGACCCTAGGGGGTGACCTGCCCCTTCAGGCGGCGCCGGGCTGCGGCGGATCCAGCATGGCCGCCAGCCGTTGGCGCAGCTCGTGGACGTCGTGGGCTTCGGCCAGCCGATGCGTGCTGTCCGGCCGGCCCATCGCGCGGGCGATCTGGGCGAGGATTTGCACGTGGACGTCCTCCGTCCCGGCCGAACTGGCCAGGAAAAACACGTGGTGCACCGGCCGGGCGTCCGGGGCGTCCCAGTCGATGCCTTCGGCGGAATGGGCATAGGCCAGCACCGGATTGCGCAGGCGCTCGAGGCGCACGTGCGGAATCGCCACCCCGTCGCCGATGCCGGTGCCGAACTCCTGCTCGCGCTCCAGCGCGGCGCGCAGGATCGGCTCGGCCGCCGGCGTGTCGGACCGCGCCGCGACTTTGGCCGCCAGCAGGCGCAACGCCTCGGCGCGCGTGGCGGTCGCGGGCAGCTCGGCCAGAATGGCGTGTTCGTCCAGGAACTGCGCCGGCGAGACCGCCCGGCGGCGGGCGAGGGAGCGGGTCAGCCACGGCCCCATGACCACCGAGGAAAAGACCGCGCTGAAAACGATCGCCACGAACACCGTCGGCGTGATTAGCCCCGCCTCCAGCGCCAGCAGCGCGACCACGATCTCCATCATGCCGCCCGGCGTGTGCGCGATGGAAATCAAGTCCCGGTTCACGCGCGGCACCCGCGCCATCGTCACGCCCAGCCAGGCGCCCAGATAGCGGCCGCCGATGCCCACCGCGCTGATCAGCGCGACCAGGCCCAGATGGAAATTCGCCGCGAAATCGATCTTCAGCCCGATGTTCGCGAAGAACAGCGGCACGAACAGCGCGTAGACCATCTGGGTAATGACCCGCCGGGTGTCTTCGGACAGGCTCTTGGCCTCGCCGGCCACCACGCCCGCCAGAAAGAAACCGAACAGGGCGTGGACGCCCAGCTTCTGGGTGATGGCCCCGAACAGCAGCCCCAACAGCACCGTCACCGTCAGCGACGAAGCCGGTTCGGGGAAATCCCGCTTCTTCAACGTGTCGAAGATCCGCGCGGAAAACGGCCGGCCCACCGTCAGCGCCAGCGCCGAAAAGCCCAGCGTGCCGGCGAACACGAGCAGGATCGGCGTCAGGGCGACCGTCGTCTGCATGAAGAGCCCGAGGATGATGGCGAACAGCACCCAGCCGATGACGTCGTTGACGGCCAGCGCGGACATGGTCAGGAACCCGAGATTGGTCTTGAGCAGATTCAGGTCGTGGAGCCCGCGCGCCGCCACCGGCATCGCGCTGATCGTCATGACGGTGGCCATGAACAGGCCGAAGAGGATGCGCTGGTCCGGATGCGCCAGAAACGAGTCGGACAGGAACATCACCGGCACGAACGCCACCACCATCGGCACGGCGATGTCGGAGAGCGCGATGGCCAGCGCGCTGCCGCGCTGCCGCCAGGCGATGGAAAAGTCGATTTCGAGCCCGTTGTCGAGCAGCATGAAGAGCACGCCCAGCCAGGCGACGGTTTCCAGCATGCCCTGCTGGACGGCGTCGGCCGGAAAGAGCGCCGCGTGGAAGCCGGGTAAAAAGCGGCCGAGCAGGGTGGGGCCCAGCGCGATGCCCACGAGCAGTTCCGCCGTCATGGCCGGCTGCTTCCAGCGCCGGAACAGCTCGCCCAGTCCCCGCGCGCACAGCAGCAGCACGAACAACTGCGCCAGGAACAGGAAGATGTGGCTTTCGTCCAGATAATGCATCCGCGGCAACTTCGCCTTTCCTGCACCAGTTTACGGGGCCGGAATCCGCTGCGCAAGCGGGAACGAAAAGCGGCGCGGAATAAGTCCGCGCCGCCCGTGGGCATCCGGTGGGGAGCCGGTTATTGCAGGACCGCGCCGATGTCGGCCGGCCCCACGAGCCGCTGGTAGCGCGCCAGCCAGCCGCCCGGCACGTTCGACTTGAACGGCTTGAGCTTCTTCGCGCGCGCCTGGAGTTCCTTGGCGGAGACCAGCAGGTTGATCTTGTAGGCGGGGATGTCGATGGCGATCTTGTCGCCGTTCTTCACCAGCGCGATGGGGCCGCCGTCGGCCGCTTCCGGCGCCACGTGCCCGATGGCCGCGCCGCGCGTCGCGCCGCTGAACCGGCCGTCCGTGATCAAGGCCACGTCCTTGTCCAAACCCATGCCCGCGAGGGCGGAGGTGGGCGAGAGCATTTCGCGCATGCCCGGGCCGCCCTTGGGGCCTTCGTAGCGGATGACCACGACGTCGCCCTTCTTGATCTTGCGGCCGTAGATGGCCGCGATGGCCGCTTCCTCGCTGTCGAACACCCGCGCCGTGCAGGTCTTGACCAGCATTTCCGGCGCGACGGCCGAGCGCTTCACCACGCCGCCCCGCGGGGCGACGTTGCCGAACAGCACCGCTAGGCCGCCGGTCGGGCTGAACGGATCCTGGATCGGGCGCAGCACCTTGGGATTGCGGTTGACCGCGCCGGCGACGTTCTGGGCGACGGTCTTGCAGGTCACGGTGACCAGCTTCACGTCGATCATCTTCGCCTGGGCCAGCTGCTTCATCACCGCCGGCACGCCGCCGGCGAGGTGCAGGTCCTGGATCAGGTCCGGGCCGGCCGGGCTCAGATGGCACAGGTTCGGCGTCGTGGCGCTGATTTCGTTGATGCGCTTCAGCGGCATCGGCACGCCCGCCTCGTGGGCGATCGCCGTCAGATGCAGGACGCTGTTCGTCGAGCAGCCGAGGGCCATGTCCACGCGCAGGGCGTTGGCGAACGCCGCCGGCGTCATCACGTCGCGCGGGCGCAGGTTCTTCGCCAGCACCTGCATGATCTGCATGCCGGCCTCCTTGGCCAGGCGCGTGCGCGCCGCGGCCACGGCCGGAATCGTGCCGTTGCCCGGCAGCGCCATCCCGATGGCCTCGCTCAGGCAGTTCATCGAGTTGGCCGTGAACATGCCTGAACACGAGCCGCAGCCGGGACAGGCCGTCTCTTCGTAGTCCGTCAGTTCCTTCTCGCCGATCTGGCCCGCCTTGCAGGCGCCGACCGCCTCGAACACGTTCGACAGGCTCAGGTGCCGTCCGTCGAGGTCGCCGCCGAGCATCGGGCCGCCGCTGACCACGATGGACGGAATGTTCGTCCGCGCCGCCGCCATCAGCATGCCGGGCACGATCTTGTCGCAGTTGGGGATGTAGACCACCGCGTCGAAGCAGTGGGCCAGCGCCAGCGTTTCGCAGGAGTCCGCGATCAATTCGCGGGAGGGCAGGGAGTACCGCATGCCCGGATGGCCCATCGCGATGCCGTCGCACACGCCGATCGCCGGCACCAGGATCGGCGTGCCGCCCGCCATGCGCACCCCCGCCTTGACCGCTTCCGCGATCTTGTCGAGGTGGATGTGGCCCGGAATGATTTCATTGAAGGCGGAAACGACGCCGATGAGCGGGCGCTTCATTTCCTCGGCGGAGAGGCCGAGGGCATAGAGGAGGGAGCGGTGCGGGGCGCGTTCGGGGCCCTTCAGGATCCTGTCGCTGGTGCGTTGCTTGGAAGCCATGTGTTATTCCTTCGGATTGCGGGGTTCAACGGCCAACGAATTTCCGCCATGGAGCACGAGAATTCAAGCGCAAATCGCCGGTTTCCGCTGTCTCCGCGCGCCGGCCGGCGCCGGCCGTTCATTTCTCCCCATGGGATTTCGATCCCATCGTCACGGGGCAGCGGACCCGACACCTTGTGGCGTAGGGGTGCAACGCCTTGTTCGCCTCATTTATCCGCAAGGTCATTTGCCGCTTGCCGGAGCCGTCCGTCCAATGTCCACAGGGGTGTTCGGGAAATAACGCACGAAGCCAGAATATGGACGTCCACCAAGCCAAGCCCGCGTCCGGATAGGCGGTGTTGTTCTATGAAAAAGAGTATTTCATCGTCCGAAACGCGCTCGACGGCAGGGAGCGCGTGTAGGAGCGAGAGAAGTTCTTTTCTGCGCTTCAGATTGCCACAGGCCAGTTCTCCAATGACCATCGGATGACAGACAACCTCGTCTTTCAACAACAGTTCGCTTAGTGCGTCATTGCCATTGCGCAAATGGTCGACCCATACGGAAGTGTCGACGAGTGTCATTTACGGAATCCTGCGCCGGGGGATGGGCCTCAGTCCGCGCTCGGATCTGCCGAGGCGGGCAAGCCTCGACGCACTGGCCCTTGCAATCAGCGCTTCCAACCCCATATGAACGAGGGCGGTCTTCTCTTTTACTCCCGTCAAAGCCGAGGCCCTGGAGAGCACGTCTTCTTTTATGATGATGGTTGTTCTCATGCACATGAATATGCTTCATTCATATGCATCCGTCAAGGCGAACGTCAG
>RZYG01000016.1 GCA_009930415.1 Spartobacteria bacterium | reverse complement strand
GGGATTTGGTGGAGGGTAGGAGGTTCGAACTCCCGACCTCCTGAATGCCATTCAGGCGCTCTACCAAACTGAGCTAACCCCCCAAATCCTCAGACGATGCGGGAGGTTGTATCACGGCCCCGGCCCTCCGTCAACCCGTCGGGCGAAAAAAACTTTCCCGGAACCCGAGGTTGACGTCGGCGGGGGCTTCGCGTATTTTGCGCACCTGTTTTGTGGAATCGGGGCGGCAGCAGGCCCCCCCTTGGAAATGAGGATTCAGATGGAAGCGTATGCGGTGATCGAAACCGGCGGCAAGCAGTACCGGGTTCAAAAAGACGACGTGTTGGCGGTGGAACTGCTCGAAGGCGCCGAAGCGGGCAAGCCCATCGAACTGGGCCGCGTGTTGGCGGTCAACGACGGATCCGGCCTGAAAATCGGCACGCCCGAAGTGGCCGGCGCGAAGGTCATGGCCGAAGTGGTCGGCGAATTCCGCGCCCCGAAGGTCGTGGCGTTCAAGAAAAAGCGCCGCAAGGGCTATCACCGCAAGGTCGGCCACCGCCAGGACCTGCTGAAGGTCAAGATCGCGTCCATCGCGTAGGCAAGGAGACGGACAAATGGCACATAAAAAAGGTCAAGGCAGCAGCCGCAACGGGCGCGACAGCAACGGGCAGCGGCGCGGCATCAAGCGCTTCGGCGGGCAGGAAGTCACCGCCGGCAGCATTTTGGTGCGCCAGCGCGGCACCATGAAGGAACCCGGCCTCAACGTCGGCATGGGCAAGGACTACACCCTGTTCGCGCTGATCGACGGCGTGGTCTCGTTCGACCGCGACGGCAAGCGCGTCAACGTCCAGAAGCTCGTCCAGGCCTGAGCGGCCGCGGACGCGCGTCCCCGGGACGACCAAGGGCGGGCCGCCAGGCACCGCCCTTTTTTTGCAGAGAGGACAGAAGACCGGGGACAGGGATCAGGAGACCGGGGACAGGAAACAGGAAACAGGAAACAGGGGACAGGAGACCGGAGACCGGGGGCAGAAAACCCGAGGTCCGAGGTCCGAAGTCCGAGGTCCGAAAGGCCATTTTTTCCCGGGGGCTGATTCTCCCATTTCCGACAACTGACCTCTGACTCCCGAACTCTTTATTCGCCATGAAAAATCTGACCTTCGTCGATACGGTCCGCATCCAGACGTTCGCCGGCAACGGCGGCAACGGGGTGGCGTCGTTCCGCCGCGAGAAATTCATTCCCTACGGCGGGCCGGACGGCGGCGACGGGGGGAACGGCGGCAGCGTGTTCCTGCGCGCGTCCAAGGACGTCGCCTCGCTGCTGGATCTGCACTTCGCGCCGCTCGTGCGCGCGGCGCACGGCGAAAAAGGGCGCGGCCAGCAGCAGTACGGCCGCGGCGGTCCGGACAAGATCGTCCCGGTGCCGCTGGGCACCGAGGTGCGCGATTTCGAGACCGACGAATTTCTCGGCGAGGTGCTGGCCGACGGCGATCTGCTCAAGGTCGCGCAGGGCGGCAAAGGCGGGCTGGGCAACATGCATTTCCAGACCAGCACGCACCAGGCGCCGACGGAATTCACCGAGGGCACCCCCGGCGAGATCAAGACCCTGCGGCTGACGATGAAGACCGTGGCGGACGTCGGCCTGGTGGGCTACCCCAACGCCGGCAAATCCACGCTGCTGTCGCAGCTGAGCGCGGCGCGGCCCAAGGTGGCGGCCTATCCCTTCACCACGCTGCATCCGCAAGTGGGCACGGTGGTGTTCGACGCCACGCGCGTCCTCAAGGTCGCGGACGTGCCCGGCCTGCTCAAGGACGCGCACAAGGGCGTCGGCCTGGGCCACGCGTTCCTGCGGCATATCGAGCGGACGAACTTCCTGCTCTTCGTGATCGACATGGCCGGCTACGACGGACGCAATCCGACCGACGATTTCCTGAACCTGCGCGAAGAACTGCGGCTGTACAATCCCGAGCTCGCGGAGCGCCCGTATTGGGTGCTCGCGAACAAGATGGACGAGCCCGCCGCCAAGAAGAACTTGGCCGCCTTCAGGCGCAAGACGAAGGAAAAGCCGCTGGAACTGGCCGCCGCCCTTGGCGAAGGCGTGCCCGCGCTGAAGACCCAGCTTTTCAAGCGCTTCTTTCCGGGCGAAAAACTGCTCGAAATCTGAGCGTTCGCGCCGGGCGCTTTCGGCTTGCTTTATGGGGGGCGCTGGCGCAGGGTGTCGCGCCTATGGAAAACCAGCCCCCCTCCGATTCCTTCAACGAATTCGGCTATCGCAAGAAAAAGAAGCCGGCGCGCCCCGGCGAGGATTCGCGTCCGTTCCGCAAGCCGTACGGCGACGGCGGTTTCCGCAAGCCCTATGGTCCGCGGCCCGATCGTCCGGCCGGGTCCCGTGAAGATTTCCGCGACTCGCCGCGGCCCCGTCCGGAGGGCGGCGGCGGTTTCCGCTCGTACGACCGGCCCCGTCCTGAAGGCGCCGGCGGCGGCTTCCGCAAACCCTATGGCCCCCGCGCCGAGGGCGAAGGCGGCTTCCGCAAACCCTATGGTCCGCGCAAGCCCTATGGCCCGCGCGCCGAAGGCGAGGGTGGCGGCTTCCGCAAACCCTACGGCCCCCGCGCCGAGGGCGAAGGCGGTTTCCGCAAACCCTATGGCCCGCGTCCTGCCGGCAGTGGCTTTCGCAAACCGTATGGTCCGCGCGCCGAGGGCGAAGGCGGCGGCTTCCGCAAACCCTACGGCCCCCGCGCCGAGGGCGAGGGTGGTTTCCGCAAACCCTATGGTCCGCGCAAGCCCTATGGCCTGCGCGCCGAAGGCGAGGGTGGCGGCTTTCGCAAACCGTATGGTCCGCGCGCCGAAGGCGAGGGTGGCGGCTTCCGCAAACCCTATGGCCCGCGTCCTGCCGGCAGTGGCTTTCGCAAACCGTATGGTCCGCGCGCCGAAGGCGAGGGTGGCGGCTTCCGGAAGCCCTACGGTCCGCGCGCCGAGGGCGAAGGCGGATTCCGCAAACCCTCCTATGGTCCGCGCAAGCCGTACGGTCCGCGTGCCGCGGGCGAGGGCAGCGGCGGTTTCCGCAAACCGTATGGGCCGCGCGCGGAAGGCGGGGGCGGCGGTTTCCGCAAGCCGTACGGTCCGCGTCCCGATCGCGCCGGCCCGGGCGCCGGTCCGGAGCGCCCCGCGTTCCGGCCGCGCAAGCCCTACGGCGACGGCAAGCGGCCGGTCTGGAAGAAACGTCCGCCCGAGGACGGCGGCGGCGCGCCGGAATGACGGCGCATCGCTCGGCGGCGATCCCGAAACCGATTGACCCGCGTCCGCGCGGCGATTAGAGTGTCCCGGATTTTTCACGAAGGAGAAAACATGGCGACGGCAAAAAAAGAAGAACAGCAACCGACGGAAGGGGCGTCCGCGAAGAGCGCGCTGCTTTTCGAAATGGACAGCGTGGCGCTCGGCGCCCGGCAGATCCGCTACGAGGTGCTCGCGCGCATCCTCAAGGAACAGCGCATCGAGCTGACGCCCGTCCAGTTCTCCCGCTATTGCCTGCATCCGGCCCCGCAGGTCTACATGCCGGCGTTTCTCGCGGCGATGAAGTACACGGCGGCGACGCCCGAGCAGGTCGTCGAGCGGCTCAACGGCGAGACCACCTCCCGCTTCATGCAGAAGACCACGGTCATCAGCCAAGGCCTCATCAAGTGGATCGAAGCCGCGCAAGCGCGCGGCGCGGCCATCGCGTGCGTGTCCATGCTGCCGCAGGCCTCCGCCGACACCGTGGCGGCGCACCTGAACTTCAACCGCTGGGACGTCCAGGTCTTCTCCGGTTTGCCGTCGGTGGACAAGGCTTTCCCGCGCGCCGAGCATTGGCTGCGCATGGCCAAGGCCGTCGGCCGCAATCCGAAGCGCTGCCTCGCGCTCGTCAGCAGCATGGCGACCGCCAAGGCGGCCCTCGCCGCCATGATGCACGTCGTGGCGGTGACGGACGAATTCACCGAATACCAGGATTTCTGCGGCGCCAATCTCGTTTGCTCCGACCTCAAGGAAGTCGATCCCAATGAGTTCTTCGAGCAAATCAGCTTCTAGGCCCAAACGCCCCGCCGCGAAACCCGCGTCCCGCAAAAAGCCCGCGAAAAAGTCCGCCGCCGCGAAGCTGGCTTCGCCGGCCGCGCGCCGCAAGGGCGTCGAAGAGCTGGCCCGCCTGCTGGACATCATGGCCCGCCTGCGCCGGCCCGGCGACGGCTGCCCGTGGGATCTCGAGCAGACGATCGACACCATCAAGCCGAACCTCATCGAAGAGGCCTACGAGGCCCTCGACGCGATGGAGAGCGGCAACCGGGCGCACCTGACCGAGGAACTCGGCGACCTGCTGCTGCAGATCGTCTTCCAGGCGCAGATCGCCGCCCAGGAAGGTTCGTTCAATTTCGCCGACGTCGCCCGGGGCATTTCGGAAAAGCTGATCCGCCGCCATCCGCACATCTTCGGCGACGTGAAGGTGGCCGACTCGAAGGAAGTCCTGCGCAACTGGGACGCCATCAAGAAGACCGAAAAGAAGGCGCGGATTTCCGCGCTCGACGGCATTCCCAAGCACGTGCCGCCGCTGCACCGGGCCTACCAGGCCCAAAAGCTGGCCGCGCGCGTCGGGTTCGACTGGAGCGACGTCTCCGGCGCGTTCGGGAAGCTGACGGAAGAAATCGGCGAGCTGCAGGAAGCCATGGCCGCCAAGAACCGCAAGCATATCGTCGAGGAAATCGGCGATCTGCTGTTCTCCGTGGTCAACGTCGCGCGCTTCGCGAAGGTCGATCCCGCCTACGCGCTGGAACTGACCAACGCGAAGTTCATCCGCCGCTTCCGCGCCGTGGAAGACGAAATCGTCGCCGGCGGCCGCCGGATGAAGGATTGCACCTTGGCCGAGATGGATGCCATCTGGGACAAGATCCGCGCCGCCGACAAGAAGCGCTGAGCCGCCCCCCGCGGCCGTTTTCAAAGTTTTTACGTTCCACGTAAAACCCGCGCAAAGTTTTTACGTTCCACGTAAAATTCCGCCAAACTTTTTACGTACTACGTAAAACGCGCCCGAACTTTTTACGTACACCGTAAAATCCGGGGGAGAATGCGGTCCAGCCGCGCGCGGCGGTGGCCGGGCGAGAATCGGATTGACGGCGGGGGCCGGGAGAGTAAGTTGAACAGGATTTTGCGGCATTTTGGAGCGTCATGAGCGAGCAGGCACAGCCATTCGAACTACCGTATCCGGCGATCGATCCCTTGGAATGCAAGGCGTGCGGGCGGTGCATCGCGGCCTGCCCGAAGAAGGTCATCGCCCTGGGGACGAAACTGAACGCGCGGGGCTACGTCTTCGCGGAATACGCCGGCGCCGGGTGCATCGGCTGCCTGAACTGCTTCTACGTCTGCCCGGAGCCCAACGCCATCGCGGTGCACGTGAAGGCGAAGGAGGCGAAGTAGCCATGGCGACGCAACTGGTCAAGGGCAACACGGCGGTCATCGTGGGCGCGCTCTACGCGGGCTGCGACAGTTTCTTCGGCTATCCCATCACGCCGGCGAGCGAAATCCTCCACGAAGCGGCCAAGCTGTTCCCGCCCGCGGGCCGGCGCATGGTGCAGGCGGAGAGCGAAGAGGCCGCGATCAACATGGTCTACGGCGCGGCGACGACGGGCCGGCGCGCGATGACGGCGTCGTCCGGGCCGGGCATCAGCCTGAAGCAGGAGGGCGTGTCGTACCTCTCGGGCGCGCAGCTGCCGGCGGTGATCGTGGACGTCATGCGGGCCGGGCCGGGGCTGGGCAACATCGGGCCGGAGCAGGGCGACTACAACCAGGTGGTGAAGGGCGGGGGCCACGGCAACTACCGCACGATCGTGCTGGCGCCGGCCAGCGTCCAGGAAATGTGCGATTTCACGTTCAAGGCGTTCGAGCTGGCCAGCAAGTGGCGCATGGTCGTCTACGTGCTGGCCGACGGCGTCCTGGGCCAGATGATCGAACCGCTGCGGTTCCCCGAAACGAGCGTCGCGCCGGAGACGGACAAGAGCTGGGCGGTGGACGGCACGGCCGCCACGCGGCCGAACGTGGTGACGTCGATCTTCCTCAATTTCGACCAGCAGGAGGCCTTCAACCACGAGCTGCAGGCGAAGTACGCGGCGGTGGCGGCGGCGGAGCAGGCTTCGGAAAGCTACCGGATGGACGACGCGGACGTCGCGCTGGTGGCCTACGGCATCAGCGCGCGCATCGCGCAGGGCGCCGTGGACGCCGCGCGGCAAGAGGGTTTCAAGGTCGGCCTTTTCCGGCCGCAGACCCTGTTCCCGTTCCCGCAGGACGCGCTCAACGCGTTCGTGGCGCGGGGCGGCAAGCAGCTGATTTGCGTGGAAATGAGCAACGGCCAGATGCGCGACGACGTGAAGCTGGCGATCGAATGCCGCTGCCCGGTGCATCTGGTCTACCGGCTGGGCGGCAACCTGGTGACGCGGGACGAGATCCTGGCGAAAATCCGCGCCACGGCGCAGAAGGCTTGAGGCGGGAGCGCGCGATGGAAAAAGTGATCGAAACCCGGGGCCTCTACAAGACGTTTCCGCGCAAGGGCGGTTCGGCGCTGACGGCGACGCACTATTGCCCCGGCTGCGAGCACGGCGTGCTGCACAAGCTCATCGGCGAGGCGCTCGCCGACATGGAGCTGCAGGACCGCACGGTCGTGATCAGCCCGGTGGGCTGCGCGGTGTTCGCCTACTACTATTTCGACGCGGGCAACGTGCAGGTGCCGCACGGCCGCGCGGCGGCCGTGGGCACGGGCATCTCGCGCACGAAAAACAACGCCGTGGTGGTGGCGTACCAGGGCGACGGCGATCTGGCGTCCATCGGGCTCAACGAAACGCTGCAGGCGGCCAACCGCGGCGAGAAAATCGCCGTGTTCTTCGTCAACAACACGGTCTACGGCATGACCGGCGGCCAGATGGCCCCGACGACGCTCGTGGGCGAGAAGACGGAAACCTCGCCGGACGGCCGCGATCCGCTGCAGACGGGCTATCCGCTGCACATGGCGGAACTGATCAGCCAGCTGCAGGCGCCGGTCTACGTCGCGCGGGTCTCGTTCTCGAACATGGCCAAGCTCAAGCAGGCCCGGCAGGCGATCCGCAAGGCGCTGGAAATCCAGCGCGACGGCAAGGGCTACGCCTTCGTCGAGGTGCTGATGGCCTGTCCGACCAACCAGAAGATGAACGTCGAGGCCGCGACCCGGTTCGTGGCGGAACAGATGGAAAAGGAATTCCCGCTGGGCATCCTGCGCGACCGTTCGGCGGACGTGCGGCCGCTCGTGCGCGCGGAAAGCGATTACCGCAAGGAAACGCTGGACCGGTTGCTGCATCTCGATACCGACCGCGCGCCGGACGCGCAGCTCGATCGGGCGGCGCCGACGCTCCAGCTCAAGATGGCGGGCTTCGGCGGGCAGGGCGTGCTGAGCATGGGCGTGATCCTGGCGCGCGCGGCGTGCGCCGCGGGCAAGTTCACGTCGTGGTATCCGTCCTACGGCCCCGAACAGCGAGGCGGCACGGCCAACTGCGGCGTGGTGATTTCGGGCCAGCCCGTGGGCACGCCCATGGTGACGGAAGCGGACGTCCTGGTGGCGATGAACCGGCCGTCGCTGGAAAAATTCGCGGGCGAGGTGAAGCCGGGGGGCTGGCTGCTCTACGCCGCGGAAATCGGCGAGTTCGCCGCGCCGGCCGGGGTGCGGACGCTGGCGGTGCCGGCGCTGGACCTGGCGAAAGAGGGGGGCAATCCCCGCGCCGCGAACGTGGCGATGGTCGGGGTGCTGGCGGGACTGGACGGCTTCGGCCTGCCCGACGCCGCCTACCGCGAGGCCCTGGCGGCCAATTTCGCCGGCAAGGCGAAGATCGTGGCGCAGAACGAGGCGGTGTTCGCCCTCGCCAAGCGCTGGGGCGAAGCCCACCGCGCTTGACGGCCGTTTCCGCGCGGAAAACCGCGGAAAACGCTTTTCTTTGGGTTGCATCGGGGCCGTCGGCTTGGCATAACTGGCGGCCGTTCCCTTTTTGGGGGCAGGAACCGCAAGCAAGGAGCAAGCAATGGCTGAACTGAATTACGGGTTGTCGGAACTGGCGCTGGAAATCCGCGGCATGGTGCGGGAATTCGCCGAAGCGCGCGTGAAGCCGGTGCGGGCGGAGCTGGACGAGACGGGGCACTTCCCGACGGAAATTTTGCGCGAACTGGGCAAGATGGACCTGATGGGCCTGTACATCCCGGCGGAATACGGCGGGACGTTCGAAGGCGACAGCATGCCGAACCTGATCGCGGTGGAAGAGCTGAGCCGGATCTGCATCGGCGTGTCGGTGTCCTTCGCGGCGAACGGTCTGGGCGCGGACCCGATCCTGCTCGGCGCGAGCGACGAGCAGAAGAAGAAGTTCCTGCCGGCGCTGGCCAGCGGCGAAAAGTGGGCGGCCTATGCGCTGACGGAACCCAACGCGGGCTCCGACGCGGGCTCGATCCGCACGACGGCCGTCAAGAAGGGCGACAAGTACGTCCTCAACGGCACCAAGCAGTGGATCACCAACGGCGGCGAGGCCGACATCTACACCGTGTTCGCGGTGACGGACAAGAACCGCGGCGCGCGCGGCGTGAGCGCGTTCATCGTCGAAAAGGGCACGCCGGGCTTCACCTTCGGCAAGAAGGAAAACAAGCTGGGCATCCGGGCGAGCGCGACGCGCGAGCTGATTTTCGAGGATTGCGAAGTGCCGGCGGCGAACCTGATCGGGCGCGAAGGCACGGGCTTCATCTGGGCGATGAAGACGTTCGACGTGTCGCGGCCGGGCATCGCGGCGCAGGCCGTCGGCCTGGCGCAGGGCGCGCTGGACGAAGCGGTCATGTACGCCAAGGTGCGCGAGCAGTTCGGCAAGCCGATCATCGCCAACCAGGGCCTGAGCTGGATGCTGGCGGACATGGCCACGAAGGTCGAGACGGCCCGGGCGCTGACCTACGCGACGGTCCAGTCGATCGACCGCGGCGTGAAGGATTATTCGAAGTTCTCGGCGATGTGCAAGGTCTACGCCTCGGACGTCGCGATGCAGGTGACGACGGACGCCGTGCAGGTGTTCGGCGGCTACGGCTACATGAAGGAATATCCCGTCGAGAAGATGATGCGCGACGCGAAGATCCTGCAGATCTACGAAGGCACCAACCAGATCCAGCGCGACATCATCGGGCTGGCCCTGAACAAGGAATACGGCGCGGTCGCCAAGAAGTAGGCCCGCGGCCGGTTCCGATTTCGAACGGCGCGGCCGGCGGCGCGGGCTGCCGGCCCGGAGGAACGTGAAATGCATATTGTCGTGTGCGTCAAGCAGGTCCCCAACACCACGCAGGTCCGGATCAACCCGGAAACCAACACGCTGGTGCGCGACGGGGTCGAATCCATCCTGAACCCCTTCGACGAAAACGCGCTGGAAATGGCGCTGCAGCTCAAGGAAAAGCACGCGGGCACGAAGGTGACCGTGCTGACCATGGGCCCGCCCCAGGCGGCGGAAGTCCTCAAGGAAGCCGTCGGCCGCGGCGCGGACGCCGTGGTCCTGCTGTGCGACCGCGCGTTCGCGGGCTCGGACACCTGGGCGACGAGCTACGCGCTCTCCACGGCGATCCGCAAGCTGGAGCCGGCGGATCTGGTGCTGTTCGGCAAGCAGGCCATCGACGGCGACACCGCGCAGGTGGGCCCGGGCGTGGCCGACTGGCTGGGCATCCCCTGCATCGCCTACGCCCGCAAGATCGAGATCGCCGACGGCAAGGCCGTCGTGGAGCGGAACTTCGAGGACGGCTACGAAAAGCTGGAAACGCCGTTGCCGTGCGCGCTGACGGTGCTGAAGGAAGCCAACGTGCCCCGCATGGCGTCGCTGCGCGGCAAGATGGCGGCCAAGAAACTGGTCCTCCAGCCGACCACGGCGGAGATGGTGGGCGCCGATCCGGCCAAGCTGGGCCTGAACGCCTCGCCGACGCGCGTGGTGAAGATTTTCTCGCCGCCGCCCAAGACGGGCGGGGTGAAATGGCAGGGCGAGGAGCCCGCCGTCCTGGCGCAGCGGCTGGCGGACCTGCTCCGCGAGCGGAAATTGATCTAAGAGGAGCGCGGTCATGGGCCTGAAAATCGATTTGGATCTGTGCACGGGCTGCGGGGCGTGCGTGGCGGTGTGTCCGTTCTGCGCGCTGGCGCAACGGGCTTCGGACGGCAAGGTGGAAGTCAACGAGGCCTGCACGGCGTGCGGGGCGTGCATCGACGTCTGCCCGGTGGGCGCGCTCTCGATGGAAGTAGCGGAAAAGAAGGCCGATGCCGCGGCGCTGGACGCGTTCCGCGGGCTGTGGGTCTTCGCGGAGCAGCGCGGCGGGAAGGTCCAGGAAGTGGCCTTCGAACTGCTGGGCGAGGGCCGCGTGCTGGCCGACAAGCTCGGCGTCGAACTGGGCGCCGTCCTGCTGGGCCACCAGGTCGGCGATTGCGCGGCGACGTTGTTCGAGCACGGCGCGGACAAGGTCTACGTGGTGGACCATCCGGCGCTGGAAAAGTACACGGCGGAACCCTATTCCGAGGCCATGAGCGCCTTGATCCAGAAGTACAAGCCCGAGGTGGTGCTGGCCGGCGCGACGAGCATGGGCCGGGGCTTCATCGCCCGCGTGGCGATCCAGGTGAACGCCGGCTTGACGGCGGACTGCACCGAGCTGGGCGTGGACGTGGACCAGCGCCTGCTGCTGCAGACGCGGCCCGCGTTCGGCGGCAACATCATGGCCTGCATCGTCTGCCCGGACCACCGGCCGCAGATGGCGACCGTGCGCCCGAAGGTCTTCAAGCAGCCGGCGCCCGTGGCGGGCCGGACCGGCCAATTGGTCGCGGAGAAACTGGACCTGAAGGATCCGGTCGTGAAGGTGCTCGAAACCGTCAACGCCATGCAGAACGAAGTGAACGTGGCCGGCGCGGAATTCATCGTGACGGGCGGCCGCGGGGTAGGCGGGCCCGAAAACTTCAAGTTGCTGGCCGAATTGGCGGAGGCCTTGGGCGGGGCGGCGATCGGCGCGAGCCGGGCGGCCGTGGACGCCGGCTGGATTTCCAGCTTCCACCAGGTGGGCCAGACCGGCAAGACGGTCCGGCCCAAGATCTATATCGCCTGCGGCGTGTCCGGCCAGATCCAGCATCTGGTGGGCATGAACAGCAGCGACACGATCATCGCCATCAACAAGGATCCGGACGCCCCCATTTTCGGGGTGGCGGACGTCGGCATCGTGGGCGACCTGTTCCAGGTGGTCCCGGAGCTGATCCAAGCCCTGAAAAAGTAGGCGGCCGGCCCCGGCGGCCGGATTTTCCGCCTTTCTTCCTCGTTGGGCTTGCCAGCGCAGGCTCTTCCGTGGCAAAATGCTTGTCCATATTTGGAGGCAGGCAACACTTCCACAACCGGGAGAACACCGATGATGCGAACGGCGAGCAGGATATTGGCGGGATTGACGTTGGTTTTGGGATTGGGCGCATGCGCGAACTGGAACGTGGACGTGGGCCGGCTGCAGCTCGGCATGGAGCCGGAAGCGGTGCGGGAAGCCATCGGCAAGCCGTTCCAGATCCGGGCCTCCAAGATCTACGAGGGCGAGGAATATTCCGAAGTCTGGGAATATCTGCCGCCGGCGTTCACCTGGACGCCGAAGACCTACTGGGTCTATTTCGAAAACGGCAAGGTCGTGCAGTGGGGCGAGCCGGGCGATTTTTCGGGTTCCACGGCCGCGGCGGTCAAGGAATACAATCCCAACAAGAGCGTCCGGTAAGTCATGCGCGGTCCGCGGCCACGGGCCGCGGCTTCGGCCTTCATGCGCGAGCGTTGCCAAACTGCCGGGACCATGCATCCCGCGACCGGGCGGAAACGTCGGTTTCCAGCGGCCCCCCGGGGGGCATGGCCGGCGGGGAGTCTGGCCGTCGCGTTGTTGCTGGCGCTGGCGTCGGCGGCGCGCGCCCAGACGTTCCGCTTGGGCGGGATCGACTACCTCCTTTCGGCGGCGGTGGAACTGGGCTACGACAGCAACGTGGACGACGTCTATCCCGAAGAGGAGGATCCGGGCCGGCAGAAAGGCGACTTCTACTGGATGCCCAGCCTGACGCTGCAGTCCCAGTCGGTTCCGCTGCAGCCGCGGACGACCTTCAACGTCGGCGCGCACGTCGCCTATGAGGACTATTTCAACCGGAACGACCTGGACACGGAGCTTTACGACGTCGTGCTCAACTTCCAGACCGCGCACCCGCGGCTGACGCTGGGCGGCATGGGGCGCATCGCGAACGAAGTGGAGGGCATCGAAGACCAGTACGTGCCCGGAGCCGCCAGCCGCGATCCCGTGCTGATCACCGAAGGCAGCGTGTTCGCCAACTGGAACTACCGCAAGGTCCGGCTCGAGGCCCAGGCGGAATACACCGAGGAGCTGCACGAGAAGGAAGAGTACCAGGCGGGCGACCAGGAAGAGACCACGCTCGAGGCGACGGCCTATTGGGATCTGTTCACCTGGGGCAGCCTGTTCTATTCCTGGGAAAAAACCGTGACGACCCAGCTCCAGTCGGAAGAGGAAACCGACGAGACCATCCACACCTTCGGCGTCGACGGGGCGATTCCCCTGAGCCTGCTTCGCCGGCCGCAGATCACCTATTCGTTCGGGTTTTCCTACGAGGACGAGCAGACCGATGCCACCGAGGAGGAAGACGAGCCGACCTGGGAGCCCACCCACACGATTACGGTCATGGACGAGTATCAGCTCTCCAAAAGCATCCATCTGTCCTATTCCGCCACCTGGGAAGACACCTGGGAGGACGATGCGCCGTCGTTCTACTGGCCCGGCGAGAAACGGGGCGAAGAGGAAGACGAAGTCACCTTCGAATACAACGTCAAGCTGAACCAGAAGCTGGGGCCGCGGGCGGAGCACACCTTGATGTTCACCCAGGAACCCGAGACGACCTTCGGCTCCACCGCGGAGACGGAATCGACCACGTTTTCATACGATTTCGTGCTGAAGGACCTGCTGGTCTACGGCCTGACGTTCCATGCGGCGGCGGAGTACGAATTGGAAACCCCGTTGGGCAAGACGGACGCCGAAACCGAAACGGAAAAGACCACGACCCTCACCGCGGGCTTGAGCCACCAGCGCCAGCTGTCCCGGCGCCTGTCCCGGAACCTGGCGTACGAATACACGTGGGAGAATTCCAACTTCCACGACCAGGGTGCCAACGAAAAGCATCTGGTGACCTATTCGTTCAGCTATGCCTTCTAGGCGCCGGCGGCGTCCAAACCGCGCAACCGCCAATTCCGCCATTGTCTTGACGGGGGAGGTCGGGTAGATTGCCCCCATGAAGTGCGGCGTGTTTCCAAAGGCGGCGCTGAGCCGGTGGGCGGTGGTTATCGCGATGTTGTCCGGCCTGGCGCAAGCCGGGGCGGAGCCAACCGCGGGCCGGCTGGATCCCGCGGCGCGCCGCATCCTGGCCGGCGACCGGCTGAACATCTCCGTCCGCGAGCAGCCGGAGATGACCAAGACCTACGCGGTGGCCGGCGACGGGTCCATCGATTTCGCCTTCGCCGGCCGGGTGGTGATCGCCGAACTCACGTCCGACGAGGCGGCGCGCAGATTGGAATCCGTGCTGGAGGAGAAGTATTTCAAGGAGGCGAACGTCGCCATTTCCATCGCGAATTTCGTCGAAGGCGACGTGCTGGTGACCGGCGCGGTGCGGGCGCCCGGCAGCCTGGCGTTCCGCGGGGACTCCATCCTGACGCTGGTCGAGGCCATCTCGCGCAGCGGCGGCCTGTCCGAAAGCGCCGCGGGCGACCGGGTCCGGATCCTGCGCTGGACGCCGGGCGGCAGCATGGAGCGCCAAAGCATCGAAGTCGACGTCCAGGGCATGCTGGACACGATGGACTTTTCCAAGGACCAGTACTTGCGCCCCCGCGACATCATCATCGTGCCGTCCCGCGGCGCCGAAGAGGGGCGCAACGAATTTCTCGCCTTGGGAGAGGTGCGCTCGCCGGGCTTCCATCCCTATTCCGAGGGCTTGGACATCATCAAGGCGGTTACGCTGGTCGGCGGCCTCGGCGAATTCGCCGACTGGAGCGGCGCGCGCATCCTGCGCCCGAAACCGAGCGGCGAATACGCCATCGTGCCGCTCGACCTCAGCCGGCTGTTCAGCGCGGCGGACATGAGCATGAATCTGCCGCTGCAGAAGGGCGACATCTTTTTCGTGCCCTCCGTCCGCAACCTGGTGCGCGCCCAGGTCTATCTGCTGGGCGAAGTCAACCAGCCCGGCGCGGTTTCGCTGTCGACCGGCCCCGGCGCGACCGTGGCGCGGCTGATCCTCGACCAGGGCGGCGCGACCCAGTTCGCGAACCTCGGCAAGGTCCAGATCCAGCGGACGGCGCCGGACGGCAGCAAGAAAACCTTGGTGGTCGACGTGGGCCGGATCCTGAAGGAAGGCACGTTCGAGGAAGACGTGCCCCTGCAGGAAGGCGACGTGGTGATCGTCCCGGAGAAAGGGCTATTGGGGCTTTGACATGCGCGACATGATCCAACGGCCGGAATCGATCGAAGCTCCCCGCGCGCTGGACCCCGAGGGGCCGCTGGGCGCCGCCAAGGGCTTGGACGTCCGCAAGTATTTCTACATGATCGCCAAGCGGCTGTGGTTGCTGCTGCTGTGCTTCATGACCTCCATCGTGATCATGCTGGTCATGATGGCGCGCCAGGTGCCGGAGTACCAGGCGACGGCCAAGATGCAGCTGACGCGGTCCGTCGGCATTCCCTCCAATCTCCAGCAACGGGACGTCGAAACGATCCTGGGCGACTACACCGAGACCCAGTGCAACGTGATCCGCAGCCGCGACGTGATCCAGCGGGCCAAGGACAAGCTCGGGCTCACGCCCCAGGAATTCGGCGAGAAATTCCGCAGCCTGGCGGTGTTCCCGGTCTGGCAAACCGCCATTCTGGCCATCAGCGTCAACGGGCTCGATCCCGCGTTCTGCGCGGATTACGCCAACGCGATCGCGGATGCCTACATCGAATTCAAGGCGGTCGAGCGCAGCGGCAGTTCGCAAAACACGGTGGACAATCTCTCCCGCCAGGCCAGCGACCTGGCCGACAAGATCGAGAAGATGGAAGAAGACTTGCTGGCTTTCGTGCGCGAAAACAGCGTGGTCGGCATCCATGAACGCGGCAACGTCGCCGCGAACCTGCTGGCCAACCTGTCCAAGCAGTCCGCCGAGTACCGGACCCAGCGCATGCTGCTGGAAGCCCAGCAGCCGCTGCTGACGCAATCGCCCGACGAGGTCGTGCTCGCCGTCTTGGAATACGGGTTGCCGACGCCGCCAGCCGCCGCGGCCGGCGAGGGCGCCCGCGGAGGCGAAACGCCCGCCGAGGGGGCCGAAAGCCTGCTCGAGCACGGCGTCGTCGCCCCGCCGCATTGGGATTCGCTCAAGCGCGAGAACGCGTTCCTCGAAGCCCAGCTGATTTCCTACCGCAAGAAATACAAGGACGAGCACCCGCTCATCCAGGAAACCCAGCAGAAGCTGCGCCAGAACGAGGAAGCGCTCAAGGTCGAGATCCAGTTCGCGCTCAAGCAGTACTATTCCCAGCTGGAAGCCCTCGGGATCAAGGAAAAGGCCGCCCGCCAAGTGGAGCAGGAGTGGGAGGAACAGGCGCTGGAAATCGACCGCAAGCAGAAGGAGTACGAAGGCCTCCAGCGCAACATGAACCGCTTGCAGGGGCTCTACGACCTGATTTTCAACCGCCTGCAGGAAGTGGACATTTCCGCCGGCATCCAGATGGAATCCGTCCGCATCCTGGAACGCGCCATCGCGCCGGGCGGCCCGCTGAAGCCGCGCAATCTGCAAAGCTTGTTCCTCGCCGCCCTGATCGGGCTGGCCATCGGCGTCGGCCTGATCTTCGCCTTGGAATTCATGGACGATTCCATCCGCTTCCCCGAGGAAGTCGTGCGGAGCCTGGGCACGCCGTTCCTCGGCTTGGTGCCGACGGCCCACTGGAAGCAGTCGGACGACGCGTCCTACTGGCTGGGCAACGTGGATCCGTCCAGCGGCTTCGCCGAGGCCTACCGCAACATCCGCTCCGCCTTGCTGCTGAATCCATCCGGCAAGCCCTTTCGGACCTTGGCCGTCATCTCGGCGGTGCCGAAAGAAGGCAAGACGACCACCAGCGCCAATCTGGCCACCAGCTTTGCCCAGACGGGCCACAAGGTGCTGCTGGTGGATGCCGACCTGCATCGCGGGGGCATCCACCGGTTCTTCGGTCTGCAGGCCGGCCGCGGCTTGACCGAGATCCTGACGGGCCGCGCCTCCATGGACGACGTCGTGCAGCACACGTCCGTCGAGGACCTGGACGTGATCGGCACCGGCGCGTTCCCGGAAAACCCCGCGGAACTGGTGCTGCGGCGCGAAATGAAGGAATTCATGGCGTTGGCCGCCGAGCGCTACGATCTGGTGGTCCTGGACGCGCCGCCGACGCTGGCGGTGTCGGAGTCCGCCGTGATCGCGTCCATGACCGACGGCGTTCTGCTGGTCATCTGGGGCGGCCGCACCTCGCGCAAGCTGGTCTCCGCATCGGTGCGCCAGCTGCTGGCGCGCGGCGCCAATCTCCTCGGCTTCGTGATCAACAATCTCGACCTGGCCCGCATGGGCACGTACGGGGCTTCCGGCTACTACCATTATTACGGCTACGACTATCGCTACGAGGAAGACGTCGGGCCGGCGACGGCCGGCTCGACCCGCCCGGAAGGGTGAGGCGGCGGATCGGCAAGGAGTCCGGACGAAGTGGTCGTCATTTTCCATCGCGGATTGCAGGTTTCCAGCCGCCATCTGTTTCTGACCCTCGGCGACTGGCTCATCATCGTGCTGGCCCAGCTCGGGGCGGTCTATCTGCGCCTGGGCTTCGACGTCGGCCACGAATACCTGCTGGACAACTGGGGCTCGCTGCTGGGCGCCATCCTGCTCTACGGCTTGGTCTTCTATGCCGGCGGCATGTACGAGCCCCCGACCCGCAGCCGCCGGGTGGATTTCGATTTCTTGCCGCTGATCGTCACCAGCATCGCCGCGGGCATCACCGGCCTCGTGCTGTATGCGCGGCCGCAAATGGTCCTCGGCCGCGGCATCTGGGCCATTTCTTCCGTTCTGATCCTGCTGCTGGCCTACGGCTTGCGCCGCCTGTTCATGGGGCTGGTCCGGCGCGGGCTGTTCCTCAAGCGCGCTCTCGTTCTCTGCGACCATCCCGACCGCGCGGCGGACCTGCTGCGCCTGCTGAAGGACAACCCGTCCTCGCTCTACAGCGTCGCCGGCCTGGCGATCTGCGGCGCGGTGCCCGCCGCCGCCTACGTCGATGCGCCGCCCGTGCTGGGGAACGCCGACGACCTGGTCCGCCTGGTCGCAACGCAGGAGGTGTCCGTCCTGCTCTTGTCCGTGTCGCCCATGCGCAGCCACGAGCTGCTCTCCCGCCTGCGCCCGCTGCGCTACGCGGGCGTGGAAATCATGGACTACGTGTCGCTTTCGGAGGAGCTCGCGCAGGAAATTCCGATCGCCCACGTCAACGACGAGTGGCTGATGACCGTCGCGCTGAACAGTTCCGTCGTGCAGATCCGCAAGATCAAGCGCGCCACGGACCTCGTCGTGGCGACCGTCGGCCTCGTGCTCGGCGCGCCGCTGCTGCTGCTGTCGGCCCTGCTGATCAAGCTGACCTCGCCGGGGCCGGTCGTCTACCGCCAGACGCGCGTGGGCCTGGGCGGCGAGCCCTACGTCCTCTACAAGCTGCGCTCCATGCGCACCGACGCCGAAGCCGGCGGCGCCGTCTGGGCCGGCAAGCAGGACGCCCGCGTGACCCGCGTCGGCTACTACCTGCGCAAATGGCGCCTCGACGAAATCCCCCAGCTCTTCAACGTGCTGAAGGGGGAGATGAGCCTCGTCGGTCCGCGCCCCGAACGCCCCGAATTCACCGAGAAGCTCGCCGCCTTCATCCCGTTCTACGACGAACGCCACCTCGTGCAGCCCGGCCTGACCGGCTGGGCCCAGGTCCGCTATCCCTACGCCGCCAGCTTCGAAGCCGCCGCCCGCAAACTCCAGTTCGACCTGTACTACATCAAGAACATGAGCTTCCTGCTGGACGTCTCGATCCTGCTGCGCACCTTCAAGACGATCCTGGTCGGCCTGCGCCACGAAGACGACAGCTTCCTGCCGCAAGCCGACAAGCTCGAGGAATTGCTGGCCGCCGCGGACGCGCCGGAACCGCCCGCCCAACCCCACGGAGGAACCCCATGAGCATTGCCCACGAATTCGATTACGCCAAGCCGGCCAGCCTGAAAGCGGCGCTGGCCCTGCTGGCCCGGCCCGCCCCCCGCGGCGGCGCCGCCCTCGCGGGCGGCAGCGTGCCCCTAGCCGGCGGCACCGACCTCGTCGCCTGGCTGCGCGACGGCGCCGTCCGCCCCGGCCGCCTGGTCGACGTCAAAGGCCTCCCCGAACTGCGCGGCATCCGCCTCGCGGGCGGCAAGCTGTGGATCGGCGCGAACGCGACGTTCGCGGAAATCATCGAATCGCCGCTGGTCAAGAAGCACGCGCCGCTGCTGGTCGAATCGTCCGGCCTGGTCGCGTCCGTCGGCGTGCGCAACCGCGCCACCATCGGCGGCAATGTCTGCTCCGCCGTGCCCTGCTGCGACAGCGGGCCGACGCTGCTCGTCCACGAAGCGACCGTCCACGTGGCGACGCCGCGCGGCACGAAGCGCATATCCATGAAGAAATGGTTCCTCGGCCCCCGCCGCACGGCGCTGGCCAAGGGCGGCATCGTCCTGGGCTTCAGCCTTCCGCTGGCCAAGCATGCCGCCGCCTTCGCCAAGCTCAAGCGCTACCGCGGCGAAGATCTCGCGCAGGCCAGCGTGGCCGTGCGCGTGGACGCCCAGGGCGTCTGGCGCGTGGCCTACGGCTCCGTCGCGCCCACGCCGATCCGCGGCCCCAAGGTCGAACGCCTGCTCAAGGGCGTCAAGAAACCCGACGCCGCGCTGCTGAAGAAAGCCGCCGCCCTCGCCGAAGCCGAAGTGGCGCCCATCACCGACATCCGCAGTTCGGAAGTCTACCGCCGCCTGATGGTCGGCGTCATGCTCAAGCGCGCCGTCAAGCTGGCCGCCGCGCGCCTCGCCGGCCGCGGCCCGGACTACGGCATCAACGTCATGGAGGAGAACGCGCAATGATCCAGGAAATCGCCATCCGCTTGAACGGAGAGGTCCGCCGCGTGGCGGTCGCCCCCAACGAAACCCTGCTCGACGTCCTGCGCGGCAAGCTCGGCGTCAAGACGCCCAAGGAAGGCTGCGGCCGCGGCGATTGCGGTGCCTGCACCGTCCTGCTCGACGGCAAGGCCGTCCGCAGCTGCCTCATCCTCGCCATCGAGGTCGACGGCCAGTCCGTCGTCACCCTCGAAGGGGTGGGGCGGGACAAGCCCACCGCGCTGCAAAAAGCGTTCATCCAGAACAACGTCTTCCAGTGCGGCTTCTGCGCCCCCGGCGTCATCCTGTCCGCGTCCGCGCTGCTGGTCGAGAAGCCGCAGCCGACGGAGCACGAGGTCCGCGAAGCCCTCGCCGGCAACCTCTGCCGCTGCACCGGCTACGAGCCCATCGTCGCCACCGTCCTCGAGGTCGCCCAAAAGTCGGCCAAGAAGAAACCCGCCGCCCGGAGGGCCCGGTCATGAGCAAAACCAAGATCGTCGGCGCCTCGTCCGTCCGCGTGGACGGCGCGGCCAAAGTCCTGGGCGCCGCGCAGTACGTGGACGACCTCGATTTCGGACCGGGCCTGCTGCACGCCGTGGTGGTGGAAAGCACGCGCGCCCACGCCAAGCTCAAGAAAGTCGACGTTTCCGCGGCCGCCAAGGCCCCCGGCGTCGTCCGCGTGGTCACGGGCAAGGACTTCCCCTACATGTTCGGCCTCTACATGCAGGACCGCTATATTTTCGCCCAGGACCGCGTGCGCTTCGTCGGCGAACAGATCGCCGCCATCGTCGCCGAAACCCCCGAGGCCGCCCTGCGCGCCGCCAAGCTGGTCAAGGTCGACTACGAAGAGCTGCCCGCCGTGCTGAGCCTCGCCGACGCCCTGAAGCCGGACGCCGTGCTCATCCATCCGCACCTCGACCAGTACAACAAGGTGCCGTGGTTCTTCCCGCGCGCGGGCACGAACATCGCCCACTGGCGCAAGACCCGCAAGGGCGACGTCGAAAAAGGCTTCCAGCAGGCCGATTTCATCCTCGAAGACGTCTACACCGTGCCGCGCTACGCCCATTGCCCGATCGAAACCCACGCCGTGACGGGCCTGTTCGACCTCTCCGGCCGCCTCACGCTCTGGGCGTCGTCGCAGTCGCCCTTCGCCCAGCGCAACGTGATGGCCACCGCGCTCAAGCCCTTCGGCCTGACGCACAAGGACATCCGCATCGTGACCCCCTACGTCGGCGGCGGGTTCGGCGGCAAGGCCGGCGTCTCGATGGAGATCATCGCGGCGGTGCTGGCCATCGCGATGAAGGGCCGGCCCGTCAAGCTCAACTGGACGCGCGAGCAGGAGTTCATGAATACCTCGCAGCGGCAGGGCGTCATCGCCCGCGTCAAGCTGGGCGTGAAGAAGACCGGCCAGATCGTCGCGCTCGAGCATACCCTGCACTGGGACGCCGGCGCGTCGGCGGAATACGGCGCCAACGTCGTCAACGCCGTCGGCCTGTCGGCCACGGGCCCGTACCGCGTGCCCAACGTCAAGATCGACTCGGTCTGCGTCTACACCAACATGCCGCCCTGCGGCGCCTACCGCGGCTTCGGCTACTCGGAATTCCACTTTGGTCTTGAATCGCATATCACGCGCGTCGCCCAGGCCATCGGCATGGATCCGGTCAAGTTCCGCCGGCTCAACGCGATCCGGGAAGGCGACGTGCTCGCCTACGGCGCGCACATGAACCCCGGCGACCTGCGCGGGGCCATCGACCGCGTCGCCAAGGAAATCCGCTGGGGCAAGAAGGAAAAGGCCAAACCCGGCAAGGCCGTCGGCAAGAGCCTCGCGTGCTTCTGGAAGGCGCCGGCCATGCCGCCCAACGCCTCCTCCGCCGCGTTCCTCAAGTTCAACGAGGACGGCTCGCTCAACCTGACCGTCTCCGGCATGGAAATCGGCCAGGGCTTCCTGACCGTCATGGCCCAGTGCGCGGCCGAAGTGCTGACCGTCCCCGTGGAGAAGATCCGCGTCGAGACGCCCGACACCGACCGCAACCCCTACGAATGGCAGACCGTCGGTTCCCACGTCACGTGGAGCTGCGGCAACGCCGTCCGCGCCGCCGCCGAGGAAGTGAAGACCAAGCTCCTCGCCACCGTGGCGCGCGCCAAGGGCCTCAAGGCTGAGGACCTCTTCCTCGCCGACGAGTGCGTCAAGAGCCGCAAGGATCGGAAATTCGCGCTGTCGCTGCGCTCCTTCGTCATCGACGGCATCATGCGGCCCAACGGCAACTTCATCGGCGGGCCCATCCAGGGCACGGGCATGTTCATGCCGGAGTTCACCTCCGCGCTGGGCGATCCCGAAACCAGCCAGGGCGGGCATCCCAACGTGCACTACACCGTTGGCTGCGCCGGCGCCATCGTGGAAGTGGACAAGGAGACCGGCAAGCTGACCGTCCTCAAGACCGCGCTCGCGGTGGACGCCGGCAAGGCGATCAACCCCGAGCTCGTCGACGGCCAGATCGTCGGCGGCATCGTGCAGGGCCTCGCCACCGCGCTCTACGAGGACATCCGCTACGGCGCCAACGGCCGCCTGCTCAATCCGAACTTCACGGACTACAAGATCCCGACCGCGCTCGACTGCCCCGGCGAAATCGTCCCGATCATCCTCGAGACCGCCCAGCCCGACGGCCCCTTCGGCGCCCGCGGGGTGGGGGAACACACGATGGTCGCCTGCGCGCCCATGATCGCCGACGCCATCGCCGACGCCGTCGGCGTGCGCCTCAAGACCATGCCGCTGACCGCCGAGAAAGTCGCGCTGGCCCTGCGCGGGATCGACTACGAGACCGTCAAGGGCGACAGCCTCGGATTCTGCTTCCGCGGAAGGCCTTGCGACTATCCGTTCGCCGTCGGCGGCGCCAAGTAGGCAAACATAAAACCGACCCTGGCCATGTCGGAATGTCGCGGATTGGCAATCTAGTAGTTGCAACTACTAGAGTCTAGTATTTGCAACTACTAGACTGCGGCGCAAAGGGTCCATCCGGGAAATTTGATTTCTACGGACGGGCAATAATGGGATAGTGCCGGCATGAACACGATCATCTCCGCAGCCATGATTCTGTGGATTTTCGGCATGGTGATCTATCTCACCAAGGACATGTAGGGCCGTCTTCGTGCCGCCCGCCGTCGCCAGGATCCTCACCGAGCTCGCGCTCGACCGCGAATTCGACTACCTCGTGCCGCCCGAATTGGCCGCGCAGGTGCGGATCGGCTGCGTCGTGCGCGTGCCCTTCGGCCGCCGCCGCGCGCGCGGATTCGTCGTCGGCTTCGCGGAGACCTCCGCGTTCCCGAACCTGAAGTCCATCGAGTCCGTCGCTTCCGATCTGCCGCTGTTCGACGAGCCCATGCTGCGCCTCGCGCGGTGGATCGCCGACTACTACGCCGCGCCGTTCGAGAGCGCCGTCGCCGCCATCCTGCCCGCCGCCGTGCGCCGCGACGGCGCCAAGTTCAAGGAACAGCTCGTCGCCGCGGTCTGCGAAAGCGCCGCGCCGACCGCCGAAGAAGAAGCCGCCCTGGCGAAAAAAAGCCCCAAGCAAGCCGCCGCCTGGGCCGCGCTGAAAGCGCGCCGCGAAGCGACCGCCGCCGCGCTGGCCGAGGAAACCGGCGTTGCGCTCGACGGCCTGCGCCGCTTGGAGAAGAAGGGCTGGATCGCGCTGGCCAAAGGCGTGATCCGCCGCGATCCCCATGTTCGGCTGAAGGTCCTGCCCACGACGGCCCCGCCGCTGACCGACGAGCAGAAAACCGCGCTCGCCGTCATCCGCGCGGAAATGGCCGCGCCCAAGCCGGGCGTCGTGCTGCTGCACGGCGTGACCGGCAGCGGCAAGACGGAGGTCTATCTCGCTGCCATCCAGGCCGCGCTCGATGCGGGGCAGGGGGCCATCGCCCTCGTGCCGGAAATCGCCCTGACGCCGCAGACCATGGAGCGCTTCCGCGGGCGCTTCGGCGACGTCGTCGCCGTCCTGCACAGTCATCTCTCCGACGGCGAGCGCCACGACGAATGGCGACGCATCGCCGCCGGCCAGGCCCGCGTCGTCGTCGGCGCGCGCAGCGCGCTCTTCGCGCCGGTGCGCCCGCTGGGCCTGCTGGTGGTGGACGAGGAACACGAACCCGCCTACAAGCAGGACGAAGCCCCGCGCTACGGCGCGCGCGACGTCGCCGTCATGCGCGGCCACCTCGAAAACTGCGCCGTCGTGCTCGGCAGCGCCACGCCGTCGCTCGAATCCTACCGCCACGCCCGCGCCGGCAAGTACAAGCTGGCGCGGCTGACCAAGCGCGTGGACCGGCGCACGATGCCGACCGTGCGCGTGGTGGATATGCGCGTCGAGGCCGAAAAGGCCGGCGCCGCGCACCTGCTCTCGCAGGAGCTGGTCGAGGCCATCCGCCTGCGCCTCGCGCAGGGCGAGCAGACCATGCTCTTCCTGAACCGCCGCGGCTACGCCACGACCGTCATGTGCCCCGTCTGCGGCCACGTCGAAACCTGCCCGCATTGCAGCGTGAAGATGACCTACCACAAGACGGCGGACCACATGGTCTGCCACGTCTGCGGAACGATCAAGCCGGTGCCGGCGCGCTGCGCCAATCCCGAATGCCGCGCGCCGAACGTCAAGATGGCCGGCGTCGGCACCCAGCGCGTCGAGGCCGCCGTGAAGAAGATCTTTCCGCGCGCGCGCGTCGCCCGCATGGATTCCGACACCACCGGCGGCAAGGATGCCCACGCGCAGATCCTCGGCAAGTTCCGGCGCGGCGACGTCGACATCCTGATCGGCACGCAGATGATCGCCAAGGGCCTCGACTTTCCGAACGTGACGCTCGTCGGCGTGATCTACGCCGACCTGAGCTTGCAGATGCCGGATTTCCGCGCCGCGGAGCGCACGTTCCAGCTGCTGACGCAGGTGGCCGGCCGCGCGGGGCGCGGCGACGTGCCCGGCGAGGTGTTCATCCAGACCTACGCCCCGTTCCATCCCGCCGTGCAGTCCGCGCGCACGGCCGATTTCGAGACGTTCTACGACCAGGAAATCGAGTTCCGCCGCGAGCTGCGCTATCCGCCCTTCACGCGGCTGACGACGGTCTTGTTCAAGGGGCCGGACGAAGCGGCCGTGGACGCGTGTTCCAAGGATTTCGCGGAAAAGCTGAAGCCGCAGCTGCCGCCGAGCGTGCGGGTGGGCGGGCCCGCGCCCGCGCCGCTGGCCAAGGCAAAAAACCACTTCCGCGCCCAGCTCCTGCTGTTCGCGCCGTCCGCCAAGGAATGCGGCGCCGTGTTGCGGAATTTCCTCAAGGCCTACAAGCCGCCCAAGGGCGTGACGCTCCACGCCACCGTCGACGCCCTCTCGCTGATGTGAACGGAGCGTCGGGTCGGAAAGATTTTCGGTAGGGCGAGGCCTCCGGCCGAGCCGGAAGAACGGCTCACCCGGAGGGTTCGCCCTACCCGTCGATCTGCTTTTGCCTTCGGGCCATTTGCCTCGAAAACACCCTCAAGTTGTGCTGTGAATTCCAGGTTTGCTTGACGTACAATGACGGCCATGTCGCAAGGAGTCTAGCCATGATCGATTTCGAAAAACTGGGCACGTTCTATCTGGGGCGGATTTTCGATCCCGACGCGCGGAAAACGACGGCCGAGCCGCTGCTCTACGACGCGAAGGACCTGACCACCCACGCGGTGTGCGTCGGCATGACCGGTTCCGGCAAAACCGGGCTGGGCATCGGGATCCTCGAAGAAGCCGCCCTCGACGGCATTCCGGCCATCGTCATCGATCCCAAAGGCGACCTGGGCAACCTGCTGCTGGCGTTTCCGAATCTCGCCGCCGCGGACTTCCGTCCCTGGGTGGATGAAGGCGAAGCGGCGCGCAAACAGATGGGCCTCGACGAGTTCGCGGCCAAGACCGCGGAGACCTGGGCGAAGGGGTTGGCGGGGTGGGGCCAGGACGGCGCGCGCATCGCCCGCCTGCAAGCCGCCGCCGATTTCGCGATCTACACGCCCGGATCCCGCGCGGGCCTGCCGTTGTCGATCCTGTCTTCCCTCGATGCGCCGCCGGCGGGCTTGGCCGACGATGCGGCGGCCTTGCGCGACCGCGTCTCCGCCGCCGTTGCGGGCCTGTTGGCCCTCGCGGGAGTGGAAGCGGATCCCCTCCAGTCGCGCGAGCACATCCTGTTGGCCAACGTGGTCGACCGCGAATGGCGCGCCGGCCGCAACCTCGATCTGACGACCCTCATCCACGCCGTGCAGGAACCGGGGGTGGATCGCATCGGCGTCCTGCCGCTGGAATCGTTCTTCCCGGCCAAGGACCGCTTTGCGCTGGCGATGCGCCTGAACAACCTCGCCGCCGCCCCGGGTTTTTCGGCCTGGGCGGAGGGCGAGCCGCTGGACGTCCAGCGCCTGCTCTACACGCCGGAGGGCAAGCCGCGCGTGTCCATCCTGTGCATTGCGCACCTGTCCGACGCCGAGCGGATGTTCTTCGTGACGGTGTTGCTGAACGAAGTGCTGGCGTGGACGCGCCGCCAGACGGGCACGTCGTCCTTGCGCGCGCTGCTCTACATGGACGAAATCTTCGGCTACTTCCCGCCCACGGCCAACCCGCCCTCCAAGATGCCGATGCTGACGTTGCTCAAGCAGGCCCGCGCGTTCGGGCTGGGCATCGTGCTCGCCACGCAGAATCCGGTGGATCTCGACTATCGCGGGCTGTCCAACGCGGGCACCTGGTTCATCGGCCGTTTGCAGACCGAGCGCGACAAGCTGCGCGTGATCGAAGGCCTCACGAGCGCGGCGGCGGGCGAGGGACTCGACCGCGCGACCCTCGACCGCCTGCTGGCGAATCTCGGCAGCCGCGTCTTCCTGATGCGCAACGTGCACGACGACGCGCCCGTCCTGCTCGAATCGCGCTGGTGCCTGTCCTATCTGCGCGGCCCGCTCTCGCCCGCGCAGATGGGCACGCTGATGGCGGACCGCCCGTCCGCCGCGCCGCCGCCCGCCGCGCCCGCGGCCGCGCCCGCCGCCGCCGGCGCCGAAAAAATACTAAAATACGGGACTGACCCCTTTTCGGCGAAGACGGTGCTGCCGTCGGCCATTTCCCAGACGTACCTGCGCGCGCCGCATCTGCCCGCCGGCGCGGCCGTCGTCTACCGGCCCGCGCTCCTGGCCTGCGCCCGGCTCCATTTCGTGGATCTGCGGCAGAAGCTGGACGCCTGGCAGACCGCGCGGCATCTCGTCTTTCCCGATCCGGTCCACGGCACGCTGCGCTGGACCGAGCCGCGGCCCGCGCCGGAAGGCGAGGCGCGCGAGCCGCTGCCCGGCGCCGCCCACGAAAACGTGCCGGCCGACCTGGCCGATCCCAAGCGCTATGCGCAGCACGAAAAGGACTACAAGGCCTTCCTGTCCGAGGCGTTCACCGTGGACCTGGCCAGCCTGCCCGCGCACAAATTGACGGCCAATCCCGGCGAGAGCGAAGGCGACTTCCGCATCCGCGCCGCGCAGCTCCTGCGCGAGCAGCGCGATGAACAGGTCGCGAAGCTGCGCAAGAAATACGCCGCCAAGATCGCCGCCCTGGCCGAGCGCGAACGCCGCGCCGCGGCCAAGGTCGAAAACGAAAAGGCGCAGCTCTCGCGCCAGCGCGTGGGCACGCTGGTCAGCTTCGGCACCGCCGCGCTTTCCGTGCTGCTCGGCCGCCGCGCGGGCGGCCTCGGCCGCGCCGCCACCGGCATCGGCTCCATGG
>RZYG01000153.1 GCA_009930415.1 Spartobacteria bacterium | reverse complement strand
AAGAGGCTCCCATGACCCCCATCAAACTCGGTTTGCCCAAAGGCAGTTTGCAGGACAGCACGTTCGCGCTGATGAAGAAGGCCGGCTGGAACTTCAAGGTCGGCTCCCGGTCCTACATGCCGGCCGTGGACGACCCCGACATCTCCGCGCGACTCATCCGCCCGCAGGAAATCGCCCGCTACGTCGAACTCGGCCTGCTCGACGCCGGTCTCACCGGCTACGACTGGATCTACGAAAACGGCGCCGACGTCGTCGAAGTCGCCGAACTCTGCTACTCCAAGGCCACCAGCAATCCCGTCCGCTGGGTCGTCGCCGTCCCCAACGATTCGCCCGTCCAAACCGTCAAGGATCTGCAGGGCAAGCGCATCGCCACCGAAGCCGTCGGCCTCACCAAACGCTACCTCGCCGAAAACGGCGTCGAAGCGGAAATCGAATTTTCCTGGGGCGCCACCGAAGTCAAGGCCCCCGAACTCGTCGATGCCATCGTCGAACTGACCGAGACCGGCTCGTCCCTCCGCGCCAACCAGCTGCGCATCGTGGACACCGTCCTGACCTCCACCACCCGCCTCATCGCCAACAAGGACGCCTGGGCGGACAAGGACAAACGGGCCAAGATCGAGCAGATGGCCATGCTGCTCGCCGGCGCCCTCAACGCCGAGAACAAGGTGCTCCTCAAAATGAACGCCAAGAAGGGCGACGTCGCCGCCATCTGCGGCGTCCTGCCCGCCCTCCACGCGCCCACCGTCAATCCGCTCGGCGATCCGAGCTGGGTGGCCATCGAAACCGTCGTGGACGAATCGACCGTCCGCGAGATCATCCCGCCGCTCAAGGCGGCGGGAGCCTCGGGCATTATTGAACTTGCATTGAACAAGGTAGTGCCGTAAAACCACCGTCCGACATTGTTGCATCAGGAGAATACCGTTATGGGATCCGTCAAAAAGAAACGCCGCTTGAAGATGGCCAAGCACAAACGCCGCAAACGTCTGCGCGCGGACCGTCACAAGAAGAAGTAAGGGGATTCCGCCCGTTTGCGGGCGCGCCATGCGCGGCTTCGATCACGGACGCCTAGCGCTCGGCCTCGTCTTCTTCGGCGTCGCGGCCGGTTGCCGCTCGCTGCCCACCCCTCCGCCCTGGCTGGACGGAGGGGTCGTTTCGTCTGCCGCCCTTCTGCCGCCCGACCGGGAACGGGCGGCGCAGGCCCACGCCTTCTATTCCCTCGGCATCCACCACGAACTGGCCGACGATTACGCCGCGGCCTACGACGCCTACCGGCAGGCCGCGGAACTGGATCCCGGCAACGAACGCCTCGCCCTGCGCATGGCGTCCATGCTCGTCCTCCAGCGCCAGACCGCCGAGGCTTTGCGCCTGGTCGAGGATTTCCTGCAGCGCCGTCCCGATTCCGAGAGCGCGCTGCTGTGGCTGGCCGCGTTCTACGGCAATACCGGCGACGGCGCGCGCGTGATCGAGCTGTTCCGCCAGATGACGCGCCGCTTCCCGGCCCGCCCGCTCGGCTGGCTCCAGCTCGCCGCCGCCTTGGGCCGCGCCGGCGACGAAGCCGCCGTCGAGCCGACCTTGCAGGCCGGCCTCGCCCGGGCGCGGCCGCCCACCGCGCTCCGGCAGGAACTCGCCCGCATCGAGCTCCGCCGCCTGCAAGCCGCCCCCGCCCCGGCAGACAAAGCCGCCGCGCGCGGCCGGGCCATCGACCATCTGCGGCAAGTCGCCGCGGAACTCCCCGGCGACGTCGAGACCCTCTACGTCCTCGGCGATCTGCTCGTCCAGGACGAGCGGATCGAAGAGGCCCTCGAAACCTACGGCAAGATCGAGCGGATCCAGCCCGACGATCCGCAGGTCCAGCCACGCCTCGCCAAGGCGTTTCTCGCCATGGACGACCAGCCCCGGGCCATCGCCGTCCTCGAAAAAATGGCCCGGGAGCAGGACAACCCGGCCGACGTCCATTTCTATCTGGCCGAACTCTATCTGCAGGCCGGCGAGACCACCAACGCCATGGACCACTTCCGCCTCGCGGCCAGCGCAGCGACCAACGAACCGGCGCCCTGGATCCGGCTGGCCGCGCTCCAGCTCGACCAGGATCCTTCCGTCGCGGCCGCGACCCTGAACGAAGCTCTGGAAGTCCTGCCGGAGAACCCCAAGATCCTGGAAGTGTTTGCCCTCGTCCGCATGCAGCAGAAGCGCTACCAAGAAGCGGCGGACTTCCTCCAGCGCACCTACGACGCCTTGGCCGCGGCGGACGCCGACGGAGCGCCGTCGCAGCTCTTTTTCTACAATTTCGCCACCGCCTGCACCCATCTGCGCCGAACGGCCGAAGCCGCCGAGTGGCTTCGCCGGGCCATCGAGCAGGAACCCTCGCTGCTGGACCTCTATCTCCAGCGCGCCCTGACCGGCACCGTCCGGTATCGCCGCAGCGCCATCGCCGCGCTGCGGGCCCTGAGCGCCATTCCCAACACCGAAGCCGCCACCGTCCGCGCCTATCTGGGCAACCTCTATCTCGCCCAGGACCGCCCCGCCACCGCCGTGCGGGAATTCGAGGCCGCCGCCGAACTCGTCCGCCAGGACCCGTTGCAGGCCGCCGTGCTGTCCCCGCGATTCTATTTCTGGTACGGCGTCGCGCTCGACCAGATCAAGCAGACCGATCGAGCCGTCGCGAAGTTCGAGACCTGCCTCGCGCTCGATCCGGAATTCGCCGACGCCCTGAACTATCTCGCCTATCTCTGGGCCGTGCGCGGCGAGCGCCTCGACGAAGCCCTTCGGCACGTCCAGACCGCGCTATCCCTCGATCCGCAGAACGCCGCCTATCTCGACACCCTCGGCTGGGTCTACTTCCAGCAAGGCCGCTACGAGGAAGCGCTGGACTTCCTCCTGCAAGCCGACCAAATCCGCCCGGACGACGCGGAAATCCGCGAGCACATCCGGCAAACCCGCGAAAAACTTGGGGAAACGGCCCCCTGATCCACGCCGCCTTCTTTGTTTTTTCCCGGCTGCCCACTTGATGATTGAAAATTGAATGTTGGACGTTGGACATTGAGGTTTTCGGATTTCCCCCCAACTTGCCACCGCCGCCCCTGCCCGCTACTCTCTTTTCCATGCGCCCCCCCCGCAAAGCCTTCATCCTCGCCGCCGGCCTCGGCACGCGCCTGCGGCCGCTCACGCTCGAAACGCCCAAGCCCATGCTGCCGCTGTGGGGCGAACCCATGCTGGCCCGTACCCTCGCCATGCTCGCGCGCTGGGGCGTCGAACAGGTGTTGGTCAATCTCCACCACGCCCCGGGTCCCATCGTCCGCTATCTCGCAACCCAGCCCTTCCCGCAGCTGCGCCTCACCGCCGTCTTCGAGCCCGAAATCCTCGGCACTGGCGGCGCCATCCGCAACGCCCGCTGGTTCGTCGACGAACCGTTCTGGCTGCTGAACGCCGACGTCGTCGCCGACGTCGATCCCGCGCCGTTGCTCCGCGCCTGGCAGAACCAGAAGCCCCTCGCCGCCTGCTGGCTCACGGCCGACGCCGGTCCCAAGACCGTCCGTTGCGAAAACGGCATCATCCGCGACTTCCACGATCCCGCCCCGGACCACGCCACGTTCTGCGGCCTGCAACTGCTCGATCCGCGCATCCGACCCTTCATCGCTCCGGCGGGATTCGACACCCTCATCGCCGCCTACCGCCGCGCGCAGGCCCAAGGCCACCGCATCGCCGGCGTCTTCGTCCCCGGCTCCTTCTGGGCCGATATCGGCACGCCCGCCCAATACGTCCAGGCCCACCGCGATACCGCCCGGCGCCTCGGTCACGCCGGCGAACGTTTCACCCTTCCCGCCGCCGCCGTCCTGACTCCGCGTGAACAAGCCCTGCTCGTAAAGTCGTTTCTCCCGCTTCCGATCTCCCCCCGCAGATCTCCGGCCTCGGACATCGGACGTCGGACTTCGGACTTCGGACCTCGGACATCGGGTCCCCTGCCCCCTGTCTCCTGCCCCCTGTCCCCTGTCTCCTGCCCCCTGTCCCCTGTCGAAGTCCTCCCCCCGCGCGGCTCGAACCGCGATTTTTTCCGCCTGCCCTTGGCCGCAAACAACTGTACAGATGTTTATAAACAACTGTCGCGTCCCCTCATTCTGATCCGCTGGTCGCCGGAGCGCGCCGACAATCGGTTCTACGCCCGCCACACGCGGTTTCTCGCGGCGCTCGGCGTCCCCGTCCCGCGCTTGTTGCTCGACGCCCCACGCGACCGGTTCCTCGCCATCGAGGATCTCGGCTCCGACACGCTCGAAACGCGCTTGCCGCATCTGAAGCCGACGGAAATCCGAAAGATCTATCGCCGCCTGCTCGCCGTCGCCCTGCGCCTGCATCGCGCCGGCCTGCCCGCCGCGCGGCGCGCGCGCCTGACGCTCATGCCCGGTTTCGACGCCAAGCTTTTTGCTTGGGAGCACGAATATTTCATCGACCATGTCCTGCGCGCGCGGCTGCGCCTGCCCGAAAAGCAAATCGCCGCCGTTGCAACTGAATTGGCAACCGTCGCCGCCGCCCTCTCCGCCTCGCCCCAGGGCCTGATCCACCGCGATTTCCAGTCTAGCAACGTGATGTTCCGCGGCGCGGCGCCGGTGCTGATCGACTACCAAGGCATGCGCCGCGGTCCGGTCGCCTACGATCTGGCCAGCCTGCTCTGCGATCCTTACGCCGACCTCCCCGCGGCGCTCCAGCAAGTTTTGTTGCGACACTATGCCGCGCGGCATCCGCAGGGCGCGGCCGTCGCCGCCGCGTTCCCCGCCGCCGCCATCCAGCGCCTAGGCCAGGCCCTCGGCGCCTACGCCGTGCTCTCGCAAAAGCCCGGCATGGAATCCTTCGCGCGGCATATTCCGACCGCTGCGCGGCAACTCCTGCGCGCGCTCCGCGCGCTGCCCCTGCCTGCGCTGGCCGCCGTCGCCCGCCGCCTCGCGCAATCCCCGCCATGACCGCCGCCGTCCACCGCCTGCTCGTGCTGGACGACGAGTCCGAAGCCGACGCCGTCCGGGCGTTCGTCGCTTCCGGCGCGTGGCGGGACCTCGCCGCGTTCCGGCGCATTCCCACCCGCAATCCCCGCTATGAGGTGTACGCCTTCGATCTGCCCGGCGCCGGCACGCCCTGCATCCTCAAGATCGCGCAGGCCGCGCCCGCGGGACATCGCTTCGCCCGCCGCCTCGAAGCGCTGGTGTCGCATCTGGCGCACGATCCCGCCCGCCGCGCCTTGCGCGGCGCGCGGCTTCTCGCGCAAAACGGATTGCCCACCTTCCGCCCGCTCGCCTGCTGGACCGCGCGGCGCGGCAGCTTCTTCCGCGACAGCTTTCTGCTTTATGCCCAAATCCCCGCCCGCCATTCGCTCAAAGACTACAAGCTCGGCGCGACGGGCTTGCCGCCCGCCGAAAACGCCCGCGGGTTCGATGCGCTCGTCGCGCCGCTAGCCGAGCTCGTCGCCGACCTGCACCGCCACGGCCTGCGCCACGACGACCTCGCCTGCGGCAATTTCCTCGTGGGCGCCGACGGCCGGTTGCATCTGATCGACGTCAATCACGTCCGCGCCGCGCGGCTGCGGCGGTGGCCGCGCCTCAAGCGGTGTTTCGACCTGAACGACCTGCGCCGGCTGGATCTCGACGACGTCCGGATGGACGTCTTTCTGCGGCGCTATCTGGGCGCGGACGATTCGCCCGGTTGGCGGCGGGTTTTCGCGTTTTGGCGCGCGGGCGGCAACCGCCCTTTCCGCTGGCTGCGGCGGCGCCTCGGCCTGCGCCGCGCGTCCGCGCGCGCCTAGATCTGCGCAAAGAGCACGACGTAGTTCCGGCCGTGCTTCTGCGCGCACGTTGGGCAGGTCGTATACCAGAACAGCAGCCGCTTCATCGTCCGGCCCTGGTTCGCCACGCGCCGTTTCAAATCCGCGATCCACTTCGGAATGTCGCGGTAGGAGCCTTCGTAGGCCTGGGCCAGGAACGTCCCCGGAATCGTCGCCATTCGTGCGCCGGGCACGTCCCGCGTCGCCTCCAGATAGACGTCCGCGCCCCAAAGCGAATTTTCGTCCGCCAGCACCAGCTGGTCCGGCGCCGCGGCGCCCGCCTGCCGGATCGCCGCCAGATTGCGGGCCAGCACCGCGCCGTAATTCAGCGGAATGCGCAGACAGCTCCGTACCCGGTCCCGCACGAATGGTTTCCCGTCCAGCACGACGCGGCGTTCCTGCCACGGCGTCGGGTCGAACTTCGGACAGCATTCCCGTTCGGCGTCCATGGTCGGCCTCCATGCGCGAAATGCCGCGGGGCGGCGTTCAGGGGCTTTCCAGCTCGATTTGCAAGCGGTAGAAGGCGCCGCCGAGGTCGGCATCCACGGGGCTCGTGTAGCCCAGGAACCCGCCCGTGCCCGCCAGCGGCGGCGCGATCAGCGGAGCGCTCCACTCCGCCGGGACCAGATTCGTGGCGCGCGCCAGGGAATAGAGCCGGCCGGTCGCGCTGTTCCAGCGAAAGGCCAGCCCGCCGGCATCCGGAGCGACGGCTGCCACGTTCGGGCAACTGGCGGC
>RZYG01000152.1 GCA_009930415.1 Spartobacteria bacterium | reverse complement strand
TCACCAACGTCGCGCACACGGCGACGAACGAGATCACGATCGAGTGGATGGGCGACACCAACGCGATCTACGAAACGCAGTACATCCTCGATCTGCCGAGCACGGCCAGTCCGCCGTGGACGGCGTGGGGGGCGTGGGTGAGCGCCCCGCCGCTGCTGCAGCGCGACACCAACGCGGCCGGAACCGCCAAGCACTATCGCGTCGTCGCCCCGTTCTCCCCGCCGCCGCCGTAAAGCCGACGCACCGTTGGCTGTCCATGGCTTGCCGCGCAGCGGCCGTGGAGTGCGGCGGCTTGACGCCGCCTTGTTTTTTGCCATGCTCGATCCATGACCGACTGGCCCCATGCCCCTCCCCATCGCCTGACCGAGGCCGGCACCTACATGGTGACCGCCGGCACCTACAAGAAAACCCACCTGTTGGCATCGCCCGAACGGCTCGACTTCTTTGTGGATTTGCTGCTTTCCTGCGCGAAAGAATTCAACTGGAACCTCCATGCGTGGGCTATTCTTTCCAACCACTATCATTTCGTGGCGTCTTCGGCCGGCGAACCGGCCAACTTGAAAACCATGCTGTCGAAACTGCACACCTTGTCCGCGCGGAAGTTCAATCGGCAGGACCAGGCGGAAGGTCGCAAGGTTTGGTTCCAATACTTCGACACCCACGTCACGTTTCTCCCCTCGTATTACGCTCGCCTGAAATACGTGCATCAAAATCCCGTGCATCACGGCGTGGCGCTCCGGGCCGAAAACTACCGCTGGTGTTCAGCGGGGTGGTTCGACCGAACTGCGGACGCCGTTTTCCGGAAAACGATCCAAGGCTTCGGAACGGATCGGATCCGGGTGCTGGATGGTTTTGAGCCCGTTGCCGTCGCAACCGAGTGAAGGCGGCGTCAAGCCGCCGCACTCCAAGATGCCGCGGCGCGGCATGGAATCCTAAGGACGGAATTTCGCGGCCTTTTCGCGCAGGGTGGCCAGCCGCGCGATCGCTTCGCGCAGGGTGCTTTCCTGTTTGGCGAAATGGAACCGGATCAGGTGGTTCACCGGCTCGCGGAAAAAGCTGGACCCCGGCACGGCCGCCACGCCGACTTCGCGGGCGAGCCATTCGCAGAATTCGACGTCGTTTGGCGCGCCGAATTCGGAAATATCCACCATGACGTAGTAGGCGCCTTCAGGCTCGGTAAAGGTCAACCCGGCGGCGCGCAGGCCGCCGAGGAACAAGGCGCGCTTCCGGGCGTAGATCTCGGCCAAATGGGCATAATACGAATCCGGCATGTCCAGCCCGGCGATGGCCGCCTCCTGCAAAGGGGCGGCGGCGCCGACGGTCAGGAAATCGTGTACCTTGCGCGCGCCGTCGATGAACGCGGGCGGGGCGACGACGTAGCCCAGGCGCCAGCCCGTGATGGAATAGGTCTTCGAGAGCGAGCTGCACGAGACCGTGCGGGCGAACATGCCGGGCAGGGCCGAAAAATAGACGTGCCGGTGCGGGGCATAGACGATGTGTTCGTAGACCTCGTCGGTGATGACGAACGCGTCGAATTCCTCCGCCAGCGCCGCGATCTGCAACAGTTCGGCGCGGGTGAAGACCTTGCCCGTCGGGTTCGACGGATTGCACAGGATGAGCGCCTTGGGACGCTGCTCGAAAGCCCGGCGCAGCTCGGCGGGATCGAACGCGAAATCGGGCGGGCGCAGGGGGACGTAGATCGGTTCGGCGCCGGAGAGGATCGTGTCGGCCACGTAGTTTTCGTAGAACGGGGAAAAGACGACCACCTTGTCGCCCGGATTGCAGGCGGTCATCATGGCGGCCATCATCGCTTCCGTGCTGCCGCAGGTGACGACGAGATTGGCGTCGGGATCGATGGGCAGTCCGGTGAAATGGCTCTGCTTGCGGGCGAGGGCGCGGCGGAAGCCGGGGGCGCCCCAGGTGACGGCGTACTGGTGGGGGCCCGCGTGGGCCGTTTTTTCGAGGGCGCGGCGCAGTTCTTCGGGCGGATCGAAATCGGGGAACCCTTGCGACAGGTTGACGGCGCCGCATTCCATGGCCACTCGCGTCATGCGGCGGATGACGGATTCCGTGAAGCGACCGACGCGCTGGCTGGTGAGGGGCATGGGCGTTTTCCTTATGCCGGGCGCGGCCGGCGGGCGCAGAGCAGATAGACCGCCGAAGCGGCCAGGACGGTGTTGAGCGGCGGAATGCCGGGCAGGAATTTCGCGGCGCAGAATCCGGCGGCCCAGGCGCCGACGGCCGCCCAGCGGACGCTGGGCGCGGGCTCCGCCGCCGGCGCGCGGCGGCGCACGACGAAATAGTCCAGGATCAGGATCGCGCCGATGGACGGCAGCATCAGGTTGAGGAGATTGAGCCACGGGACGAAATGGTCGTAGGCGGCGGTGGCGAAAACCGTGCCGAGGAAGCCGTTGATCAGCACGAAGTTCCGTTTGCGCAGGCGCGTCAAGGTGGCGAAGCCCAGACTGGCGGCATAGAGCGCGTTGTCGTTCGTCGTCCAGATGTTGAGGCCGAGCACCAGCACGGAGACGGCGATCAATCCCTGCGCTTTGAGCGCGAGGGAGATGTCGTTGGTCTGGTAGAACGCCGAGGCCACGGCGCCGAACAGGAACATCAGCGAATTGCCCAGCAGGAACGCGATCACCGTGGCGGATACGGAGATTTTCGGCGTCCGGGCGTAGCGGGTGAAGTCGGGCGTGAGGGTGCCCCCGGAGATGAACGAGCCCACGCAGATGCCGACGGCGGCAGTGAGCGAAATGGGCGCGCCGGGTTCCATCGCGAACCAGGCGGACAGCCCCCCGAAATCGTGGAAGGCTTTGGCCATCGACGCCGATCCGAGCAGCGCGATGGCTGGAACGGCGACGATCGAGAGGATCGTGAGCGACTTGATGCCGTAGTAGGCCGTCAGCGTCATGCACGCTCCCGCGCCGGCGAGGAGCGCGATCCGGGGCAGGCCCGGGAACAGCTGCGCGACGGGCAGGGCGAACATGGCGACGCCGACGCCGAACCAGCCCACTTGCGTCACGCCCAGCAGCAACGAAGGCAGGATGGCGCCTTGCTGCCCGAACGCCCGGCGGGCGAGGAGGTGCGTGGAAAGGCCGGTCTTGGAGGCGACGTGCGCCAAGAGGCCCGTGTAGACGCCCAGCAGCAGGTTGCCCGCCAGCACCGCCAACAGGAAGGTCGTGGCGCGCAATCCGTTGCCCAGCGTGGCCCCCGCCCACATGCTGGCCGAAAAGAACGTGAACCCCAACATGACGACCAGCAGCGACGGAAAACCCCGGCGGTCGGCGGCGGCGACGGCGGAAAACTCGTATTCGGAATGCATGGAGGCGAAATCTGGCCTGTTCACGGGGATTTTTCAATCCCGAACGGCTGGCCGGCCTGCGTGCGGTCCCGGAATGCGGCCGGATGCGGCGGCCTTTTCAATAGACCACACCCTGTCCGTCTGTGCGGAATCGTTTGCGGTCCGGGGCCGGCCGTGGGATAATCCGCCTTCGTTTTGGACGGGAGCAGCGACGATGGCGAAGAAAACGGGTGCGATGGAAACGGCCGAAAGCATGGCCAAGCGGCAGCGGGAAATCTCGGTTTCCGAGTTTTTCCTGAAGAACCGGCATTTGCTGGGCTTCGACAGCCCCCGCAAGGCGATCATGACGGCCGTGAAAGAGGCCGTGGACAACTCGCTGGACGCCTGCGAGGAGGCCGGCATCCTGCCGGAAATCGCCGTGGAACTGAAGCAAACGGCGGAAAACCGCTTCTTGGTGACGGTGCAGGACAACGGGCCTGGCATCGTGCGCGCGCAGATCCCCAAGGTGTTCGCCAAGCTGCTCTACGGCTCGAAGTTCCACCGCCTGCGCATGTCGCGCGGACAGCAGGGCATCGGCATCAGCGCCGCCGGCATGTACGGCCAGCTCACGACCGGGACGGCCACGGTCATCCTGTCCAAGACGAAGAGCGCGCCCAAGGCCCACCGCATCGCCGTGCAGATCGACACGCGTGCCAACAAGCCCGCGGTACTTTCCGACGAAGAAGCCGAGTGGCGCCCGGAATTTCCGCCGGCGGAACCCGGCGCGGAGCCCCACGTGTCGGCCCACGGCACGCAGGTCGGCATCGAGATGACCGCCCAATACGTGCGCGGGCGGCTTTCGGTGGACGAATATCTCAAGCAGTGCGCGGTGGCCAATCCGCATTTGCGGCTGCACTTCCGGGTGGGCCTGTTCAAGAAGGAGAAGGGGGCCGCACCGACGCTCGAAGAGGGGGCGTGGCTCACCTATGCCCGCGCGGTCAAGACCTTGCCGCCGCCGGTCGCGGCCATCCAGCCGCATCCGCACGGCGTCGAGCTCGGCATCTTGATGCAGATGCTGAAAGACAGCTCCGCCCGCACGCTGAAAAGCGCGCTGGAGGCCGATTTCTCGCGCGTCAGCTCCCGCGTGGCGCTGGAAATCTGCGAAAAGGCCGGGTTGAATCCCAAGGCCAACCCGACCCGCGTCGCGCACCAGGAAATCGAGGCGCTCTACAACGCCATCCAGGACACGAAACTGATGCGCCCGCCGATGGATTGCCTCGCGCCCATCGGCGAAGAGCAGATCGTGGCTGGCTTGAAGAAGGAATTTCCGGCCGACTTCTATGCTGCCGTCACGCGCGCGCCCGAGGTCTACCGCGGCAACCCGTTCCTGGTGGAAGTGGGCGTGGCCTATGCCAAACCCGGCGAAAACCCCGAACTGGGCGCCGACGATCCGGTGCGCCTGATGCGCTGCGCCAACCGCGCGCCGTTGCTCTACATGGGCGGGGCTTGCGCCATGACCGAGGCCATGGAAGGCGTGAACTGGAAGGCCTACGGCCTGCAGCAGCCCAAGGGCGGCCTGCCCGTCGGCCCGGCCGTCTTCTTCGTCCACATCGCCAGCGTCTGGGTGCCGTTCACCAGCGAGAGCAAGGAAGCCATCGCGCACTATCCCGAAATCCTGAAGGAACTGACCTTCGCGATGCAGGAAGTCGGCCGGCAGCTTTCGGTCTATCTGAGTCGGCGCAAGCGCCTGGCCGAGGCCGACCGCAAGCGCAGCTACATCGAAAAGTACATCCCGCACCTGGCCTTGGGCTTGAAAGACATTTTGGCCCTGTCCGACAAGCAAAAGACCAAGGTCGAGGACGATTTGACCCAGATGCTGGAGCAGTCGCATCTGGAGGCGTAGGGAGTTTTACGTAGAACGTAAAAACTTTGAGGAATTATTTCGCGGCGCGGAAAACCAACACTGTCACATATAATTATAAGTGATAGTCGTTGGGGGAAAAGGATTGGAAAGGCTGAGCGATGAGGAAAGCGAACGAACAAGCCCCCGAGGTGGTGACGAAGGAAGCGGCGGCGCGGAAGATCGTCGCGGTCGCCAAGGACATCCACGACGACATCGTCCAGAAGGGGCGCAAGCCCACGATGACGTTCCCGGTGCGGTCGCTGGCGAACGTGAAGTACGACGCCAAGCGCGGACATTTCGAGATCCTGGGCAAGAAGGCGTCGCGGACGCTGTCCTACAACACGGTCAAGACGTTCGCGCAGTCGATGCGCCTGCTGGCGACGACGAAAAACGACCTGCTGGACCGCGACGACATCGCCGGCAAGCGCGAGGTCTACTACAACAGCAAGAGCTGGGGCGAGTGCCGCTTCGACGAGCAGCCCGAGAGCGACACGCTGCTGGACGACATGGAGGCCATGCTGGGCGTGAACCGCGAGCAGCTGGGCTACATCCCCGAAGAGCGCGGCGGCGACGTCTGCGGCGAACTGGTCGTGATCGATCGCGATCCGCAGAGCGGCGCGGACGTGAAGATCAATTGCGCGAAAATGGGCAGCGGCGCCTGGAGCATCCCGTCGCGGGTCGAGCATCTGCGCTTCGAGACGAAGGCCAAGCTGGTACTGGTGGTGGAGACGGCCTCGCTGTTCCAGCGCCTCGTGCACCACCGCTATTACGAGAAGGCCAACTGCGTGCTGATTTCGATGAGCGGCGTGCCGACGCGCGCCTGCCGGCGGTTCATCCGGCGCCTGGCGGACGACCGCAAGTTGCCCGTGCTGGCCTTCACCGACGGCGATCCGTACGGGTATTGCAACATCTACCGCACGCTGAAGGCCGGCTCGGGGCAGGCGGCGCACATCAACCGGTTCTTTTGCGTGCCGCAGGCGCACTATCTGGGCGTGACGCCGCAGGATATCCTCGACTACGACCTGCAGGACGCGACGCATCCGCTGGAAGAGGTCGACGTCAAGCGCGCCAAGGACGCGCTGAAAAACGATCCGTTCATCCGCCACCACAAGGAATGGCAGGCGGCGCTCGAGCAGATGCTCAAGCTGGGCGTCCGCATCGAACAACAGGCCTTCGCCAAGCACGGCCTGAACTTCGTCCTGGACGTCTACCTGCCCGAAAAGCTCAAAAAAGGCAAATTCCTGCCGTAGGTCCCCCGCCGGCCGGGCGCAAGACGGATTTCGGGCTCTGAATCGTAGGGGCCGAGCTTGCTCGGACCGGGTTTGGAGAAATTTGGGAACAGCTGCGGTCTCAGCAAGCTGAG
>RZYG01000415.1 GCA_009930415.1 Spartobacteria bacterium | reverse complement strand
CGCGCCGTGGCGCTGGCGCTGGGCGTGCTGGCGGCGCTCGCGGTGGCGGGATGGGGCGCCGGCTTCGTGCCGGCGGTTCGTGCGCGGATCCGGGCGTGGGATGCGCGCATGACGCCGTGGGGGTGGGCGGCGCTGGCCGCGGCGCCGCTGCTGGCGATCGCGTTCGCGCCGGGCGCCGCCGGCGCCGCGCTGCGCGCCGGCGCGCTCTCGACGTGGAGCGGCATCCGTTGGCCCTTCGGCCTGCTGCTGCTGGCCGGCGCCGGAACGATCCTGGTTCCGCGCCGTCCGCTCCGGGAGCGGTTCTGGCTGGCCGCGCTGGGTTGGGCCGCGCTGCTGTTCCTGTACGTCAAAGGCGTGGAGACGCCGGTGGGCTTGTGGAGCCAGCGGCGCTTCCTGCCGATCGTCTGGGTCGGCCTCGCCCTGCTGGCGGCCCCGCTGTCCGCCGCCTTGGCCGGCCTGGGCGGAACGAAACGGAAGGCGGCGTTGGTTGCGCTGGCCGTGGCGGCCGGCGGCGCGAATCTCGTGCGCTGGCCCGCGGCCTACGTGGTCAGCACCGACCGGGGGGCGGCGGTCTGGACGGCGGCCATCGCGGATCGGCTCGGCACGAACCGGTGGATCGTTTTCGACTACTATGCGCACAGCGTACCCTATGCGCCCGGGCTCAAGCATAAGGTGCTGGGCTTGGGCGAATCGTCGCGAACGCATTGGCAGGAAGTCGCCGAATGGATTTCCGCCTTGGCCCAAGCCGAAGACGTATGGGTGGCCACCTCGTGGTCGCCGACCGCGCTCGAAGACGGTTGGCGACTGGATCCGGCGTTTGCGGCGACCGGCGCGTTTCCGATCGTGCGTACCAAGGGATTCTTTCCGGCGGAACGCAGTGTCCGCCGCGTCCGGAATGCCTTTGCGCGCGCCGTGCCGCTCGCATCCGATGCGCCGGCGTTCCAGGACAAGGTGCTCGACGGCAGTCCCATCGGCCTGCGCGGCCCGTGGGGGCCGGTCCGGCACGGCGCCACGTGGACGCGCGCCGGCAGCGGCATCGTCGGACCCGTGCCGCCGCCCGGCGGACGCATCTCGTTCCGGGCGGAAGGGACTTGGACGCCGCCCGCCGCGGATTGGCCGGAACAAATCCTCCGGGTAACGCCGCCGTGGGGCGGCGCGCCGCTGCGGCTGGCCTTTGCGACCGGCGATTCGGCCGCGCAAGGCGAATGCGTCCGGCCGGCCGACGACGCGGCGCGCGCGGCGACCGGCACCTATGAATGGTGCGCGGAACGCCCCTACGATCCGGCCGCCTACGGCTTGCGCGGCTATCCGCCCGATCTGGGCGTCCTGC
>RZYG01000151.1 GCA_009930415.1 Spartobacteria bacterium | reverse complement strand
CGGCGCCCAGACGCGGAAGGTCGCGCCGTCGGCGCGGGGCGTCGCGCCCAATTCCGGGCGGGCCGATTCGGCGCGGGCAACAGACGCGAGAACAATGAGAGCAAGCAGGGAGACCAAGCTGCGGTTCATGGTCGGACCTTACGCTTGGGCCAACGGGAAAACAAGCGGTGGGAAGGCGCGGACGGGGCGCATCTGCGCTTGGGTGCATTCCCGGCGGTATACTGAAGAAATAGCCCGGCTCGGCAAGGATGCCTCGCCCTACCTTGGCCGGTCAGATGTCTGTCCGGTAGGGCGAACCCTCCGGGTGAGCCGCGGGCCTGTCCGCCTGTACTTGATCGCGGATGCGCCCGCGCGGACCGCTATCCCCAGGTGACTTCCAGCGCATTCCGGCGCGGGATGCCGCGGGGCTTGAACTGCGGACGGCCCAGCAGCAGCGCATAGGCCAGTTTTCGGCCTTCGGGAAGGGCCAGTTCCTTTTGCAGCGGTTCGTGCAGCGTGGCGGCCGCGGAGACGAATCCGGCCCAGCACGTGCCGAGGCCGAAGGCCGGTGCCAGGAGATCGACGTGGGTCAGCGCGATGATGGCGTCGGTCGGTCCGCCCGGAGGGTCCGCCGGCACGTGGGCCGCGAGCAAGTGGGGGGCGCCGAGGCAGGCGACGTCGAAGCCGGCATCCCAGCCCGCGACGAGTTGCGCCAGCAGACGGCCCAGCGGATCGTCGGTTTGCGAGCGCAGGCGCATCCAATCGACGGTGTGCGCGGCGATGGTGCGGACCCGTTTGGAGTCGTAGACGACGTGCCACTGCACGGGCTGCTGGTTGGTGCCGGAAGGGGCGTAGCGGGCGGCGTCGAGGATTTCCAGGATCGTTTCGCGCGGGACGGGACCGGGCCGGAAACGGCGGATGGAGCGGCGGCTTTTCAGATGGCGGACCAGCTCGGCCGGCGCCAGCGCGCGGGCTTCGGGCGGATGGGCGGGCCGATCTTCGAGGCGGAAGTTCAGGACGAGGGCTTGCGTCGGGCAAAAGGCTTCGCAATGGCCGCAAAAGAGGCAGCGGGCGACGTCTTCGTCCTTCACGAACGGCAACACGCCGGGGCCGGCCGGGGCGACGATACCCATGGGACAGACCTGCGTGCAGCGTCCGCAGCGGGTGCAGAGATCGGCATCGACTTGCAGGAAGTCGTTGGGGGCGGGCGCGGCGGGCGCGGAATCGGCCAGCTCCAGGTCGTTTTCCCGGCACCAGGCCAAAATGGCTTTGCGCCACTCCACCTGTTCGTAGTCGTTCCAGCGCTGGAGCATGCCGCGCTCTTCGAGAAAGCCCTTGAAGCGGCCGTAGGCGCCGCGGCGGTGGAAGAATTGCCGAACTTGTTCCTCGTCCTCCGGCATCCCGTCGCGGACGAACCGGAAGACCAGGGCGCGCCCGAGATCCAAGTCGTTTTTGTGGGGGATTTCGAGATGGCGCTGGTCGTCGAGTTCGTCTGGGATCTCGTTTTCGCCGGCCGCGTCCGACGCATACAGGAATTCATCGGTTTTGCGGTCGTAAACCGCCCGCTGGTCGTCGTAGGGGCTGGAACTGACGAAGTCGATGGCGCTTTCGAGGTCGGTGTATTTCGGCATGGCTTTGGCTCCGGATCATGCGGGCGATGGGGGAAACGTAGCAAAGCACCGGCGGAAAAATCCAACCGGATTTTATAAAGTCCGGTTTGAATTCTCGGGCGGATTCTCGTCGGCAGGGGGCCGGTGCAACTCCTGGGCGAGTTTTTCGATCGCGGCGACGATCTCCTCGGTCGATTTGCCGGCCAGGGCGGCGAACCGGGGCGAAGAAAGCGCGGTCGTCATGTCGGCAATCTTTTCGTTGATGAGATCCATGCGGCGGCGGAGTTCGGCGAGATCGCCGGTGTCCCAGTAGCCGCCGTCGTCGTGGACTTCCAGATTGGACACGTAGTGCTTCTGGACGTAGCGCAGCAGGCCGACGATCCAGACGTGCCGTTCGGGGGAGGAAAACTGGGTTTTTGTGAAGGCCCAGGATTCTTCCGGTTTGAAGGTGCCGTCGAGAATCAGAACCTGGCCGAGGAGGGAGCGGAGCTGGCCATCGCGATCGAAACAGAACCACAGCGATTCGCTGCCGTCGTCCGGCGTGAGGACGATGCCCTTCAAGCCCACGTTGCCGTCGATGCGGGCGCCGCCGGAGCCGGGGTTCAGCCGCGCGTCGAGCGGGACATCGTAATCGTCGTCGATGCGGACCGAGGACCAGCCCATGGCTTGGGCGACGTCGGCCAGTTCGTCGCACAGGGCGGGCAGGCGGCGGGGATCATCGAGGGTGCCGCGATAATGGAGGGTGACGCCCATAAAACAAGATCTCAATATTCAATATCCAATAACCAATGTTCAATGACTAGGACCGGCGGGTTGGGCCAACCCGCCCTACCGGAAGTCGGGAATCGAACCGAAATCCAGCGTGGCGAAGAGGTGGGCGAGGGTTTTGGCGCGGCAGGAAATCACTCCGACGGGCTGGAATCGCGGAGGGCTTCCAAGGCTTCGGCATCGGCCAGATCCTTGGTGCGACCGGCGGCGCGTTTGTTGCGGATGAGATCGCCGATCGAAGGAATGCGGATTTGAAGCCCTTCGATTTCAACCGGGGATGAACGTTGGAATGCCTCGTCAAACTGCAGTCCCGACGCGCCGGTGAGGATGTCGATGCGCCGGGGAGCGACCCCGATCTGGAAAACAGTATCGTCTTTCTGCAAATCAGAGAGGGTCAACCCATGCAGGGGCGCGCCAAACTTTTGCAAGGCGCGGAGGACGGCTTTGGCGTTTTCCGGAGAGGGGAGAACCCAGAAATCGATATCCATGGTGGCGCGCGGATAGCCATGGGCGGCCAGGGCATAGGCGCCCACGAGGAGGAACTTAACGTCCTCTGCGGCTAAGCACTGCAACATCTCTTTGTAGTCTTCGTTCAGCATGGTGGTGCTTGCTCAGCGAGGCGACTTCGCGGGTGAGGGGCCAGATCATGGCCAGGCGGCTTTCAGGGGTTCCGGGAACGAAATCGTTCCGGACGGTTTGATCTGTCAGCCGCAGGGTTTTGGCCACGCTTCGATTCATGCGATTCTTATAGCATATGGCGGGAGAGAGCCGCAACGCCGAAGCCAAGCCAATTGCCGTTTGCCGGCGGTGCGGCGTTCCTAGCTGAAGTCGGGGATCGAACCGAAATCCAGCGTGGCGAAGAGATCGTCCAGGGTTTCGGCGCGGCGAATCTGGAGGACGGAGCCGTCGGGGCGCAGGAGGAGTTCGGCGGAGCGGGTCTTGCCGTTGTAGTTGTAGCCCATGGCGTGGCCGTGGGCGCCGGCGTCGTGGATCACGAGCAGGTCGCCCATCGCGATTTCGGGCAGCTCGCGGTTGATGGCGAACTTGTCGCAGTTCTCGCACAGCGAGCCGACGACGTCGTAGGTCTTCGTCGCGGGGGCGGTTTCCTTGCCGAGGACGGTGATATGATGGTAGGCGCCGTACATGCCGGGGCGCATGAGGTTGGCCATGGAGGCGTCCACGCCGACGTAGGAGCGGTAGGTATCCTTCCAGCGCAGGGCGCGGGTGACGAGCCAGCCGTAGGGGCCGGTGATGGCGCGGCCGCATTCCATGTTGTAGGCCAGCGGATCGAGCCCGGCGGGCACGATGATTTCGTCGTAGAGCTTGCGCGCGCCGCGGGCGATGGTTTCGTAGTCCACGGCCTTCTGTTCGGGGCGGTACGGGATACCGATGCCGCCGCCGGTGTTGACGAAGGAAATGCGGATGCCGAGGCGGGTTTTGATTTCCACGACGAGCTCGAACAGCATGCGGGCGGTTTCGACGTGGTACTGCTCGTCGAGCTCGTTGGAGACGACCATCGTATGCAGGCCGAAGGTCTTCGCGCCGAGGTCGCGGGCCTTGGCGTAGGCCTCGAACAACTGCTCGCGGGTCAGGCCGTACTTGGCTTCCTCGGGGTGGCCGATGATGGCGTTGCCGGCCTTGGCCGCGCCGGGGTTGTAGCGGAAGCAGAGCGTCTCAGGCAGCGAACCGGTCGCGGCGACGAGCGCGTCGATATGCGTGACGTCGTCGAGGTTGATGATCGCGCCGAGGTCGCGCGCGGCGCGGAATTCGGCGTCGGGGGTTTCGTTGGAGGTGAACATGACGCGGTCGCCGGTGAGTCCGACGGCTTCGCAGAGGCGGAGCTCGGCGAGGGACGAGCAGTCGGCGCCGAAGCCTTCGGCGGCGAGGATCTTGAGGAGGAAGGGATTGGGCGTGGCCTTGACGGCGAAGTATTCGCGGAAGTTTGGAAAGACCGAAAAGGCCTGCGTCAGGCGCCGGGCGTTGGCGCGGATCGCCGCTTCGTCGTAGAGATGGAAGGGGGTCGGGAAGCGCTGCGTCAGGGCTTCGGTCTGTTCGCGGGTGAGGGGGAAGGTTTTTGGAGTCATAGAAGTAGCGGGGGAATAATGGAAGGGTGGAATGTTGAATTTTGCGGATGATGGAAAGACGGTGGAAGAAAGGCAAGCGGGAAACCGGAAGAGGTTTTAGCGCATGCGGCGCAAGCGGCGCAAAAGGAATGCAAACGGGATGCAATCCAATTTCATGCCCAGACCGCCAAGGCTTGGATGGTAAAGCGGCCCGTCGTCTTGTGGGGAAGGAACGAGGGGGGGGGATCAGTCGAGGCGGCGGAGGCGGATGCTGCGGGTGGCGGGGGCGGTGTTGGTCACGTCCACAAAGTCGAAGGTAAAGGCGGAGGTGAAGCCGGAGCCGGGGATCATCTGCCAGTCGGCGGCGGGGCCGGGAGCGGGGGCGGCTTCCAGATAGTAGGATTTGTCGAGAATGCACTTGGCGGTGAGTTCCCAGGTGGAGTTGGTGGGGGAGTTGTTGATGGCGACGATCAGGGGCTGGCCGGGCTGGAGGAATTCGGAGGGGACAAGGGCCTTCCCGGAGACGCGGACCTCGTCGATGTCGGTGTCGGGACCGGCATTGTTGCCCTGATTGAGGGTTTGGCCGAGTGAGGCATGAGAGGAGACGGCAAAAGCGTAGGCCCCGTCGGCATAGGCGTTGAGCACCTGGCTGGTGACGAGCTGGTAGTCCACGTAGAGCAAGGCGGTGGCGTTGCTTTTGACCACGGCGACATGCTGCCAGCGGCCGGTGGGGCGGAAGGATCGCAACAGGAAATAATGGTAATTATCCGTGGACTCCTGGGCATCGCGGACGTTGACGTAGATGGAGGTTTGGGGGGCGCTGTAGCCTACGGAGATCCAGGCGCCGTTGGTGTCGAAGCCCTGGACGGTGCCCCAATCAAGGAAGGCGACGGTGCCGGCGCCGGGGGGCATGCGGACGGCGGCTTCGACGGTCCAGTTGGTGGAGGCGGGGGTGGGGAGCATGGGGGCGGCGGGGTAGCCGACAAGCTGGCGGCAGGCGCCGGCATTGCGGTAGTCGGCGACGCCGTCCCAAACGGGGTCGGATGAACCGGGGAGGCCTTCATAGAGGGTGTACATTCGGCCGCCGGGATAGAAGGCGCCGGTTTGTTCGACGAGGACTTGTTCGGCAACGGGGTCGCAGCGCCACCAGGCCCAGACGTGCGGGGGAAAGGTTTGGACGGAGACGTTGTCGAGGTAGAGGTCGTGGGTGTCGGCGCCGGTGTCGGGGCGGTGGGCGACGAATTGATTGAACTGGGTGTGGGTGGCGGCGGAATCGGAGGTCGCCCAGATGAGGCGGTTGGAGAAGGCGTAGTCGAGGCGGTAGGTGTTGTTGGAGCGGTTGTAGTAGAAAGTGACGTCGGTGAAGCGGTTGGTCTCGAGGGGGACAAAGACGACATCGTGGTACTGGAAGCCGAAGGCCCCGTAGCCGCTGGTGTTCGTGAAGACGAGAAAATGGCCGGCGGCGGAGTTGCGCAGGCCGATCCGGAAGGGGGTATTGGTGTTCGCGAGCCACAGCCGGGCGGAGCAGCGGATGACGGGGTGTTCGTTGGGGGTATAGGTGGAGGCGAAGTTGGTGAAGACGGCGGCGGTGCCGTCGGCATGCCAAGGCAGCTTCATGGAACGCGGCCAGGACCAGGCCCGTTCCCCGGTGACGAGGGCGGGTTGGGTACCGAGCCAGGCGGCGGAGGTCCAGCCGAGCTGGCCGGGAAGGTCGCCTTCCGGGTAGGCGTTGAAATCGTCCCAGAGGTGTTCGGCGGCATCGGCGGAGGATAGGCCGGCCATAAGAAAACAAAGCAGCAGGGGTATGGTTTTCATGGGTCCTCCTTGGACGAATCCGGATCCGCTGGCTTGCACTATAGGGAGGAAAGACGCCGGAGACTAATTCGGAAATGATTAAAATAATGCAGGTGGGACTTGGCGGGGCGGAGTTTGATTCACCCCCGGGACCAGACTACGCCAAGGCTTCCGCTTACGGATGAAGCTTCGGCGGACAAGTCGTCCGGCAAGCAAGCCCGTGGGGGTCTGAAGACGGCGGGCCGGGGGCGTCTGGGGGGTAGAGCGGTTCCCGAAATCATGTAGCCACGCCGACCCCTCAAACAGCCCGGCTCGGCAAGGATGCCTCGCCCTACCTAAAGCCGGTAATGAGGATTGCG
>RZYG01000414.1 GCA_009930415.1 Spartobacteria bacterium | reverse complement strand
GGGGTCAGCCCTTGAATCTTGAATATGGGCCATATTCAAGATTCAAGGGCTGACCCCATTTGCCACCTCATTCACCCACGGCACAAGGCCGTGGGGGTCTTTCCTTGGGCATTGGACATTGGACATTGGATATTGGACATTCTTCTTCGTCTTCCCAAGGCCGTGGGAGTCTTCCCTTGGAAATTGAAAATTGAACGTTGGATATTGAATATTGCTCTAATCTCTTCTTTCTCCGCCTGCTCCCCGCCCCCCCGCGACGCCGCGCTCTCCGGCCGGACCATGGGCACCGCCTACTCCCTCCGGCTGGCCGATGCCTCGCTCGATCGCCGAGATCTAGCCGCCCTCCAGACCGACGTCGATGCCGCCCTGGCCGAGGTCAACCGCCAGATGTCCCCGTATCTCCCCGACAGCGAAATCTCGCGCTTCAATCGCGCCGGGGCCGACGAGCCCGTCGCAGTCTCGCCGGATTTCCAAGTCGTCGCCCGCCGCGCCCTGGACATCGCTGCGGCCACGGACGGTGCCTTCGATCCCACCGCCGGCGCGCTCGTGAATCTGTGGGGCTTCGGCCCCGACGGCTTGCGCCGCGTGGCGCCGACGCCCGACCAGATCGCCGCCGCCCGCGCCATTACCGGCTGGCGGCATCTGCGCCTGACGCCCGAGGGCCGGCTGGCCAAGGACGTCCCCGCGCTCCAGCTCGACCTCGGCGCCATCGCCAAGGGCTTCGGCGTGGACCGGATCGCGACGCTCCTGCGCGAGCGCGGCTTCGAAAACTTTCTCGTCGAGATCGGCGGCGAAACTCTGGGTGCAGGTCTTAACGCCCAAGGTGAACCCTGGCGGGTCGGCGTGCTAAAGCCCGATGGCTCGTCCGCTCTCCACGGCGTCGCACCGCTGACCGGCGGCCGCGCCATCGCCACGTCCGGCGACTACCGCAATTTCTACCGCGACGAAACCGGCGAACTCCGCGCCCATATCGTCGATCCCCGCACTGCCGCGCCTGTCGGTCACGCCATCGCCAGCGTTTCGGTCCTGGCCGGCGATTGCCTGACCGCCGACGCCCTCGCTACCGCGCTGTTCGTCCTGGGTCCCGACGAAGGGCTACCCCTGCTGGCCGCGCGTTTTCCCGGCGTCGAGGCCCTGTTTCTCGTGCGCAACGGCACAAACAGTTTCCGAGAAATCTCCACGCCGGGATTCGCGAGCGTACCCGCACCGGAATAGCGCAACCGAGCCCGGCGACTTGGGCCAAGTCGCCCTACCCATCGCCGATGAAAAAGCCGCCGGGCCCGCGAACGGGTCCGGCGGCTGTGAGGCAGGGGCGGCCTACTGAACGACCACGCGATAG
>RZYG01000413.1 GCA_009930415.1 Spartobacteria bacterium | reverse complement strand
TTTCCGCGGCGACGAGAAAAACCAGATGATGCAGCGCCTGTACGGCACGGCGTTCCTGTCGCCGGCCGACCTCGACGCGCACCTGAAGATGCTGGAAGAGGCCAAGCTGCGCGACCACCGCGTCCTGGGCCGCGACCTGGATTTGTTCAGCATCCAGGAGAGCGTGGGCCCCGGCCTGCCAACGCCGTTCGCGCCGACCCCGTTCCGTGGGTCGTGGGCCGGCCCATGCGCCGGTTTTCGGCGCATTCGGGGCTGGCGCCCCTGCTGGCTTGCCTGGGGGCGGAATACGTGGAGGTCGCGCCGGTGTGGGAAGACGTTCGGGCGCGGAGCTGGCGCGCGGGCGAACTCCTGAAAAACTGGGGCATTCGCCGCTACGGGTCCGCCTGGAACTCGCTGCTGCCGGGCTGGTCGGAGGCGCAGGTGCGAAGGCGTTTGCCCCAATCGGACCGGCCCTATCCGGTGCACTTCTGGTGGGGCGAATTCGCCGCGCCGGCGGATCCGGCGCCGTACCGGCGCCGCGGCGGCCGCATCGTCGTCAGCGTCCACTGCAGCGCCCGGCGCTGGGATTCGGTTTGGCTCCGGCCGGACGGCTTTGCGCAGGCGGACCGGGTCATGCTGACGTCCGAGAGCCAACGCCCGTTCGTCGCGCGCGCCGTGCCGGCGGAGCGCATCCGCACGATCCGGCACGGGGTGGACGTGGATTTCTTCGCGCCGCCGGAGCGCCGGGAACCGCGCGGCAAATTCCGGATGTTCCTGATGGGCAATACCGAACGCGACCACGAGTTCGCCGCCCAAGTGGCGGCCAAACTCCCGGCAGAAAAGTTCGAGTGGCGGATCCGGACGGCTTCGCCGGAGCAATCGCGCTTCGCAAGCCTTCCCGGCGTGAATCTTCTGCCGCGGCTGGCGGATGCGGCCATGCTGGCGGAATACCAACAGGCCGACCTGCTCGCGATGCCGATGCTCGACAGCGCGGCCAACAACGTGATTCTCGAAAGCATGGCCTGCGGCACGCCGGTCATGATCAACCGGGTCGGCGGCATACCGGAATACGTGGATCCGGCGTGCAATTTCGTCATGAGCAACGACCGCCACGTGGACGAATGGGTCGACAAGCTCCTGGAGCTGGAGCGGAACCGCGACGTGGCCGAACAGATGCGGCCCGCCACGCGCGCCTGGGCCGAACAATTCGACTGGAAGCTCATCGCCGAAGAGTACCGCGCCATGTATCGCGACGTATTGGAGCGGGGATAGATGGGATGGGCCGGCCATCCGCGGCCGGGGCGCATCTGCGATGGGGTGCTGTCCGCATGGGCCCTCGTAGCGTGGGGCTCCCGCCCCGC
>RZYG01000150.1 GCA_009930415.1 Spartobacteria bacterium | reverse complement strand
CTGGTGAACCACGCCGAGCCGGCGGACCTCCAGTTGATTCTGATCGACCCGAAACGGGTTGAGCTGGCCCCGTTCGCCCACGTCCCCCACCTGGCCATGCCGCCGGCGACGGACGTGTCCAGCGCCATCGAAGCTCTCGACTGGGCGGTGGCCGCCATGGATGAACGCTGGGTGACCCTCCAGCAGGCGGGGAAGAAGCATATCTCAGAGCTGGCCGACCCTCCCCCTTACCTCCTGGTGGTGGTGGACGAGTTGGCCGACTTGATGATGACCGCGGGGAAGCGCGCGGAGGCATCCATCGTGCGCCTCCTCCAGCTTGGGCGCGCCGCGGGCGTGCACCTGGTGCTGGCCACGCAACGGCCGTCCACGGACGTGATCACCGGGCTGATCAAGACGAACACACCCAGCCGCATGGTGTTCTCGGTGACCTCTCACACGGACTCGAATGTGGCGCTGGGCCAGTCGGGCGCGGAGAAGCTGCTCGGACAGGGGGACGGGCTGTGGTGGCCCGCTGGTGCTTCTCAGCCAGAACGGATCCAGGGCGTGTTCATCGACACGGACGACCTTGAGCTGCCCGAGTCGACCGAAGAGCGGGACGAGCGCGTGCGCGCCTCCATGTTCGCCGCGGTGCACGAGTATAGCGCGCCGGAGGCGCCCGCCACCGCGCCGGCGCCCGAGCCGACGCCCGAGCCGACGCCCGACGAGCCCGCTACCGCGGCTCTCCTCCCCGAGCCAGCCCGCGAGCTGTTTGACCCCGACCGGGCGCTGGAAGCCGCCTACCGGAAAGGCCGGGACCATGGGCGGATCCTCGCCTACTCGCCGCCGGTGACGCGCCGGGTGATGACCCCCTCCGACTGGTGGTGGGCGGCCGCGCTGTTCGTCGTGGGCACGGTGGCCGGGGCGGTCGCGCTGCCCGCCCTCCCCCTGGCCGCGGGCGTGTGGCTCGCAGTCACCGTGGTCACCCGACGCCGGGCCATGGATAGGTATGAGGCGTTTTCGATGAACCGCAAGACAGGAGAAACAGCATGACAACCAATTCGACAATCAGCCTCACGCGCATCGCCCGCGAGGTCGCAGAGATCGAGGTCCGGGGCACCGCTCCCCTCATCGTCCACCGCTGGTCTGAGAAGGCCCGCCGCATGATGCTCGACGCGCAGCAGGGTAAGAAGAACCCGAAGACGGCGAAGGACCCCGTGGAAGACTTCAATACCTCCATGTACCGCTTCGAGGACGGCGGGCACGGCTTCCCGATCATGGCGTTCAAGTCAGCGACCGTGAAGGGCGGGGCGCGACTGTTCGGCAAGTCGGTGAAGATGACCGAACTCCGGCAGCTCGTGACCTTCCTCTCGGACGGGCTGTGCACGGACGGCACCCAGCTCGCCCGGCTGGTCGCGGACGAGCCGATCATGCGCGAGGACATGGTGCGGGTCGGCATGGGGACGGCTGACATCCGCTACCGGGCCGAGTACCGCGACTGGTCCACGACCCTCCGCGTCGAGTACGTGCCCAGCGTGATCGACCTGTCCTCCGTCGTGGCCCTGATTGACGCGGGCGGCACGAACGGCGTGGGCGAGTGGCGGCCCGAAAAGTCGGGCTCCTACGGCACCTACGAGGTGGTCGGAGAATGAACGTCAAGGACGCCCTCCAGGCAATCTATGACGAGCACAACAAGCTCACCCCGACCATCGTCGTCACGGTCGCAGCAGACCCTGCCCACCCGCTGCACGAGCGGTTCGTGTGGGACGACTCGGAGGCCGCACGCCGTTACCGGCTGGTGCAGGCGTCCGGGCTGATCCGCTCCGTCAGCGTGACCGTGGAGCGGCAGGGCGACAAGCCCCCGGTGCGGGTGCGGGCGTTCGTCGCAGATCGGGACACGTCGCCCGCTCCCGTCGAGGATGACGACGACCCACTGACGGGCAACTACCGCCCTGTTGGGGAGGTCGTGTCCTCGGACGTGCTGCGCACTGCGTGGTTCCGGTCCTTGCAACGGGACTGGCAGGCGCTCAAGCGGCGGGCAGGGGACTCCAGGGAGTTCGCTCGCATGGTGCTCGGCGACGTTCGGGACACGGAGGGCTAGTCATGGCTGGCATGGCATGGCAGGGCTCGGCGCGGTAGGGCGAGGCAGGGCTGGCGGGGCGAGGCAGGGCAGGGCCTGGCGAGGCTTGGCGAGGCAGGCGAGGCGAGGCTTGGCATGGCGTGGCGAGGCCCGGCAAGGCGAGGCAGGCAAGGCAAGGTTTGGCTGGGCAGGGCTCGGCATGGCGTGGCAGGCAGGGTTTCAAAGGGTTGGAGAAGCAGTGAGAATCAAGAACATGTCGAGCATTTCGGGCCGGGGGCACATCGAGGCGGACAAGCTGTACGGCTGGCTGCAAGACCTGGACGATGGGGCGACGATCACCATCACCAAGGACAGGGAGTACAACCACCCGACCGATCCGGGTGGGGAGTGGCGACTGACCGCCACCGTCGAGAAGGAGAAGTGATGGACATCGTGACCTTCCTACGAGCGCGGCTCGCGGACGACCGCGAAATGGTCGACAAGCTCGAAAACCTCTACCCGAGCAACAGGTGGACACGCGAGCGCGACGAGATCGAGGCGAAAGAGAAGATCCTCGAGCTGCACGAGCAGTGGCCAGTCCTGGTGGAGCGTCAAGTGGCTCCGGAGCCGATCGAATGGGGTGCCGACAACCTCTCCTTCCGGGCGTCCCGGGAGCTCCTCTGGATGACCGAGCGGTCCTATCTCCGCACTTTCGGTGAGCGTCCTCCCACTGACGCCATCGTTCGGGCTTTGGCCCATCCGTACCGGCACGACCCTGATTTCAACCCAGAATGGAGCATCACATGAGGATCAGGATAGGCCCCGAGGGCACGTCGGTCACCGAAAGCTCAAGGCGTGTGTTCATCCCACGCGATGCGGAGGCCACGCTGATAATCGGGAGTGACGGACGCTATGCCATCACCGTGGGTGAGGATGCCGAACCCCCGATCGGTTTCACGGTGATGGACATGAGCGGCAAGCTGTGGACGCGCCGCGAGAACGGCATGTGGTCCATGGAAGACGCCGAGGGCTGGCAGCTTTACCACGAGATCGACAGGAGAAACTGACAATGACAACCGCACGTATCGGCAACCTTGTGATCCACAAGGGCCAGGCCATGTACCCGGTGGCCGAGCAGGACAAGGTGGTCACCATCGAGATCGAAAACAGCCGCCACCCGCAGGCCACCGTGAACCTCCAGGAACTGCGGGCAGCGCTGGGCGACGACCCGATCCAGCGGGAACAGCTGCTGCGCGAGTTGCAGTCCAAACAGGAGGACATGGACCGGGTGACCGCCTCGCTGGCCCGGGCCGAGCGCGCTGCCAGTGACTACTACCAGGACATCACCGAGTCCCGGGCGCGAGAGAAGCGCCTGCGGAAGGTGATCGGGCGACGCGAACGCACGATCAAGGCGTTCCGCCTGGTCGTGAAGGAGTTGTCCCGATGAACATCAAGTTCCACCGCGCCGGCGACGACGTGGACATCCTGTTCTCCGACGACGACGGGCCGGTCGCCCAAAAGTACACGGTCCCGCTTCACGCGCTGATCAGCGCACTGCCGGAAGACCTGCTCGACGAGTTCTGGCGCCCCCAGCTGGATGACGCCCTCGCCCAGGTGGACAACCTGCGCGCCGGCCTGGCGGAGACGAGCCGGGACGCTGACCGCATCGCCGGACAGCGGGATGAGGCTCGCGAGGAGGTGGCTCGCTTGCGGGCCGAGGTCGAGCAACTGCAAGTGCGCAGCAACCATGTGACCACTCAGCGGGATGAGGTGCGCCGGCAGCTCACGGAGGCCCGTGACGTGAACGTGAAACTGGCCCGGGAGCGGGACGAGGCTCGCGAGAAGTGGGACCAGGTGTCCCGGATGGCCGCTGACCTGGCCACCGAGCGGGACGAGGTGCGCCAGCGGGTGGCGGTCATGGAGAACCTGCAGACCAGCGCGATCGCCGAGTACGACAACCAGCGACGTTCCATCCGGGCGTTGCGCCGCACCATCAAGGAGCTCACATCATGACCTGGTTCTTCGCAGCACCCCCTCGCTGGTGGGGCCACTTCCGCCGCGGCAAGAAGCTGAGCAAGGATTGGCAGGACATCGGCTACCTCGTCGAGGAGCCGGCCATGCCCGACAATGGTGAGCGCCACTCCGCCTGGGGCGAGGTGCCGGCGGACATGTTCAAGGCGATTCACATCACCAACCCTCACCTGGCCCACGGTGACCTCGTGGGGATGTTCCGGGAAATGAGGGCACTAGGCGTCTCCCAGGAGGCGCTGGACTACGCGCTCAGGAAGGCGTTTCACTCATGACGCGGATCCAACTCGCCAACGGGGTGTTCGCCAACAAGGCGGGCCACGTCTGCCCTCTTCCGTTCGATGTGATGTCCCCTCGCCGGCTGGCCTACTGCACGATCCACCCGAAGTGGAGCGTGGTGAAACACGATTTCGACAACATGTGGGCGGTGTACGCGCCGTACGACATCGACCCGACCGCCGAGCGCTTCACGTGGGCCGAGGCGTTCCGACTGGCACAGGAGAAGGCGAAGTGAACATCGGAATGATCGCGGACATGGCCGAGGAGTTCGGCGTGTCCAAGCCGGCCGTGCAGGGCTGGATGCGGCAGGACACGTTCCCCCGCCCGGTGGCCCGCTTGAAGGCCGGCAAGGTGTACGACCTGGATGCGGTGGCTCGGTGGCGCAAGCGCCGCATCCACGCCCGCCGCGCCGAACTGGACCGACTGGAAGGATCGCTGTGATGGGCATCCCAGACGCCGCCGTGGAAGCGGCAGCACGCAACATGTTCGACCTTCGTGTGATCGAACTGGACCAGTCGCCAACGGAGTGGGACGAACTGCCGGAGCCGTGGCAGGACGAGTGGCGCGACGGTGCCCGAGCGGCCATCGAAGCCGCAGCCCCGCACATACTACGAGACGCAGCGGACGAGGTTCGTGGGTACGCGTACACCCCCGACGACGTGAGGGAGGTCGCGCACGGAGACGACTATGCGGACGGCATCACCGATGCCCACCACGTCTTCGATCGGCTGCTCGCCGCCCGCGCCGCCCGCATCGCGGACGGGGTGACCCCATGACCGATCGCGCACGCCCGCGGCTGCCCGTCCGCCGCCCCCTGCTCGTGTTCGCGCTGTGGCTGGGGTTCGCCCTGGTGGTCACCGTCGCACTGGTGACCACGATCATCTTCCGCGAGCCGGCGGCGCTGGTGCCCGCCGTCCTCGCCGGCGCCATCACCATCTGGGGGACGGAGAAGTGGGCATGAGCGCCGTGTGGGAGGTCGCCCCGCGGGGCGAGACGGACGACGAGCACCGTGCCCGCATGGAGGCGAAAAGCGCTCGCCGCGGGGGGCTGTACGCCTCCTACCGGGCGGCGCAGGCTTCACAGCGTCGCAAGGAGACGGTACGGTGTGATGACACACCAGAAAAGGAGAAGCTGTCATGAGCATCACCTATCGCCGCACGTGGTCGAAGTGGCGCTACCGCAACGCCGGGGGAGCCTGCGGCGGGGCGTGGCGCGAGCTGCGTGAACGCGAAACTGCTCTCGCCTTGCAGGCGGCTCAGTGCCAGCAGGACATCGCCCCCGCCTGGTTGCGGGCGCTCACGCTGGCTACCACGGTCAAATGGCACGACCCCGTGATCATCGGCCACATGGACGAGGGCTACGCCGACCTGATGAAGCGGGCCGAGCCGACCTCCGAGTGGAGGGACGCATGAAATGCCACGCCTGCGGGGCGCCCAAGCACGACAAGAACCTGCCCCACTGCGACAACAAGGGGTGCGACTGGTGGATCTGCGACCGGTGCGCCGCGGTGAACGGGGCCACCGATTTCAACCCGCCCAACCGAGTGACAAGCCACGCGGATGTGACCGCATGGGCTGCCAAGTTCGGGATATCCCGGAGGTACGGGAAGTGATCGTCGACCTGTTCGCCGGCCCGGGCGGCTGGGATGAGGGCGCGAAGCCGCTCGGCCTGGCCCCGATCGGCATCGAACTGGCGGACGCCGCCTGCGCGACCGGCGAGGCGGCCGGGCACAAGCGGTGGCGGCGGGACGTGGCCGCCACCGACCCGGCCGAGCTTGCCCCACTGCACGGCCTGATCGCCTCCCCGCCGTGCCAGGGCTTCTCCATGGCCGGGAAGGGGAACGGCCGGGCCGACTCGGCCCTTCTGGTCCGGTCGATTCCGCACATGAAGCCGCACAACATCGACGCGGCGATCGCGTGGCTGCACCAGCACATGACGGACGACCGTTCTGTGCTGGTGCTGGAACCGCTGCGGTGGGCGATGGCCACCGCTCCTCGCTGGATGGCGTGGGAGCAGGTGCCCGCCGTCCTGCCGCTGTGGGAGGCATCGGCCGAGGTGCTGCGCGGCGCCGGGTATTCGGTGACCACCGGGCTGGTGTACGCCGAGCAGCATGGCGTGCCACAGACCCGCAAGCGGGCCATCCTGGTGGCAAGGAGTGATGGGAGGGAGGCTCGCCTTCCGACCCCGACGCACTCGCGGTACTACCCGCGCGACCCGCAGCGACTGGACGAAGGTGTGCTCCCCTGGGTGTCCATGGCGCAGGCTCTCGGGTGG
>RZYG01000015.1 GCA_009930415.1 Spartobacteria bacterium | reverse complement strand
GTGATCCCGACCGATCTCTACGGCCTGCCGTGCGATCTGCCGCGGATCCGGGCGATCTGCGACTGCCACGGCGTGCCGGTGATCTGCGATTCGGCGGAAGCCGTCGGCGCGCGCTACGGCGAACGCCATGCCGGCGCGGACGCCTGGGCAGCGACCTATTCCTTCAACGGCAACAAGATCATCACGACGTCGGGCGGAGGCATGTTGGCGTCGCACGACAAGGAACTGATCGACCACGCGCGCAAGCTATCGCAGCAGGCGCGCGAAGCGACGCCGTGGTACGAGCACGTGGAGATCGGCTTCAACTACCGGATGAGCAACGTGCTGGCGGCCATCGGGCGCGGCCAGTTGCAGGTGCTGGACGAACGCGTGCGCCGCCGCCGGGAAATTTTCGAAGGTTATCGGGCCCGGCTGGGCGACTTGCCGGGGATTTCCTTCATGCCCGAGCCGGCCGGCTGGCGCAGCAACCGCTGGTTGACGGTGATCCAAATCGATCCGGCGGCGTTCGGGACCGACACCCACGCGGTACGGGAAGCGCTGGAAGCCGAAAACGTCGAAGCTCGGCCGGTCTGGAAACCCATGCATCTGCAACCGGTGTTCCAAGGCGCGAAGCTGTGGCAGGCGGAAGGGGCGGCGGTCAGCGAGCGCCTGTTCGCGCGCGGGCTGTGCTTGCCTTCGGGAACGGCCATGACCGAGGGCGATCTGGACCGCGTGTGCGGCATCGTCCGGCGGATTCGCGCCTGAATCGACAGCCGGATTGACGGCTGTCGGACAAGCGGGTAGCTTGGTTGCGGACGGAAACGGATATGCAGACGCGCGAAAACATCTTGGCGGCATTGCGGGATCTAAAGCCTGCGATTGCGGGGCGCTACAAGCTGCGCTCCATGGCTTTGTTCGGTTCGTATGCCCGCGGCGACCAGACGCCGGACAGCGACGTGGACGTTCTGGTCGACGTCGATCCTGTCATCGGCCTTGATTTCGTCGATTTGGCGGAAACCATCGAGCGTCGGTTGGGGGTCAAGACGGACGTGGTTCCGGCGGATGGGGTCAAACCGCGTTACCGAGCCGTCATTCAAAAAGATCTGGTCTATGTCTGAGCGCTCGGCTGAAATCCTGCTGTCCGACATTCGCGAGGCGCTCGTGAAAATCGCCACCTACGTGCAAGGGTTGGATGAGGCTGCCTTTGCCGGCAACAGCATGGTCGTGGATGCCGTCTTGCGAAACATCTCCGTGATCGGGGAGGCCGCATCCAAGTTGCCGGACGAATTCATTCGCGCCCATCCCGAGATCGAGTGGCGCAAGATCGTCGGAATGCGCAATCGCCTGATCCACGGTTACTTTGGCGTTAGCTTGCCGTTGGTTTGGCAAACCATCCACGGCCACTTGCCCGAATTCAGGGACAAGCTGGACAAGCTGTGATCCGGTTGACTTCGGTTTCCCTTGTCGTTCGGCGCTGGATTTGCGCGGGGCATGCGGCGTTGATCGCCGTTCTCTCGCTGGCGCCGGCATGGCTGTTTCCGCCGTCGCCGCCCGGAGTCCCCGGCATCGACAAGGCCGTGCACGTGGGGTTGTACGGGATTCTGGGGGCGTTGCTGCGGTGGGCGGCCGGGCCGTGGGGGAAACGGCGCGCGGCGGGGTGGCTGCCGGCGGCGGGGGGGACCTATGGGCTCTTGCTGGAGTGGCTGCAACCGTGGATCGGCGGGGCGGGGCGGGCGTTCAGCTGGGGGGATGCGGCGGCGAATCTGGCCGGAGTCGCGCTGTTCTGGTGGGCAGTCGACCGATTCTTGAGGAGGGGAAACGATCCAAGTGGCCATCCGGCCGCCGCGGCCCAGCCCTGAGCGGGCCGGCCGGGGGACGATCCGCGTGATTGACCGGGCGCGCGGGTTACTCGAGGGCGCGCAGGTTGCGCAGCACCTCTTGGACGCTGCCGACGTCGGCATGGCGCCGGCAAGTGTCTTCCACGAAAGCGATGGCGGGGCCGAGCAGACGGCGCTCGCCGAGGGCCAGCCGCTGCAGCAGGGCTTGATATACCGTGCGGCGGAGGGCGAGATCGTCGAAATCGGTCCGGGCGAAAGGCAGTCCGGCCATGGCCCAGTAGACGGCATGGGCCTGCGGCGTGCGCCAATCCAGCGGAGCGATTTCGGTTTCGATTTTCCGGACGAGATCCGGGTCGAGCGGCACGGCTCCGGAATCGATTTCGGCGGCCCAGCGCTCGCGGTAGAAGCCGCCAGCGGAATCGTAATCGCTTCCGAGCTTGTGCAGGAACAGCCACGCGAGCTCCTGATGCAGGCGCGCCGAGCCGGGGTTGTAGACCATGCCTTCGTCGCGCAGCAGTTCGATGCCGTTGCGCACCCAGCGCCACTTGTCGGCCGGAGCGGCCATCAGCGCGGACACGTTGTAGGCCATGTTCCAGGCGTGGTACGACCAGACCGCCGCGCTGCGCGGCTGGAGCTTGGAAATCCAATCCGCCAACTGGACGAGTTCGAAGGTGCGCCCTTCTTCCTGCAGGCGTCCGGCGCGCATCCAGAGCACGTCGGCCAGGATGCCGCGGAAGCCGCCAAGCGCGACGGTGGTGAAGGCGACGGCCGGCGGCAGGTTGACGGTGGGCGGGGCTTGCGTCAGATGGCGTTCCGCGCGCAGCGCCAGCAGGCGCTCGTTCAGCGCGCCGGCCAGAGCCAGCAGCGCGGCGGCAGCCAAAACCGGGATGAACAGGCGCGTTTTCACGGGGGCCACGTCGCACAAGCGACCGTTTTCCGATTTTTACGTGGAACGTAAAAACGGTCAAAAGATTTTACGTGGAACGTAAAAACTTTGCGGGACGTTTTACGTCGGACGTAAAAACATTGATCCCGCCGCGGGGCGTTCATGGCGCGGGCGTTTCCGGCGCCGGGACGGCGGGGGCGGGGGCGAACAGGGTGCCGAGGACGTAGATGCCCACGCCGATGCAGATGGCGGAGTCGGCCACGTTGAAGGCCGGGAAGTGCCAGCCGCGGTGGAAGAAGTCGAGGAAATCGACGACGTAGTCGAGGCGCAGGCGGTCGAAGAGATTGCCGACGATGCCGCCGCAGAGCAGCCCGAGCGCGATGCGGTGGGGCCGGCCGGGCGGCAGGAACCGCCGGCGGAAAAGCACGAGCGCCACCAGCATCGCGAACGCCAGGCCGGCCAAGGCCAGGTTCTGGTCGCTGAAGATGCCCCAAGCGGCGCCGGTGTTGCGGATGTAGGTCAGGTGGAAGAAACCCGGAATCACCGGCACGGATTCGTGCAGGGAAAACGAGCCGCGGACCCACTCCTTGGTGCCCTGGTCGAGCAGGATCACCAGAATGGCGACGAGCAGCGGCGTCATGGGCGGAGCGGACCGAACCGCTTAGTCTCCGGAATCGGAGGAGTCGGCCGCATCCTCGGCCGCAAGCTGCTGCAAGGGCATCGTGCCGCTGAAGGGGCGGTACTTGGTGCGGCCGCGCTCGGCGGCGTTCTGGCAGACCATGCACTTCTTGGCGAAGGGCAGGGCCTTCAGGCGCGGCAGCTCGATGGCACCGCCGCACGATTCGCAGGCGCCGTAGGTGCCTTCGTCGATGCGCCGGATGGCGTCTTCGATGTCGTAGAGCGATTCTTGCCGGCTGGAGGCCAGGTTCAAGGCCAGCTCGCGATCGAAATTGTCGGTGCCCTGATCCGCCATGTGGGTGGAATGGGCGCTGATGTCGCCCGACGACTCGATGGGGGAGCGCTTGAGATTGTCGCCCGCCAGCGCGACGAGATTGCCATGGATCAGGTCGAGCTGCTTCTGGAGCTGTGCGCGGAAGAACTGGAGCTCGGCTTTGTTGAACGCACGGGCCGGCTTGATCTTGCGCGGCGCGGGCGGCGGCGGCAGCGTCTTCGCAAAGGGCTTCGGCTGGGCCTTGGGAGCGGCTTCCTTCGCGGCCTTTTTGACGACCTTCTGAACCGCTTTCTTGGCGGGGGCCTTCTTCGCCGGCTTCTTCTTGGCCGGCGTCTTCTTCACCGGAGCCTTCTTCGCCGGCGTTTTCTTCACCGGAGCCTTTTTGGGGGCGATCTTCTTCAGGGCCTTTTTCGCCGCTTTCTTGGCGGGGCGGGAGGGTTTACGAACTGCCTTCTTCGCGTTTTTTTTCTTCGTGGCCATGCTGAACCTCTCGTTGGAGACCGTACCTCGACGGACGTCCGGAAACAACCCCGGAATCCGCAAGGGTGGCGCTGTTTAGCATGGGCGGCGGATGGACGTCAACCGCCGATGCGCCGGCAACGCGAAATGATTTGCGGCGGGTTGCGACGTGGCCTAGGATGCGGCCCATGAGAATGCGCGGCTGGACAGGCTGGACGGCGGTATGGTGGCTGGGCGCGGGCATCGCGGCCGCGGCCGGCGGCGACCCCGCCGCGGAAGCGCAAATGGCCCGCGTGCAGCGCTCCATGCCCGAGGTGCCGCTGGAACTGGAAGCGGCCATCCGCGTGGTGGATTCCAACGGCAAGACCCTCAAAACGGTGCAGGCCGAGGCCGTGCTGACGCCGCGGGAATCCGGCCGCACGGCGCGCTACGTGCTGCGCGACGCCTTCGGGGGCATCTTGGAAGAAATGACCGTGGAACTCGGCGCCGGCGCCGCCGCGTTCGCCTATGCGTTGGGCGATCCCCCGCAGCCGGCACCGCGGCCGGACCTGTTCGGGCCCATCCAGGGCAGCGAAATCAGTTGGATGGAAATGAGCTTTTCCTATTTCTGGTGGCCGGACCCGAAGATCGTCGGCACCGAAAAGGTCGCCAACCGCTGGGAATGCCAGATCATCGAAATCCCGTGCCCGCCGGAACACGGCGGGGGCTGGTCGCACCTGCGCCTGTGGGTGGCGCCGGCCTACGACGCCGTGGTCCGCGGCGAGGCCTGGCGGGACGGCCGCGCCGTGAAGCGGTTCGAGGTCAAATCGGTCAAGAAGCTCCGCCAAGTCTACATGATCGGCGATCTGGAAGTGAAGAACCTCGAAACCGGCGCGCGCGCGCGCCTCAAAGTCGGCCGGATGCGCATGCTTTCCCCGGACTATTCGCCCGAAGAGCTCGAAGAATTCAACGCGCCGATCGCGTGGTAGGGCGATGGACGGGTTCTTTCCAGAAGTCGAGGGTCCGGCGGGGCGGGACGAAGCCCGGCGGCAGGTCTGGAAGGTGTCCGAGCTGACGCGCCACATCAAAGGCACGCTGGAAGGCGCGTTCGGCAACGTGTGGGTGGAGGGGGAGATTTCGAATTTCCGCAAGCCGGCGTCGGGCCATGCCTATTTCACGCTCAAAGACGCCGCGAGCCAGCTCCGGGCCGTGATGTTTCGCAGCGCGCTCGCCGGCGTACAGCTGCCGCTGAAGGACGGCCTGCTGGTGCGCGGGTACGGCCAGATCACCGTCTACGAGGCGGCCGGCGACTACCAGATCCTGCTGCGCAAGCTCGAGCCCGCCGGCGAAGGCGAGCTGATGCTGCGCCTGGAGGCGCTGAAAAAGCGGCTCGCCGCGGAGGGGCTCTTCGCCGCCGAGCGCAAGCGTACGCTGCCGGTTCTGCCGCAGCACGTCGGCATCGTGACGTCGCCCACCGGCGCGGCCATCCGCGACGTCTTGCAGGTGCTGGAACGGCGGTTCGCCAACCTGCACGTCGTGCTGGCGCCTGTGCGCGTGCAGGGCGCCGGCGCGGCCGACGAAATCGCCGCGGCGATCGATTTGCTGAACCGGCGCGGCGGACTCGACGTGCTGATCGTCGGGCGCGGCGGCGGCAGCCTCGAAGACCTGTGGTGCTTCAACGAGGAAACCGTCGTGCGGGCCATCGTGCGCTCGGCCATTCCCGTGATTTCCGCGGTGGGCCACGAGATCGACTGGACCTTGAGCGATTTCGCGGCCGACGTGCGCGCGCCGACGCCCAGCGCGGCGGCGGAAATGGTCGTCCAGGGCAAGGCCGAACTGGAACGGCGCGTGGCCGATCTGCGCCGCCGGCTCGCGCTGGGCGCGAAAACGGCGACGCTGGGCTGGCGCAACCGCCTCGACCGAGCGGCGCGGACGCCCGGCCTGCGCGATCCGCTGCAGGTCGTGCGGCAAGCGCAGCAGTCCGTGGATTTCCTGGCCGTGCGCCTCCAGAAGGCGCTGGCAGGACTGCCGCAACTGGTGCGGCAGCGCGCCGCGACGGCCGCGCGGCGCATGGAACTGGCCGCGCGCATGCGCCTGGCGGAAGACCGCCGCACGCTGCAGCATGCCGAGGCGCAGTTGCGTATGCTGAATCCCAAAGGCGTGCTCGCGCGCGGCTACAGCCTGACGAAAACGCGCGACGGAAAAATCCTGCGGTCGGCCGGCGACGCCCGGCCCGGCATGCAGCTGGAAACGGAATTCGCCGACGGCGCGGTGCGCTCCACCGTGGACGCGGCGGGAGGAGGACGAGATGGCGGACAAAGCGGAAAAGGCCCAGAGCTTCGAGAAGGCCCTGGCGCGGCTGGAGGAGATCGCGGCGGAGATGGAAAGCGGCGAACTCGGCCTGGAAAAGATGGTGGCGGCCTTCGAGGAGGGCCAGAAACTGGTCAAGCTGTGCTCTTCTAAGCTCAACGAGGTCGAAAAGAAAATCGAGATGCTCGTGAAGACCGCCGACGGTACCGTCGGGACGGAGCCCTTCGCCGACGATAAAAATTGAAAGAGGGGGTTGCCAAAACCGGGGGCGTGGTGTACAACACACAACCTATCCGGCGTACCTGTAGCTCAATTGGATAGAGCATCTGACTACGGATCAGAAGGTTACAGGTTCAACTCCTGTCAGGTACGCCATTTCGACTTGCGAGACGTCCGGTTGCGGGCGTCTTTTTTATGCGGCGCGGTTCTCAATCTTGCGCGATGAGGGCGGCGAGAAGGTCGGGGCGTTTGCGGATGAGCGCGTAGAGGCGCAGCAGGCAATCGCTGTAGGCATACATCCATTGCTGGCGGTAGAGCCGCTCCTGGATGTCGGAATAGAGCGCCGCGGTGAAACAGATCTTGCGGGCGGCGACGACCGGATCGCCTTGGACGTCGAACTGGCGCCGGATGAACAAGGCGGAGGCGGCGGACGGCGTCAGCAAAGAGGGCAGGATCGCTTCGATCCAGCGCCAGTGGCGGCGGCGGAAATCCAGCAGCGACTGGGGCGGCATGACGTAGCGGTGGAGGCGCTGCATGATCTTGACGATGTCGCGCCGGCCGTGGATTTCCTTCGTGCGCAGGAACAGCAGCAGGAAATCGCGGTATTGGCGCTCCCACTCCAGATGGGGGGCGTTGGCGATGCGCGGCAGGATGTCGGCCTGCGCCATGCGGCCGATCAGATGATCGATGAAGACGCAGGCCATGCGGGTGACAAGCAGGGCCTGGGTCAGCTTGATCTGGTCGCGGCTCCAGCCCCAGCGGTGGCCGAGACGTTCCACGCGGGCGGGCGCACGCACGATCCGGCGCCAATAGACGAGGTTGAAGCCGGGATGATGGTCGAGGACGTGTTCTTCCCGGCGCAGGTAGCGCTGCCGGGCGACTTGGCGATTGTAGTTGGTGATCGGATCTGGAAGGACCGGGTCCATCATGGCGAGGAACCGGCGCCTAGGTGCCCAACGCTTCCGCGTATTGGGCCTGCGTCGCGAGGAATTTGGCGAAGCTCTTCTTGCTGAATGGGTGGGGATAGGCTTCGAAGTGGCGATGGATGTCGGAGGGGGCGACGGTATGGGCGGCGATATCGCGCACGCGGGCGCGTTTGGCCGCGGCGTCTTGCTTGTTCCAGGAATGACTCTCGAAATCGAGGGCGCCTTCGAGGACCGGCGCAGGAATCTTCCGGTAGGCGTTCTTGATCAGATGAGTGACCAGCAATTGCAAGGCGTGTCCGTAGATGGCTTCCAGCTCGTCGTTCATGTGCTACTTTCGCATTTGCGGCCAGTATAGGATGGCGGCGCGCCGCGAACAACGGGAAAAACGCGAAATGCACTCAAAGTGTCGCGGCCGGTCGCGGCGGGATTCGGACGGCGGCTAAGTCCCCGAGATAGACGTCGTGCAAGGCGCTGGCGCGCTCGACGTAGTCCTGGGTCTGAGCGGGCATGCGGTCGAGATCGAATCCGGAGCGGCGCAGGCGGCCGGGGCCGGCGTTGTAGGCCGCCAGCAGGAGCGTGCGCTCGTCGGACTTCCATTCCGCCTGGCGGGGCAGGATGGATTCCTGGAGAAAGGCGAGGTAGGCGACGCCGACGCGGCGGTTCAGGGCGGGATCGAAGGCCTGGTCGAAAGGGAGCGGGGCGCCGAAGAGGCGGGTGGTCATGTCGCGCCAGGTGCCGGACTTGATCTGCATCAGGCCGCGTTCGCCGTGCCGGCCGACCATGCGGGCGTCGCCGCGGGATTCGATCTGGATGATGGCGTCCACGAGGCGGGCGGCGTTTTGCTCGGCGTGCAGGGCGGAGGGTGCGGCGGGGACGGGCCCGGCCGGAAAACGGTCCAAGGCGGTATCCGGCCGTTGCCGGAACGCGGTCGCGCCAAGCGGCAAAAGGAGAGCGATGGCGAACAGCAATCTGCCTTGGATGGAATTGACTTGATTCATCAACATTGGAAGTAAAACGATACACCTTTCCGGACATTCGGCAAGTCCAATGAACGCAAACCAAACGTTTTATGAAACGTCTGGGTTGGTCTGCTTCGGAGACCTGATGTTTTATAAAACGTTTGGCTGATTACATGGCGACTGATATGGGTTTGCGGTTCCGTTTGACCTTGTTTACATAGGTGGGCCAGGGTATAACCCTCTGTCATGAAATCCTGTGGGCAGTTGGAACTCGTTATTGCCAAGAAGGATGCGGATTCATTTTGCGACTGGGTCCGGGATCGCTGGGGGGTGGAACCGGTCTCGCTCGAGCAGCCCCACGGCGATCAGGCCGTCGTCAAAATCTACTTCGACACCCTCGCGGAGGCCGAAACCCATCGCCGGAAATTGCCCGAGGCTTATGATTTGCCCTCGGTCCAGACGATGGCCTGCCACGAGGAGCAATGGACTACCTTCTGGCGGCATCATTTTCACGTTCAGGACATCGGCCGGCGCCTGCGGACGGTTCCGGTCTGGGAAAAGGCGCCGGACCGCAAGCGGATCAACCTGAAAATCGATCCGGGTCTCAGCTTCGGGACGGGCGGGCATTTCACCACCCGGTTTTGCCTGGAAGAGCTCGAACGGGCTTGCGCCAACCTCAAACCGCGCTCGATGCTCGATGCGGGCACCGGCAGCGGCATTTTAGCCATCGCGGCGGCGAAATTGGGGGTCAAAAGCATTGACGCCTTTGATTTCGACCCCGTTTGCGTCGAAAAATGCGCCGAAAACGCCGCACTGAACCGGCTGGAGAAAGGACGAATCCGGTTTTACTTCGGCGACGTCCTCCATCCCGGTTGGCTGAAACGCCCGGCGGACGTCGTGTGCGCAAACATTCTGACCCATATCCTGATCCAAGCCGCCCCCGGCCTCTGGCGGGCGACGAAAAAGCGGCTCATCCTGACCGGCATCCGCGAATTCGAAGGCGACTCCGTCGCGGACGTCTTCGTGGCGCAAGGCGCGCGCGAAGTGCTCCGCGACGGCGACGGCGAGTGGTGCGGGATCGTTCTGGACCGGCCGTAGGCATCCCGGCATTGCGCCGCCATGTCTTTTTTGGCATCGTGCGGGCATGAGCGGAGGAACTCCGATGCGCAAACTGGGCAGGTGGATTGGGGCCGGGCTGGCGTGGGCGGCGACGGCCGTTGCGGGGGATTTCACGTGGACGATTGTCGGCGACGGGGCGATGCTCGCCAACTATGCCGGGGCGGGGAGCGATCTGGCGATCCCAGCCGAAGTGGATGGCCGGCCGGTCATCGCCATCGGGTCCGAAGCGTTCGCGAACTGCGCGGGATTGCACAGTGTATCGATTCCCGACGGACTTGTGCGCATCGATAGCAAGGCCTTTGCCTATTGCACTGGTTTGGTCCGCGTCGAACTTGGCGCGGGCGTGGCGGAAATCGGGCAATGGGCGTTCCGCGGGTGCCGCCAATTGGCCGAAATCGCCGTGGCGGCAGACAACCCTTTTTACCGAAACGCGAACGGCGCGCTGGTGGATCGGCGGACGGCGACGCTGGTGCTGGTTCCGCCGCGCATGTCCGGCTCGTTCACGGTTTCGGATGGCCTCGCGGCCATCGGCAACGAGGCGTTTGCCGGCTGCGCTCTGCTGACAAACGTGGTCCTGCCGGATGGTCTCGCGAACATCGGGGCCTGGGCGTTCGACTCCAGCGGCCTGAAAAGCATCTATCTGCCCGACAGCGTGACGGAGATCGGCGAGGGGGCGTTTTCGGGGTGCGCGGCGCTAGGAGCGGTCGAAGGCGGGGGGGGGCTGGTGGAAATCGGGAGGCGGGCATTCGAGCGATCCGGCTTGACGACGTACGCGATGTCCAACGGTGTGGAACGGCTCGGAAAATGGGCGTTCTACGGGTGCCGCCGGCTGGCGCGGGTCCGGCTTTCCGAACGGCTGGAGCGGATCGAAGAGCGGACGTTTTTCGATTGCGCGGCGCTGGCATCCATTCAGATTCCGCGTCGGGTCAACTTCATCGGCGAATGGGCATTCGGGGAATGCCCGGCGCTGGCGGCGGTGTATTTCGGCGGCATGCCGCCGCTTGTCGATCCGGAGGCATTCGCGAACAGTCCGAGCGTCGTGAATTACTATCTGGCCGGCATTGCCGGTTGGGGATCGAGTCTGGGCGGACGGCCCGCGCAGCCGGGCCGGCCAGTCGTGGAAATGAATGCGCCTGCGGCACGGCCAGCAGCGGTCGAGACCTCGACCAAGCCGCGTTCCGGCGCCGCCATGGCGCGGGACGCTGGATTTTTCTGAGCGCGGCCGCGGATTATTCGGGGATGGGACGGACGGTGACGCGGTAGGTGCGGGCGAGGCCGTCGAAGGGAGCGTTGGTGTCGTTGAAGCCGTCGTAGTTGCCGACGCCGGGATAATTGGTTTTTCCGGCCATGGCCGCCCAGACGCATCCGTTGGACAGAGCGGCGACGGAATACAGATTGTAGAGCCGATTGGAGGAAGACGTGAAGCCCACGAAAATGCCGCGGTCGGGCCGGTCGGGATTGTAGGCGCAATCGGTCAGGTGGAAAAAGTCGTCGGTATCCAGCGGATCGGTGTCGGCGCAATACTCCTCGAAATTGGACCGGCCATCGCCGTCGCCGTGGGCCGGGCCGTCGGCGGGATCGCGCGCATCCAGGCCGCGCCCCCGTTCCCATTCGTCGGGGATGCCGTCGCCGTCGGAATCGTCAAAGGCGGCGTTGTATTCGAACGCGCCCATGTCTGGCGCGGCGCCGAGGGGGCGGACGCGGAACACGCAATCGTTGGTCAGCCCGGCGTCGGTGCCGGCATCGACGACCGTTCCGGTGGAATCGACCGTGAGATGGAAATCGAAAGCGGCCGGATCGCGAAAATGCGGATCGGCATCGACGTTTCCGGTCCCGAGGTAGCCGCCTTGGACGTCGCTGAAGGCGACGGCGAGGTCCGGAGAAATTTGCGGAGAACCGTTGCCGTATGCGATGCAGTTGGTGAGGGAAACGGCGGGAGTATTGGAAGCGGCGAGTCCGTCGGGCTGGTTTCCGGTCAGCGTGCAATGCCGCAGGGCGCATTCCGTATGCGCTTCGCCGCCGGCATAGGTCCGAATGCCACCGCCGATTATGGTGGCTTCGTTGTCGGCGAATATCGCGTTGTCGAGGACGCCGAAGCTGCCGCTGTCGATATGTAGCGCGCCGCCGCGGCCGGCGGAGTTGCCGGCAAACAAGGCGTTGGAAATGCCCACTTGGCTGAAGTAGGCGTAGACGGCCCCGCCGTTGTTGTTGGTCGCTTGGTTGACCAGAAATCGGCAAGCGGGTTGTGCGGTAGCGGGGGAATCGCTTGGCGCGGCGGAGGTCAACGTGGCCTGCGCGTGGTCCAGCAGGATGGCCCCGCCGTGGCGGAACGCGCAGCGATTGTATGCAAACGACAACTCGGTTCCTTCCAAGGTGCCGTGATACAGGGCGATGCCGCCGCCGCCGCTGCCATTGGCATTGCCCAGCGCGACGTTGCCTTGGCTGGCGTCGTTGGTTTGGCCAAAGCGCACGCCGGTCAGGGTGAGCGTCGTGGTGCTGCCCGTGGCATAGATGCCGCCGCCGTTGTTGGTGGCCACGTTTCCGCAAAACGTTGGCGGAGGAAGGGCGTTGGCGGCCTCGAACAAAATCTGGGCGCCTTCCAGTGCCGCCAGTCCGCCGCCGTCGGCCGCCCAGTTGGTCTCAACGGAGATCGGGCCGTCGGCGATCAGCACGGATTGCGTGGAGACGCAAATGCCGCCGCCGAAGTTGCTGGCGACGTTGCCGAGAAATTCGAGGGCGCTTTCCTGCCCGCCGGCGAGACACATCGATTCGGGGAAAATGTAGAGCCCGCCGCCGCGGCCGGCGGAGTTGCCGCGAATGGAGCAATCGATGATTTGCGACGGGAAGAAATCGTCGCCGGAGGCCGCGATGCCGCCGCCGACGTCGTCCGGATGGTTGCCCCAATTGGCGACGATCTCGCAGTTGTGGACCCAACCGAAATCGCAGGCGATTCCGGCGCCGTGACCGGGCAGGGGCTCGGCTTCCTGTTGCCAGGCCAGGTCGTTGTTGCTGACGACGGAATGGGCGAGAAAACTTTGGGAAAGATAAGCCCCGCCGCCCCAATTGAGAGCCGAATTGAACGAGAGCCGGCAATCGTCGAGTTCCGATTCGCTGGCCGCGATTCCCGCCCCGGCGGCGGCCACGTTGCTGACGGCGACAAGACCGAAGACGCTGCCGCCTTCGATCATCAGTCCGCCGCCCCAATAGCCGTTGTTGCGGACAAACGTGCAATTGGTGACTCCTCCGCCGATGGCCCGGGCCCCGCCACCGTAGCCGGGCGAAGCGACGTTGTCGCGGAAGGTCGAGTCGAGAAGAATACCATCCTCCAGATAGACGCCGCCGCCGTCCTCGGCGGAATTGTCGTCGAACGTGCAGGCTTCCACGGTGGCCCCGGAATAGCCGTAGACGCCGCCGCCCTGGGTGGCGGCCGCGTTGCTGACGATGACGCAATCGAACAGGCGGCAATCGGCGGACAGGATGGCGCCGCCGCCGACGGGATCTTCGTCGCCGGGATTAATGGCGTGCCCGGGGGTATGGCCGTTTTCCAGGCGGAAGCCGCTCAGCGTCGCGCCGTTGGTCAGATAGGCGCACCGGACGGCGGAAGCGCCCTGTGGACCTTGGCCGCGAATGACGGTTTCCTTGGGCCCGTTGACGGAGCGCACGAGGATGGCGTTGGTGACCATCACGCGATTGGTGGAGTTTCGGAACGGTGCCGTCCGCCCGCCGATGTCATAAAGACCGTTGGTGACGACGACGGTATCGCCGTTTTCGCAGACGTCGACGGCGGCCTGGATCGTGTGCGCGGCCGTGGTCCAGTTGGTGTAGGGGGCGGTCGGCGCGGGGCTGTTGGTCCAGACGAAGCGGTCGGTTTTGGCGGAAGCGACGGACGCCATCCAGCACGCGAGCAACAACGGACCACCGAGCATGCGCATCGCCAACTCCTTGCGATTTGACCCTGTCGGCAAGGCTAAACTTATGATTCTGGCGCGACAAGCCGGTTTTTCGACGCGGATCTGGGTTCTTTTCGGTGCAGCCCGGCACACGGAAACGCGCCTCCCGAAAAGTGGTAACGTTTTATAAAACGTTACCACATCGTTTGGACCGACTGGACAGGCGTTAATATATCTTTACTCAATGGGGGGCAATGGGCTGCGTGGCGTAGCGGCAACCCTAGATGGAGAAACGGGGGTCTTGTCGGAGCGGGAGGCGACATGTCGTTTCGGTGGTTGGGGAAAGGGTCCTGTTTTACCCTCGCCACAAGGTCGCGCGGGGTGCAGAGCCAGAGGATTCGGTCGAATCCGATGAATAGGACGTTTATTCGCGGCGCAGGGTCACGGGAGGCGGCGGAGGGCAAACGATGCGCACCGGCATGCGAGAGAGGCGGTCGAAAAGGCGGCGGTCGTCGAGGATAGGCCACCAGTCGTAGAGCAAGAGTTGGAGTGGCCGCCACATGGCCACCCAGCCGCAGATGACGAGGCCTTCGCGGAAAATGGCCGCCCAATGCCAGACGTCCGCCCACTTGCCCAGAGCCGAGGCGGCAGTCAGCGCGGCGGTAAGGAAGGCCAGGCCGATGGCGAGGCTGATCCAGCCGTCGTGGAGCAGCTCTTTCAACCGCAGGGAGGTGAAGCCGGACTGGCGCTTGAAGTGTTCGCGGATGGCTTCGCCGGCGTCGCGCGCCTTTTCGGGCGAGTCCACCGGTTCGTTCACGTGAATGACCAGGGCCAGCGGCAGGCGGCGGGAGAATTCCTGCGCGCTGGCCACGACGTACTGCTGCGCGTCGTCGTCGAGATCCTGCGCGAGGAACGGCGAGGGGTCGCGCGAGTCGAACATCTGGTCCAGTTTCCGGATGCGGATCTCGATGAGATGCGATTCCAGCGGTATTTCGTCGCCGTAGAAGGTCGGGGTCGTCATGCGCGCGTTCTTTCCATTCCGAGGGCCGATCGCAAAGTCGGGAACCAAAACCGAATTTTCAATATTCAACATTCAATCATCAATTTTCAATTCATTGAACATTGGATATTGGATATTGAAGATTCGGATTTCCTATCCCTTCACGGCGCCTTCGGTGAGGCCCTTGACGAAGAGCTTCATGGAGAAGGTGAAGAGGATGATGACGGGGATGGAGGCGATGGCGTAGCCGGCCATGAGGGGGCCCCAGAGCTTGATGTACTCGCCGGCCATGCGGATCAGCTGCACGGTGACGGGCAGCCGCGCCTGCTCGCGCATGACGATCAGCGGCATGACGAATTCGTTCCACTGGCCGAGGAACTGCATGACGGCGATGGTGCCCATGATCGGTCCGGACAGCGGAATGACCACCAGCTTGAGCTGCTGGAAATGGTTGGCGCCGTCGATTTCGGCGGCCTCGAAAAGATCTTGCGGGATGTCGGAAATGAAGTTGCGGAACACGAAGATCGCGAAGGCCTGGCCGCCGGAAGCGCCGACGAGGATTAGAGCGGTGAGGGTGTTGAGCAGGCTCATGTCGCGCAGCAGGATGAACAGCGGGACGAGGTTGGCGATCATGGGCATCATCATCAGCAGCAAGAGCGCGTTCCACAGGAACGAGGACAGCGGCACTTTCAGGCGCGCGAAGAAATAGGCGCCGGCCAACCCGAAGATGACGATGAAGAACGTGGCCGTCGTGGACAGGAAGATCGAGTTGGCGACGGTGGGCGACACCATGGCCCAGGCCGTGGCCCAGTTGTCCCAGTGCATGGGCTGGGTCAGGGCCGTGGGGGAGAGATAGAACTGGTTGTTGTCCTTGAGCGACACGATCAGCATCAGGTAGAGCGGCAGGAACGCGAAGGCCAAAACGAACCAGATGAACGCATGCTTCGAGAAGCGCAGGCCCCAGTCGCCGGCGACGGCCGCGGCCTTGTAGACGGGCTGCTGCTGGCGCGCGAAGGAGCGCGCGACGTAGAGGTCGCCCTGGCTGACGGGCGGCGTCGGGCGTTTCATGCAGCGGGCGAGATAGGCCTTGTCGAGGCGCGCGGAAATCCGGCCCCACGGCGCGGCGAGGATGATGAAGACGATGCCGGAGATGATCATGTTCAGCGAATCGCCGGCGACGCCGTAGCCGATGAGGATCATGCCGGCCGCGCCGATGGCGGTCTTGAAGAGGCTGGTGGACAGCATCATCAGGAGCGCGAAACCCAGCAGCAACCAGGAAACGGCGGCCTGGCCGAAGATCGTGGTGGCCATCAGCGCGACGGCGACGAGGCCGAGGCCGCCGCGGAGCGCCGCGCCGAACTTGCGCAGCGCAACGGGCACGGACACCAGCACCGCCAGCTTGAAGACGAGGCCACCCACGAACGCGGCGAACACGGCCGGCGTGGCGGCCTTGGGCAGCAGGACGCCCTTGAAGAAGAGATAGGTCTCGGCGCAGGCGTAGAGCGCGAGGATGCCGAACCAGGCCGATTTGTCGGGCTTGGAACCGCCTTCGGGCTCGGGTTGCAGGAGCATGTTGCAGATTTTCTGGAGCAGCAGCACGACGACGGTCAGCACGATGCCGACGGCGCAGGCGTAGCCCATTTGCTGGTCCATGAAGGCTTTTCGCAGCATGAACAGCGCCGGGACGGTGGCCTTGCCGCCGGGACCGCCCGCGATGCCGGCCAGGGCCAGGATCATGCCGGCGTCCTTGATCGTGTCGATGATGGCGAAAACGAGCAGGAGATAGATCGAGCCCATCAGCAGCGGCAGCTCGATCTTGGTGAACCGGCTCCACCACGTGGCGCCGTCGATGTCGGCGGCCTCGTAGACGTCCTTGGAGATGTTCTGCAGTTTGGCGAGGTGGGTGAGGACGGCGAACGAACCGACCCAGGGGAAGCCCCAGACGACGCAGGCGATGATGATGATCTTGGGATCGCCGAGCCAGGCGGGCGCGGTGCCGGCCTTGAAGGCGGTGAGCCAGTCGAAGGATTCGAGGAAGGCCTTGGCGAGGCCGGTGGTGGCGGGATCGGCCAACTTGGCGGAGACGTAGGTCCCGCCGTGCTGCAGGAGCGCCATCAGCCCGGTCCAATCGAGGAACTGGTTGAGGTAGCCGGCGGTGGCCTCGAAGAAGAACGACCGCCAGATCAGCACCGTGATCAGGCCGGGGATCACCATCGGCACGACGAACAGCGTGCGGTAGAAGAACTGCATCTTCTCCGACGTGCAGCGGTGGATGCAGACGGCCACCAGCAGCGCCGGGATCATCTTGATCACGTTCCAGAAGCCGAGGATGAACGCCAACTTGAACGAATTCCAGAATTCGAGGTTCTTGAGCAGGTCGACGTAGTTTTCGAATCCGACGAATTCGGAAATGTCCGACCCGTTCCAGCGGAAGAGGGAGTGGAAGATGCCCGAGCTGGCCGGATAGTACTGGAAGAGCCCGATCAGGATCAGCGTCGGGACGATGAAGAAATAGATCTCCCAGTGGTGCCGGAGCTGGTTGGCTTGGACTTCTTTGGGTTGCATGTCAAATCGGGGGTTCGAGGGTGGGAATGGAGCCGGCACGACCTCGTGCCGGGAGGGAAGGCCGGAGATTCAATATCCAATATCCAATATCCAATATCCAATGGTCAATGGAACAGCCGGGAAGGTCGCGTTGAACGGGCTGGGAGGGAATTTCCGCGGAACGTAAAAACGGGGAGCGGTTTTTACGTAGAACGTAAAAACTTTGGGCGATTTTTACGTAGAACGTAAAAACTTTGGTGCCGGTTTTACGTAGAACGTAAAAACTTTCGGAGGGGTCGGACTTGATGATTGGAGATTGAATATTGAATATTGAATATTGAGCTCGGCTCGCGTCCAAACAGCCCGGACGGCTCGGCGAGCCGTCCCTACCTTGAACGGCCGCGATCATTTCGAACCCTCGTCGCGCAGGCGCTGGCGGATCTTGGAGAGGACGTTGGTGGAGTATTCGTAGGGGCCGACGAAGCCCTCGGGCAGCTTGTCGCGCTTCACGAGGTCCATCTGGCGGGCGTGGTTGAGTTCGCCCCAGATCTGGCGGGAGGCGGTGATGGCGCGGTAGCGGACCCAGGCGGACTCGGCGTCGAGTTCGGCGGCGGACTGCGCGTCGGCGTCGGCGGCGGCGCCGGCGGCCTGGTCGGCCAGGATGGCGCGGCCGCGGATGCCGGCGAGGTACTGCTCGTTGCGCTGCATGCCGCGGCGCCAGTCGCGCTGCTGTTCCAGGAAATCCTCGAGGCCGTTCTTCAGGTAGAACTCGGTGTAGGACTTGGCGAAGTCCTCGAAGGAAATCTGGTTGACCTGGTAGAGCGAGTAGCGCTGGGCCCAGGTGACGGCGGTATTGCCGCCGAGGGTGAAGTTGGCGTTGCCGTAGATGCCTTCGAGGTGCGGCTCGAACGCCTGCAGGAGCGGATCGAGCTCGGTGCCGACGATGGCCGGGATCCAGCCGATGATGCCGTTGAGCTTCTCGTTGCCTTTCTGCGAGGCGAGGAACATCAGGAAATCCACGGCGACGTCGACGTTCTTCGAGTTGCGCGAGACGCCGAACTGGAAGCCGCCGCCGGGCGATTCGTAGATGCGGCCTTCGACGACTTCGCCGTAGACGGGATCGTCGCGCGACGGGATCGGGAAGTCCATGATGCCGACTTCGAACTGGCCCTTGGCCTGTTCCTGGAGCGAGCGGGCGTCCCACGTGCCGGTGGTCATGAAGACGGCGCGCTGCTGGGCGAAGAGGAAGACGGCTTCGTCGCGGCCGAGACCGGTGTAGCCGACCTGGAAGTAGTCGGTGACCTCGCGGAGCATCGTGAGCCAGAGCTTGTAGGGGGGGTAGTAGAAATCGAGCAGGCCGGTCTTGAACGCGACGAACGTTTCGTCGTTGCCGACGAAGCCGTCGCGGTTGAAGTCGGCGCGGCGGAAGGCGCCGTAGGTGACGGGGGAGAACATCATGCCGTCCCAGTGGCCGAAGTGGTAGGCCGAGCCGGCGATGGGGATGTAGGGCTGGCCGGTGACGGCGTTGGTCGCGGCGCGGATCTGCTCGCAGACGGCGAGGAATTCGCGGTAGTCGCGCGGGGCGACGTCGCGGCCGGTGAGCTGCTGGAGCAGGTCCTTGTTGTAGAAGATGCGCACGCCGAAGAGCGAAAGCGGCACGGACATGTATTCCTGCATTTCCGTGACGTAGGCGGTCTTCATGCCGTCCTTGTAGGTCTGGCGGAGCGGCAGGTCGGCGATGTCGGTGCCCGCGTTGTGCGGGTTGGGCGCGTTGACGTAGCGGGAGAGCGGGAAGAAGTAGCGGTTGTAATAGGACAGCCAGATGTTGGCGGGGAGCATGGCGCCGACCTGCATGATGTCCGGCGCGGTGCCGCCCATGAGCTGCGTGCTGACCCACTGGCCGTAGGTGCCTTCGGGAATCGCGTCCTGGACGATGACCACGCCCGGATGCGTCTTCTGGTACTCGCGGGCCATCTCGTCGATGCCTTCGCGCACGCTGGCTTCGAGCTGCCAGTGGCCGAGGCGGATGACGACCGAGCCCGGCGGCGTCTGCTGCGCGCGATACGTCGCGATGACCCAGGCGGACCAGAGAAAGACCGCGAAGACGACGAGCAAGGCGAAATAGGCGCGGACGAAGGCGAAAACGGATCGGAAGAATTTCGGCATGGCTAGATGCCCTCCTCGGCGCGGATCTTCGCTTCCAGCGCGTCCATGCGCGCGAGCGCCTGCTTGCAGCCGTAGACGCGGATGTCCTTGGGGTATTTGTCGATGAGGAGTTGGTAATATTTGCGGGCCAGATCGAAGTCGCCGACCTCGAATTCCGCGATGGTGCCGAGGTTCCAGTAGGCCCAGGCGAATTCGATGAAGGGATCGGAGGGATCGACCTCGGTGGTTTCGAAGGAATTCTTCTCGGCCAGCAGGCGTTTTTCCTGGTCGTTGAGCGTCTGGTAGCCCACGGCCAGCAGCGACCAGGCGGGGCTCAGGAATTCCTTTTTCTCGCGGGCGACGAAGTCTTCGAGCTTGGCGACCGCGGCGCGCGTGGATTTCGGTTCGAGCTTCGCGAGCTGGATGCTCTGGAGATAGAGGAACGCCTCCTTGGCGGCGAGGTGGTCGGGGAATTGGTCCAAGATGTGCTGGTAGGCCTGGTTGACGGCGGCGTAGTCGGGTTCCTGGCCGACGGGCACGAGATGCATCTGGCGGGCCAGCGCGAGTTCGGTCCAGGGGATCATCGGGCTGTCGGGCGCGGCGGCGAGGATTTCCCGGTAGAGCTGGGTGGCCTGCTTGGGATCTTCGCCGGGGCGGCGCAAGTCCCACGTGGTGGCGAGACCGTAGGTGGCCATGGCCCAGTCGTCGGCGCCCTTTTCGGCGGCGGCGCGGGCGGCTTCGAACGCGAGAACGGCATTCTGGAATTCGCTGAGGCGATAGGCGGTCCAGCCGTCGCCGATCAAGGCCGCGGCGTCTTGGCCGCCGCCGGATTTTTTCTGGCAGGCGGCCAGGCCGAGGGCGAGCAGGCCCGCCAAGAGGACGCGCGCAAGCTGGGTTGTCCGGTGATCCATGTCGAAAAATCCTTCCGTCCGCCGGGCGGGGTCCGCGCCATTAGACAAAAGCTCCTATGGCAGAACGTGGAGCGTTTCGCCAGCCAAAAATCAAACCGATCGGTCCGCCACTACGAAACACGCGAAAGACGCGAAAATGAAGTATGTAGAGTGCGCAGCGAAAAGAACAGCCCCACGCTGAAGCGTGGACTACATACGGAGCCAGTTCGTAGTCCAGCCTTAGGCTGGATTCTGGACTTCACTGAAAAGCCCCGGCCGGGGATGCCCGGCCGGGGCGGAGGGGGTGGGTTTCCTGTCTCCTGTTCCCTGACTCCTGTCTCCTGCTTCTGGGTTCCTACACCAGCCCTTGGTCGAGCATGGCGTCGGCGACCTTGACGAAGCCGGCGATGTTGGCGCCGACGACGTAGTTGCCGGGCTGGCCGTATTCCTTGGCGGTTTCGCAGGCGCTGTGGTGGATGGCGACCATGATCTGGTGCAGGCGCGCTTCGACTTCCGTGCGGGTCCAGTTCAAGTGCATGGCGTTCTGGGCCATTTCGAGGCCGGAGGTGGCCACGCCGCCGGCATTGGCGGCCTTGCCGGGACCGTAGAGCACCTTGTTTTGGAGGAACACGTCGACCGCCTCGGGGGTGGAGGGCATGTTCGCGCCTTCGGAAACGAGCTGGCAGCCGTTCTTCACGAGCGTGGCGGCGTCGGCGCCGTTGATTTCGTTCTGCGTGGCGCTGGGGAAGGCGCAGTCGCAGGGGATCGACCAGGGGTTCTGTCCTTCCAGGTACTGGGCGCCGAACTTCTTGGCGTAATCCGAAATGCGGCCGCGCTTGACGTTCTTCAGCTCCATCACGTACGCGAGCTTCTCGGCGTTGATGCCGTCCTTGTCGTAGATGCTGCCGGCGGAGTCGGAGAGGGACACGACCTTGCCGCCGAGCTGATTGATCTTTTCGACGGTGTACTGCGCGACGTTGCCGGAGCCGGAGACCGTGCAGACCTTGCCCATGAACGTTTCGCTGCGGGTCTTGAGCATTTCTTCGGCGAAGAACACGCAGCCGTAGCCCGTGGCCTCGGGCCGGATCAGCGAGCCGCCCCACTTGAGGCCCTTGCCGGTCAGGACGCCGGTGAACTCGTTGCGGATGCGCTTGTATTGGCCGAACATGTAGCCGATTTCGCGGCCGCCGACGCCGATGTCGCCCGCGGGCACGTCGGTGTGCGGGCCGATGTGTTTGCACAGTTCCGTCATGAACGACTGGCAGAAGCGCATGACTTCGTTGTCGCTTTTGCCCTTCGGGTCGAAGTCGGAGCCGCCCTTGCCGCCGCCCATGGGCAGGGTGGTCAGGGAGTTCTTGAAGATCTGCTCGAAGCCGAGGAACTTCAGGATGCTGAGGTTGACGGAGGGATGGAAGCGCAGGCCGCCCTTGTAGGGACCGATGGCGCTGTTGAACTCGATGCGGAAGCCGCGGTTGACGCGGACGTTGCCGGCGTCGTCGATCCACGGCACGCGGAAGATGATCTGGCGCTCGGGTTCGACGATGCGTTCGAGGATGCGGCCGGCCTCGTACTTCTTGTGGCGGGCGACGACGGGCTCGAGGGTTTCGAGAACTTCGCGGGCGGCCTGGAGGAATTCCGGTTCGCCGGGATTGCGGGCCTGCAACTGGGTCAGGACTTCTTGGACGTAGCTCATGTGTGGCCTTTCCTTGGATTCGGTCGGGCAGGGGAGGTTAAACCTTCTACCCGGTAATTTCTTGCCATAAAAATGAGGCCACTCGTTGGAAATATGAATAAAAATGTAGATTAAAATTCCACAATACGGCAATATTGCCATAACAATGAGCCAAATCAGTCGAATTAACGGCATCTGGACGGCAGAGAAACGCAGCCGGTGAGCAGGAAAACAGGAAACAGCAGGAAAAGAGGATGAACCAGAATGGCTATTCTCGTGAGGGACGGCTGCGTTTCCCATCTGCGGGACGCTCCATGTCCTCCGTCCTTTGTCCACCTGATTCACCCACGGGACAAGCCCGTGGGGGTCTTTCCGACCCCGGTTTCCTGAAATGAAACTGACCTCCGAAGAAATCCAGCAGCGGATCCTGAAAGTCCTGCACCGGCTTGGCCGGCCGGCCGGATCGTCGCAGATCGCGGACCTGCTGCGGGGCTGGGGCGTGGATTTGAGCGAGCGCAGCATCCGGCTCTATCTGCTGCAGCTCGACGAAGCCGGGCTGACGCGGCTGGAGAGCCGCCGCGCGGGGCGGTCGCTGACGGCCAAGGGGCTCGCGGAAGTCGAGCGAGGGCCGGCCATCGAACGGGTGGGATTCATCGCGGGGCAGATCGACGAGCTGAATTTCCGCATGGGCTTCCGCCTGCGCGCGGGCATGGGCACGCTGGTGGTGAACACGACGCTGCTGCCGGCGCGGGACGAAGTCGCCGCGCTGGACGTGGTGCGGCCGGTCTTCGCGGCGCAACTGGGCATGGGGTCGCGCCTGCTGGTGCTGCGGGCGGGGGCGGTCTACGACGTCGCGCGCGCGGCGGTCGTGCCGCGCGGCAAGATCGCCTTGGTCACGATTTGCAGCGTGTCGCTCAACGGCATTTTTCTGAAGGAGGGCATTCCGATCACGTCGCGCTACGGCGGGCTGCTGGAATTTCGCAACCGGCTGCCGGCGCGGTTCACGGAGCTGCTGGCCTACGGCGGCACGACGCAGGATCCGCTGGAGCTGTTCATCCGCGCGAAGATGACGAGCGTGCGCAAATGCGAACAGACGGGCAACGGCCTCGTCGGCGCGAGCTTCCGCGAGTTCCCGTCGGTGGCGTTGCCGGCGGTCCTCAAGATCCGCGACCAGTTGCGGCTGCTGGGGCTCGACGGCATCCTCGCGGTCGGCGTGCCGGACCAGCCGCTCTACGGCATTCCGGTGGGCGAAGGCCGGACGGGCCTGGTGGTGCTGGCCGGGCTGAATCCGGCGGCCGCGCTGGAAGAAGCCGGCATCGCCGTCGAAAACCGCTCCCTGGCGGGCTTGCTCGAATACACGAAATTCCCGGAGTTCCGGCACCTGAACATGTGGACCCGGCGCGGGGAGTAGGGCTCAGGGGACAGGTAACAGGGGACAATCGAGGTCGGACAGCCGGACGGAATATCCAATGTCCAATGACCAATATCCAATTTCCAAATGAACCGCTGAACCGTGAACCTTGAATCGCTGAACCCGTTTCAAATGGGCATCCGCGCCTTGCCGGCGCCGGTGGCGGCGGTGGCGTAGGCGGGGGGGATGTCGCGGGCGTGGCGGACGTCTTCGATGGTGTAAAACGCGGCGGGATCGAACTCGCGCAGCAAGGGCTGGAATTCACCGAGCCGCTTGCGGGGCATGAGGGTGACGAGCACGTGGACCGGGCCGCGCGCGCCGTCGGCGTCCTGACGGGTCACGCCGAACCCCGCGGCGGAGACTTTCTGCATGAAATCGGCGACGGGCTTGGTCGTGATGACGCGGACGAGCGACCACCCGACGGCGAGGCGTTCCTCGATGAACATGCCGACGAGCGTGCCGCAGGCGAACCCGGCGGCGTAGGCGACGTAGGTGAAGAACTGCCGGTCGCCGGACAGCACGCGCGACACCACGCTGATCCAGATGAGGACTTCCACGAACCCGCAGGCAGCGGCGAGATACTTGCGCCCGCGGGCGATGAACGCGACGCGCAGCGTGCCCATGCTGACGTCGGCGATGCGCGCGACGACGATGAGCAGGAATGGCCAAAGCAACGACATGCGGGCAAGATACGGGGCACGCGCGGCGGATGCAAGCCCGGGCGGCAATTGCCGGCTCGCCATTCCGGGCGAGGCGTGGCATAAGGGCGCAAAGGATCGAATCCATGGAACTCAAACGCGCGCACGCCATCCGACATCTGGAAGGGCAGGACGTCCCGCCCGTCGTCCAGGTCTTCTTCGAATTCAACCACCTCAAGGCGCTGTTTCGCCAGGGCTGGTTGCGGCACGGCATCACGAAGGCCGATTGCGAGACCGTGGCGGAACATTCCCTGGGCGTGGCGCTGTTGGCGCTTTTCCTCGCGGACGAATGCTTCCCCGAACTGGACAAATCCAAACTGATCCTGATGGGTCTGTTGCACGACTTCGGCGAGATCTATGCCGGCGACATCGTGCCGGGCAAGATGTCCCTGGCCGACAAGCACGAGCTGGAAAAGGCGTCCGTCGAGCGCGTGTTCCTGCGGTTGGCGAAAGGCCGGGAGTATCTGGCCGTTTGGCAGGAATTCGAGGCGAGCCAAACGCCCGAAGCCCGCTTCATGAAGGAAATCGACCGGCTGGAAATGGCCCTGCAGGCCAGCGTGTACGAGCAGGAAGGCCTGGCCGAACTGGGCGTGTTCTTCGAATCCGCCGACCAGGCGCTGTCGACGCCCAAACTGCGCGCGATCTTCGCCGCGCTGATGAAGCTGCGCGCGGCGAGGAACTGAGCCGGGCGATGGCGTCCCGCCAGCGGCGGCGAAAACCAAGGATTCCGAGGCAGCCGCGAAGCGCCGGAAGCGCCTCGTTAGCGGGAGAGGTCCGCCGTCCAGATCTGGAAGTTGCCGTCGCCGCCGACGCCGGAGATCGTACCGGAGCCCGACGCCCCGTCGAATTCCAGGACGTGGGTCCAGCCGGACGAGTCGCCGCCCCGGAACGTGCTGTCCTCGTAGGTGCCCGAGAGCGTGTAGGAGCGGTCGGTGTCGAAGGTGTAGGAGCCTGAAACCGCGTTGCCGCTTTGGTTGAAGCGGTAGACGTTGGGTCCGACGGTCCCCCAGTCCGGATTCCGGAAGGTGACGGTCCAGACGCCGGCGATGCTGTCGGGGCTGTTGCCCTCCTCGTCGTCCTCGCATCCCGTTGCGCCCAGCAAAACCGCCGCGCCGAGAATCACCGCGCACCATCCTCCGAACCGGAACGTTTTCATGGCTTCTCCTGGGGTTGTCGTTCGTTCTTGCATCGTCATTTTGCGACCGGCGGGGAAAACCGGCAAGCGCAGATTCGCGAAAAACGATGAAAATCCGGATGCGGCGGGCGTTTGGCCGGGGACCTCCGCTAGGGGGCGGCGGCGGTTTCTGCCGCGGCGGGGGCGTTGTCTCGCGGCTTCTTCTTGCCGCCGGTTTTGGCCTGCTTGGCCTTGCGCCAGTCGATCAGGCGGCGCTGGAGATAATCGTTCTCGAAGCGGGTGAGGTCGATTTCCGCATCGAAGCCGGCGGCCAGGGCCCCCTGGTTGCCCATGATGGCGATCTTGACGTTCGCGAATTGCGCGGGTTCGTAGCGGCGGCCCGGCTCGTGGGGATCCAGGATTTTGGCGCACGTGCCGGCCTGGATGGAGTCCGCGAGGCGCTGGATCTGGTTGCGGCTGGAGGTGCCTTTGCGGTGCAACTGGTCGGACACGACGGCTTCATAGACGATTTCGGCGCGGTTTTCGGGCACGTTCCAAATCACGACGTCCAGCTCGCCCAGCGTCCGGTTGGTGGCGTCGTGGTAGGTCAGGTTGCACAGCGCCCGCGATTTCTTGGGGTTGTTGCGGGCATTGTGCTGCATGACGGCCAAGGTCTCGAGAATGGTGCCGACGCTGCCCCACTTGGGATCGTCGAGATCGCGCAGCATCTCGAAATAGGTCTGGATGAGCGGCCGCCGCGCTTCGGCGATGGACGCGGGCCAGAGGGTGATGACGTCTTCGACCGGCAGCGCTTCGTCGCGCCAGGAGGCCGCGAGGGTCGCGGGCGCGGCCGGCGCGGCGGCGGCCGGTTCCGCCGGCGCGGCAGCGCGGCGGGGCGTGAAATGCAACAGGAGGGCCGTGAGCGTGACTCCCACCAGCACGGCCGCGGCCAGCGCCACCGCCCAGCGGGGCGGAAGCTTTGCGCCGGGTTGCGGTTTGGCCGTCATCGGCGCGATGGGCAGGGTGGCGGTCCGCACCGGCGGGCCGTGCGCGGGCGTGGGCATGAGCCGGATCGTGGGGGCCGGGGCCGGCGCGCCGACGCGGAAGGAGGTCTGCCGGATGGCGCCGGGCAGGACTTTGCGCAGCGCGGCGAGGGCCGCGGCCGCGGAGGGATAACGGTCGTCCGGGGCGTAGGCGAGCGCTTTCATGACCCAGTCGCTCAGGGCCGCCGGCAGATCGGGCCGCAGCTCGGCCAGCGGTTTGACGCTGTGCTGGAGATGGCTGGTGATGAGGTCGGGAATCGTCTCGCCGTCCACGGCGCTGTGGCCGGAGAGCATGTAGTAGAACACGCACCCCATGGCGTAGATGTCCGTGCGGGCGTCGAGCGGCTGGTGGCGGAGCTGCTCGGGGGCGATGTAGAGGATCGACCCGTAGATGGATTTGTTGTTTTCCATGCTTTGCACGGTCGGCTGGCTCACGAAGCGCGCCAAGCCGAAATCCAGGATCTTGTATTGCCACGCCCCGCTGGCGAGGCGCGTGCGCATGATGTTCTGCGGTTTCAGATCGCGGTGGATCAGGCCGGCCTGGTGCGCGGCGATCAGCGCTTCCAGCGTCTGCTGCGCGGCGTCGGCGAATTCGTCCACGCCGAACGGCGCGCGTTTGACGACGAGGTCGAGCGTCTCGCCGTCCACGAACTCGGTGATGACGTAGGGGCCTTTGTCGTCCACGCCGAAATCGTGGATCGTGAGGATGTTGGGGTGCTGGATCGCGGCGAGGGTCATCGCCTCGCGCCAGAGGCGCTCGGTGCCCTCGGGATCGTCGAGCATCGGTTCCGGCGGACTCCAGCGCTTGACGGCCACGTAGCGCTGCAGCTGGAGATCCCAGGCCTGGAAGACCGATCCGGACCCGCCCGAGCCGATGGCGCGACGGATTTCATAGCGCTCGGCGATCTTTTCGGTGGGGGCGGCATTCGCCGCGTCGGGAGCCGGATCTTTCCTATTCACGCCGCAAAGACTAGCGGGCAGCCGGCCATCTGTCGAGAGCGATGCTCCAGCCGCCGCATCCGGGCAAAATGGCGGCGCAACTGGCCCGCGATCTGGGCGTGCCGCCGCTGGCGGCCTGCGGCGTGAAGGCGGTACACGTGCCGGTGATCGTCGAGCGCGCCGCCGTGGCCTCCGGCACGAAG